>NZ_BAFW01000065.1 GCF_000308535.1 Nocardia cerradoensis NBRC 101014 | reverse complement strand
GCACCTGCGCCGTGGTTCGGGCGCTGCGGCGCACGCAGCGCCTGGCCGCCCTCGCCCGGATCGCCGAGCTGGTCGCGGCCCGCCCCGACGGCGCCGGCGGCTGGGAATTCGCGGTGATCCGCTACGGCCGCCTCGCCGCCGCCGGAACCGCCGCGCGCGGTATTCCACCGATGCCGGTGGTCGACAGTCTGGTCGCCGCCGCCGAGACGGTCCGCCCCGCCACCGTCATCTCGGGCGCTTCCCCGGAGCCGCGCATCCCCGCCGGGGCGGACGATCTGCACGATCCCGACCACCCGCCGTTACGCGGTGCCCCACCCGAGGAGACGGGTGTGATCGCCCGCTGGCTCGATCAGCCCGGAACCCGCATCGTCCGCACCAGCGAGGGGTATCGGGAACCGCGGCTGGGCGCGGGACCCTGGCTCGCCTGGGTCGAACGCGCCGAGGCGGCCACCCGCGCGGAATCGGCTGCGAGCGAATATCTCACGCGCACCAGCGCGTAGCGGCCCACGCCGACGCCCACCGACGACCGAAACCGGTGCGGCACTCACTCCCCCAGCGAGAATCCGGCCTCCACATCCGCACTCGAATAGGACTTGAAGGCGATATGGGTCGTCGTGCGCAGGACTCCGGCGGTCTTGTTCACCCGGCCGGTCACCACCTCGGCGATCCGTTCGTGATCGCGCACCCGCACCACCGCGATCAGGTCGACGTCTCCCGCGCACGAGTAGACCTCGGCGACGCCGTCGAGATCGGCCAGTGCCTGCGCGGTTTCGGGAATCCGGGCCGCCTCGGCGTGGATCAGAACGATCGCGGTAATCATGAGCGCGAGTCTAATTGCGCACCCGCTGTGCACCCGCAGCGCGGCCGTACCGGCGCCGGGACGGGAGCGACGGCACGGCACCCGGCCGCAGACACGACGAAGCCCCGAGCCGAATGATCGACTCGGGGCTTCGTTACAGCGAACTCAGTGGCTGTGCTTGCCGCCGCTGCCGCTGGTCTGCTCCTGGTAGGTGGCCAGGACCTCCAGCTGCTTGTGCTCGGCCTCGTGCTCGCTCGCGGTGAGCGCCTCGGCCTCGGCCGGCGGATCGGCCCGCAGGAACGAACCCGAACCCGGCTTGCCGGCCCAGCCCAGCTTGTTCATCTTCTTCGGCACCGGCGCGCCCTGGTATTCCAGCGGAATCGGGTGGCCGTGCGAGTCGACCGGGCCCAGCGGCTGGTGGACCTCGATGTACTCACCGTGCGGCAGGCGCTTGATCACACCGGTCTCGATGCCGTGCTCGAGGACCGTGCGGTCGGCGCGCTGCAGGCCCAGGCACAACCGGTACGCCAGGAAGTAGGCGATCGGCGGCGCGACGAGCAGGGCGATACGGAAGAACCAGGTCGTCGCGTTCAGCGACACATCGAACTTCAGCGCGATGATGTCGTTGACACAGGCCAGGGTCAGCACCAGGTAGAAGGCGATGGCCATGGCGCCGATCGCCGTGCGCACCGGCACGTCGCGCGGACGCTGCAGGATGTTGTGGTTCACCGTGTCACCGGTGAGGCGCTTCTCGATCCACGGGTAGGCGATCAGCACCGCGAACACCAAGCCCATGATCAGCGCGACCCAGAACGGAGCCGGAACGGTGTAGCGGCCCAGATACAGCTCCCACGGCGGCATCAGACGGGCCATACCGTCGGTCCACATCATGTAGAAGTCGGGCTGCGAACCGGCCGACACCTGTGACGGGTTGTAGGGACCCAGGTTCCAGATCGGGTTGATCTGCAGCACACCACCCATGACGGCGAGCACGCCCAGGGTGAACATGAAGAACGCGCCCTGGTCGGCGGCGAACACCGGCACGATGCGGGCACCGACCACGTTGTTCTCGGTGCGGCCCGGGCCGGGGAACTGGGTGTGCTTCTGGTACCAGACGATCGCCACGTGCGCCGCGATCAGCGCCAGCATGATGCCCGGGAACAGCAGCACGTGCGCGATGTAGAGGCGCGGGATGATGATCGTGCCCGGGAAGTCACCGCCGAAGATCAGCCAGTGCATCCAGGTGCCGACCAGCGGAATACCCATGGTGATACCACCGAAGGCGGCCCGCAGACCGGTACCCGACAGCAGGTCGTCGGGCAGCGAGTAACCGAAGAAGCCCTCGAACATCGCCAGGATCAGCAGCAGCGAGCCGATCACCCAGTTCGCCTCACGCGGCTTGCGGAACGCGCCGGTGAAGAAGATGCGGAACAGGTGGATGATGATCGAGCACGCGAACAGCAGCGCCGCCCAGTGGTGTACCTGGCGGACGAACAGACCGCCGCGCACCTCGAAGGAGATGTTCAGCGCCGTCTCGTACGCCCGCGACATGGTGACGCCGCGCAGCGGCTGGTAGGCGCCGTGGTAGACGACCTCGCTCATCGACGGATCGAAGAACAGCGTCAGGTAGATACCCGACAGGATCAGGATGATGAAGGCGTAGAGCGCGATCTCACCCAGCAGGAACGACCAGTGGGTCGGGAAGACCTTGTTGATCGACCGTTTCACGAACGCCGCGGCACGATACCGCTCGTCCATCTCGTTGGCCTGTGCGACCACTTTGCTCGGACTCATGAACGACGCTCCCAGAAGGCCGGACCGAGCGGCTCGATGAAATCGCCGTTGGCGACCAGGTAGCCGTCGGTGTTGACGGTGATGGGCAGCTGCGGCAGCGCGCGGGCGGCGGGACCGAAGATCGGCTTACCCCACTCGGTCGCCGAGAACTGCGACTGATGGCACGGGCACAGGATCCGGTTGGTCTGCTGCTCGAACAGCGACGTCGGGCAGCCCAGGTGAGTGCAGATCTTCGAGTACGCCCAGTAGTCACCGAAGTTGAAGCTCTCCTGGCCCCTGCGCTTGATCGCCTTCTGCCCGTCCTCCGGGCGCAGGCGGATCAACATGACCGCGTTGCGGATGCCACGCAGCGACTGGAGGGTCTCCTCCTCGTTGCCGCGCCATTCCTCTTTCCAGGGGAACACGGTCTCCATGGCGCCGCCGTCGAGGTCCTCCGGCCGCACCAGCACGATGTCCTCGGGCCGGCCGGTGTCCTTGCGCAGGTAGATGGTCTGGCCCGGGTAGTCCGGAGTCCAGCCCGACACCCACAGCGGGGACTTCATGCCCTTGGCCCACGGGTTCTTGATCATGCCGCCGACGAACAGGAACAGTGCGCCGATACCCAGCACACCCACGCCCAGTCCGGCGGTACGGGTGATCATCTTGCGACGACCCAGCGTCGAGGTCTCCAGCGCGTCCGACAGCTGCGCGCCCAGAGTGCGGCGGTCGACCTCGTCGGAGGGACCGTCGTGGCGGGTCTGGATGGAGATCTCGTTCGGGATGAACTTCTTGCGGATGATGACCGCGGCAACGCCGATGGCCAGCACCGCGATTCCCAGCAGCAGGCCGTAGAGCGGCGTGGCCAGCGAATACAGGGCGTTGCCATCCTCGTGCTGGCCCTTGTACTCCCACGGCCAGAACAGGAACACGCCGATCAGCGCGGCCGCCGCCAGGGCGGAGACGGCGAACCAGAACGTCACGTGGCGCTCGGCGCGCTTCTCCGCGCGTGTCCCCGGAACCGGCCAGCGCGGAGCGCGGTAGACGACGTCGACGCCGTCGCGCGCGGTACCGAGTTCGACCAGCTCGGCGGTCGACATCGCGTCGAGCTGCTCCTCGGTGGGGTTCAGGTTCACGCCCTTACCGCCGCCATCCTCAGGCCGGCTCATCTCGTTTCGCTCCTGTTCGCTCATGATCGCGATCCGATCCACATCGCGGCGCCGACCAGCACGATGATGCCGGCGACCCAGATGGCGATGGCCTCGGTCGCGGGACCGAAACCGCCCAGGCCGTATCCGGCCTCCGGCGTGGTCTCGGTGCGGTCCTTCACATAGGCCACGATGTCACGCTTCTCCTCCGGAGACAGCTGCCGGTCGGAGAATTTCGGCATGTTCTGCGGGCCGGTGAGCATCGCGGTGTAGATCTGCTGCGCGTTGGCCGGTTCCAGCGGCGGCGCGAACTTGCCGGAGGACAGCGCACCGCCCTTACCGGTGAAGTTGTGGCAGGACGCGCAGTTGAGGCGGAACAACTCGCCACCGCGGCCCAGGTCGGCCCCCTTGATCAGGGAATCCTGCGCGATCTCACCGTTCGGGTCGCGGACCACGGTCGGGCCGCCGCCGTTGGCCGCCACGTACGCGCCCAGCGCGTCGGTCTGACGGGCGTCGAACTTCGGGGGCTTGCGCTGGATCTGCGCGCCGTTGCCCGCGGCGGGCATGCGACCGGTGGACACCTGGAAGTAGACCGCCGCCTCGCCGACACCGATCAGGCTGGGGCCGCGGTCCTGCACACCCTGCAGGTTGGCGCCGTGACAAGTGATGCAGGAGGTCTCGTAGATCTGCTTACCCTCGCGGATCAGCGCCGACTGATCCTCGTTGGCCGTCGCGACCTGTGCGTGCGGGGTGAGCGCCGATGCCGCGAAGCCGGCTCCGACGAGGCCCATCAGAAGAACCAGACCGCCGGCGAGCTTGCGGCGCATCCGGCGCTGCTTGCGGGTCTTGATGGCCTGGTTGTTCTCAGCGCTGCCGATCCCGCTCGTGGGATCTGGCGCTGACGGGGGAGATGAACTCATCTGTGTCCCTTTGGAGTAGACGGAACCGACTTGTGCAAAGTGTGTATTTGTCGCGGACCGCGCGTGACGGCCGCCGCCCGGCTAGCGGACGAAGTAGATCGTGGCGAACAGCCCGATCCAGACGATGTCGACGAAGTGCCAGTAGTAGGAGACGACGATGGCCGCGGTGGCCTGGGCCGGCGTGAACTTACTGACCTTGGTGCGAATCAGCAGGAAGATGAACGCGATGAGACCGCCGATGACGTGCAGACCGTGGAAGCCGGTGGTGATGAAGAACACCGAGCCGTAGATGCTGCTCGAGATGGTGGTGCCCTCTTGGTAGAGCGCGTGGTACTCGGTGCCCTGACCGGCCACGAAGAACGCGCCCATGAAGAAGGTGACCAGGTACCAGCGGCGCAGGCCGAAGACATCGCCGCGCTCGGCCGAGAACACACCCATCTGGCAGGTGAACGAGGAGGCGATCAGCACGGCCGTGACCGGCACGGCGAGCTTGAGGTTCAGCTCGGTCGGTTCCGGCGGCCAGTTGCCATGAGCCTGGGCACGAGCGACGAAGTACATGGCGAAGAGGCCGGCGAAGAACATCAGCTCGCTCGACAGCCAGATGATGGTTCCGACGCTGACCATGTTGGGCCGGTTCAGCGAATGCACACGCTGAGTAATGGCCGATCCTGGGGTCCCTACTGCGGTCGTCACGCCGGTAAGTATGACTCGTCGTAGTACGACAGGCGTAGCCGGGTGCGAATTCGGGGTGTCGGGCTCGGAATCGTCAGCGCGCGTGCGGGTCTGGGGGCCGATTCGGCGTGTCCGGTGAACCCGCAGGTCGAGCATCGATGTCACCATGATGACCAGCGGATATCGCGGATATGGGATGCTGCGTCCGGGCGCGGAAGAAGGCGGGTGGAATGGGAATTCGATCGGTGTGGCAGCGGCTGTCGGGCCGGGGCGCGGCGACGGAATTGGATCCGGCACGAACGGATCTGGTGGTCGTTGTGTCCAGTTTCGACGATGCCGAGGCCTGCTCCAGCGCGCTCGACCGCGCGACCGGCTGGCGCGCCGACGAGCAGGCCCTGCTGCGTCATCATCTGCGCATTCCGGCCGCGGCCCGGAACGAGGTCGTGGACATCGCCGCGCAGGAGGGCTACTCCCCCGCCACCTCGTCGGCGGCCGACGTCGAGACCGATGTCCCGGCGGACGATGCGGGCGACGGTCGTATCGACCTGGTATTACAGCGGGTGCAGATCCTGGATGCGCTGCACTGTTCGCAGGAGCGTTCGCGGATGGCGGGATTGGCCCAGCGGCACGAGGGCACCGCGACGGGCTGGGACGCACTTCAGCCGAGCGGATACAAAGAAATTGCCTCCGCCGATTAGGCTGCTAGCCGGGCGGCCGACGGCGATCCGCGGCCTGCCCCCGCCCGCGCGGACGGCCGATGCGGGTGTCCGATCGCGAACGGGAGATGTGATGAGCGCGCGCAGCTGGCCCGAGATTCTCGGTGCCCTGACCGACGGGGTCGATCTGACCGCGGAGGAAGCGGCGTGGGCGATCGACGAGATCTTCTCCGACAATGCCACTCAGGCGCAGATCGCGGCTTTCGGCGTGGCCATCAAGATGAAAGGCCCCACCGCGATCGAGCTGTCCGGCCTGGCGACCGGCATGTTGAGCCATGCCCGGCGGGTCTCGCTCGATCTGGGCGCGGTCGACATCGTCGGCACCGGCGGCGACCGGTCCGGCACGGTCAATATCTCCACCATGTCCTCGATCGTGGTGTCCGCGGCCGGCATTCCGGTGGTGAAGCACGGTAACCGGGCGGCGTCGTCGAAGAGCGGCGGCGCGGACGTGCTCGAGGCGCTGGGGGTGCGGATCGCGTTGAGCCCGGAGTCGGTGGCTCGGTGTGTGCGCGAAGTGGGCATCGGGTTCTGCTTCGCCCCGCTGTTTCATCCGGCGCTGCGGTTCGCCGGTCCGGCGCGCAAGGAGATCGGCATTCCGACGGTCTTCAACGTGCTGGGCCCGCTGACCAATCCGGCGCAGCCGAGCGCGGGCCTGATCGGATGCGCCTTCGCCGAACTCGTCCCGGTGATCGCCGGGGCGTTCGCCGAACGCGGCGCCAGCGCGCTGGTGGTGCGCGGTAACGACGGTCTCGACGAGATCACCACGGCCGACACCACCGATGTGTGGGTCGTCGCCGGGGGTGAGCAGTACGAGACTCTCATCGACCCGACGCGCCTGGGCATCCCCCGCGTGGAGCCGGCGGCGCTGCGCGGCGGCGATGCGACGGTCAACGCCGCGATCGCCCGCGACATGTTCAACGGCGCCCCGGGGCCGGTCCGCGACGCGGTTCTGCTCAATTCCGCCGCCGCGATCGTCGCCTTCGAGCTGACCCCCGAGACCGCCCGCACCGATATCCACGAGCTGCTGCGCCCGGCCCTGGAGCGGGCGGCCGCCTCGGTCGATTCGGGCGCCGCCACGCAACTCCTGGACCGCTGGGTGAAAGTGAGCAACGAACTCGGCGAGTGAGAGCCGCACACGACAATCCGGCGCGGCCGCACACCGTTGCCCCCGGACGACGTTGACACCGCGGCGGGAGCGGACGAATTCCGCCCCGCCGCGGCCCACGCTCATTTCAGGTAGCGCACGATGCTCTCCGCGACGCACGCGGGCTTGTCCGCGCCTTCCAGTTCGATGGTGACCGTGCGCACCGCCTGGATGCCGCCGGGGATCTCGGAGACCGAGTCCAGATGGACGCGGGCGCGGATGCGGCCGCCCGACGGGACCGGCGTGATGAAGCGAACCTTGTTGAGCCCGTAGTTGATTCCCATCGTGATGCCGCCCACCGTGGTCGCCTGGTTGGTCAGCGGCACCAGCAGCGACAGCGTGAGGAATCCGTGCGCGATGGTGTGTCCGTAGGGGCCCTGCGCGGCCTTCTCGGCGTCGACGTGGATCCACTGGTGGTCGCCGGTGGCGTCGGCGAACGTGTTGATGCGCTCCTGGTCGACCTGCAACCAGTCGCTGACACCGAGTTCGGTGCCCACGGCCGCGGCGAGGGCGTCCAGATCGGCGAAATCGGTCATATCTCGTCCCTTTCGTGCTGCCGGGGCACACGCCGCCGGATCACATGAAACGTTGCTTCAGTTCGCGTTTGAGAACCTTGTGCGTCGGCCCGAGCGGCAGTTCGGAGACGAACTCCACCCGCCGCGGGTACTTGTACCGTGCCACATGCTCGCGGCCGTAGGCGATGACCTCTTCGGCGCTGATCTCACCGGCGGGCACGACGACCGCCACGATCTCCTCGCCGTAGTTCTCGTCCGGCACCCCGATCACCGCCACCTGCGCGATCTTCGGATGCCGCAGCAGCGCCTCCTCCACCTCGGTGGGATAGACGTTGAATCCGCCGCGGATGATCATCTCCTTGATCCGGTCGACGATCCGCAGATAGCCCTGCTCGTCGCGCACGCCGAGATCGCCGGTGCGGAACCAGCCGTCGACCACGGCCCGCGCGCTCGCCTCCGGATTGCCGGTGTAACCGCTGAACACGTTGTGCCCGCGCACCACCACCTCACCGACGCTGCCGGTCGGGAGCAACTCGATGCGGTCGGTGATGCCGGGATCGGCGATCTCCACGTCCACACCCCACACCGGATGTCCGACGGTGCCGGCGCGCGGTCCGAAGACCGGCTGATTCACCGCGGCGGTCGGTGAGGTCTCCGACAGCCCGTATCCCTCGAGGATCTGCGCGTCGAACACCTCCTCGAACCGTTCCAGCACCGGCAGCGGCAGTGCCGCGCCACCGGAGATGCACAGCCGCAGTGCGGGCAGTTCGCCGGCGTCGGGGGCCGCCTCGATCAGTCCGTGATACATCGTCGGCACACCGTGGAAGGTGTTCACCCGTTCCGTCACCATCAGCCGAATCGCCTCGGGCGCGGTGAATCTCGGCATCAGCACGAGCGTCGCGCCGACCCGCCAGGTCGAGTTCATCGAAACCGTCTGCCCGAATACGTGGAACAGCGGTAGGGCACCGAGGGCGATGTCGTCGCGGTGCACGTCGTTGGCGTCGAAGGCGTTCACGGTCGCGCACATGACCATATTGAGATGGCTCAGCTCCGCGCCCTTGGGCCGGCCGGTGGTCCCGCTGGTGTAGAACACCACCGCCGTATCCAGCGGGGAGCGCGGGACGAACAGCGCGATCGCCTCGCCCACAAGGCTTTCCGGGCGCAGACAGGCGATTCCGGCCCGCCGGGCCGCTTCCGCGCCGACCGATTCCACCTGCGGATGGCAGATCAGCAGCGTCGCCCCGCTGTTACGCAGGACGAATTCGGCCTCGTCGGCGGTCAGCAGCAGATGCACGGGCACCACCGTCGCCCCGGCGGCGAGAATCGCGTAGTACGCCCGGGGGAAATCAGCGGTATTCGGGCACATCAGCGCGACCCGGTCCCCCGGCCGGACACCGCGCGCGATCAGCGCACCGGCCTGTTCCCTTGCCGCACGCCACAATTCCGCGAAGGTGAGCCGCCGGTCGCCCTCGATGAGCGCGACGTGATCGGGCCGGCGCCGTGCCGGTTCGGCGAGGATGCTCGCCAGCGACAGCGTCGCGTTCACAGCCCCATATCCTTGGCGATGATCATCTTCATGACCTCGTTCGTCCCGCCGTAGATGCGATTGACCCGGTTGTCGGCATACAGCCGGGCGATCGGATATTCGTTGATGAATCCGTAGCCGCCGTGCAGCTGCAGGCAGCGGTCGATGACGCGCGCGGCGACCTCGGTGCAGAACAGTTTCGCCGAGGCGGCGTCGGCGGCGCTCAGTTCACCGGCGTCGAGGGCGTCCAGTGCCCGATCCACCACGGCCTCGGCCGCGTCGACCTCGGCCTTGCAGGCGGCGAGTTCGAATTTGGTGTTCTGGAAGGAGGCGACGGGTTTGCCGAAGACGTTGCGCTGCTGGGTGTATTCCTGCGCGAACCGCACCGCGGCCGCGGCCTGGGCGTAGGCGCCGGCGGCGATGGAGAGCCGCTCCTGGGGCAGATTCTGGCCGAGATAGGAGAAGCCCTTGTTCTCCTCGCCGAGCAGGTCCTCGACCGGCACCCGGACGTCGGTGAAGTTCAGCTCGGCGGTATCGGAGCTCCGCAGGCCCAGCTTGTCGAGTTTGCGGCCGATCGTGTAGCCCGGCGAGGTGGTGTCGACCACGAGCAGGGAGATGCCGAAGCGGCGGTTGTCCTCGCGGGGCGGGGCGGTGCGGGCGCAGACGATCACCCGGTCGGCGTTCACACCGCCGGTGATGAACGTCTTGGCGCCGTTGAGCACATAGTGGGTGCCGTCCTCGGAAAGCTTGGCGGTGGTGCGCATTCCGGCCAGATCCGATCCGGTGCCGGGTTCGGTCATGGCGATGGCGAACATGATCTCACCGGCCGCGAATCCGGGCAGCCAGCGCTGTTTCTGTTCCTCGGTGGCGAGCTTCTTCAGATACGGCAGGCACAGTCCGACGTGCACGCTGGAGCCGCCGAACGACACACCCGCCCGTGCCGTTTCCTCCATGAGGATCGCCTGGAATTTGAACGACTCGATGCCGGCGCCGCCGTACTCCTCGGGCACCTCGATACCGAAGACGCCCAATTCGGCCAGCTTGTAATAGAACTCGCGGGGCACGATGCCCGCCTCCAACCACGTGTCGTAGACCGGGGCCACTTCGGTCTCGACGAATTTGCGGATGGTGCCCCGGAAGGCGTCGTGGTCGGCGGTGAAGCCTGTTCTGCGCATGATGTTCTCCTCGAGGGTTTCAGAGCCGACGGCCGCCGTCGACGTAAATGGTCTGGCCGGTGATGAAGGACGCCTCGTCGGAGGCGAGGAAGGCCACGGTGTTGGCGATGTCCTCGGGGCGGCCGACCCGGCGCACCGGTGTGATCTCCGCCGATTTCGCCTGCCACTCCTCGACGGTCACGCCGACTCGGGCCGCGGTGGCGGCGGTCATCTCGGTGACGATGAAGCCCGGGGCGACCGCGTTGACGGTGATGCCGTAGGGGCCCAGCTCGATCGCCAGGGTGCGGGTGAGTCCCTGGATGCCCATCTTGGCGGCCGAGTAGTTGGCCTGCCCGCGATTGCCGAGCGCCGAGACGCTGGAGGTGTTGACGATCTTGCCGTACCGGCGGGTGACCATATGCCGTTGTGCCGCACGGGAACACAGGAACGCACCGCGCAGGTGGACCGACATCACGGTGTCCCAGTCGTCGGCCGACATCTTGAACAGCAGATTGTCGCGCAGCACGCCGGCGTTGTTGACCAGGATGTCGAGCGACCCCAGTTCCGCGGCGACGCGATCGAAGGCGGAGTCGACGCTCGCCTCGTCGGTGACATCACAGGCCAGCGGGACGGCCACGCCACCGGCGGCGACGATCTCGTCCGCCGTTGTCTTGCAGGCGTTCTCGTCGAGGTCGGCGATGGCGACGGCCGCCCCGCCGGCGGCCAGCCGGGCCGCGGTCGCCGCGCTGATGCCCCGGGCGGCCCCGGTCACCACGGCCACTCTGCGCTGATCTGTCATCGAATTCTCTCCTCGAAATCGGTTGTCACACGAAGGCGTTCACGCCGGTGAGGGCGCGGCCGATGAGTAGTTTCTGAATCTGGCTGGTGCCTTCGTAGAGGGTGAGCACCCGCGCGTCGCGCAGATACTTCGACACCGGGTATTCATCGATGTACCCGTAGCCGCCGAAGACCTGGATGGCGTTGTTCGCCGCCTTCACCGCCGCCTCGCTGGCGAACAGCTTCGCCACTGACGCCTCGGTGCCGAACGGCCGGCCGCGGTCGACCAGGTCGGCGACCCGCCAGGCCAGCAGCCGCGCGGCCTCCACCTCGACGGCGATATCGGCGATCAACTCCTGCACCAGCTGGTAGGAGGCGATCGGTTTGCCGAACTGTTCGCGTTCCCCGGCGTAGCGCACGGCGGCCTCGAGGCAGGCGCGGGCGACACCGACACATCCCGCGGCCACGCCCATGCGCCCCTTGTCGAGGGCGGCCATCGCGATCCGGAAGCCTTGCCCCTCGCCGCCGAGTCGCGCCGAATCCGGCACCCGCACCCCGTCGAGCACGATCTCCGCGGTCGCCTGGCCGCGCAGGCCGAGTTTGCCCTTGATCTCGGTGCGGCCGAAACCCGGTGCGTCCGTGGGCACGAGGAATGCGGTGACGCCCTTGGGACCCGGTTCGCCGGTGCGGGCGAAGATCAGCGCGATATCGGCCCAGGTGCCGTTGGTGATGAACATCTTGGTGCCGGTGAGCACCCAGTCCTCGCCGTCGCGGACCGCGCGGGTGGTCAGATTCGCCGCGTCGGATCCGGTGCCCGGTTCGGTGAGGCCGAAGCAGCCCAGCGACTCGCCCGCGCACAAGCGCGGCAGCCAGTCCTGTTTCTGCTGTTCGCTGCCGTATGCCTCGAGCGATTTGCCGACCAGGCCGAGCGAGACCGACACGATGCCGCGCACCGAGCTGTCGCCGCGGCCGAGTTCTTCGAGCAGCAGGCAGTACGACAGCGCGTCACCGCCCGAGCCGCCGTGTTCCTCGGGGATCTCGATGCCGAGAAAGCCCATGTCACCGAGCTTGCGCACGATCGCGGTATCGACCGATTCGGCGCGGTCCCAGGCCGCGGCGTAGGGCACGACCTCCTTGTCGACCCACGCGCGGGCGACCTCGCGCAGCTCGCGGTGAGCGTCGCCGAGTTCCAGATCCATGACGGGAAACTCCTAACCGAACGTTGTTAGGTATCTATCGCCACGATAAACTAACACTGTTCGGATGTTCAAGGCCCCGGTCCCGGACGGTGTAGGTTGACTCGGCACGGATCGGCGTCGCGGCGAAGGAGGTGGCGAGGATGCCCCGGCCACGGGTACCGCTCCTGAGTCGCGAACGCATCCGCGAGACGGCACTGGAATTGATCGACCGCGACGGACTCCCCGAGCTCTCGATGCGGAAACTGGCCGCCGAACTGGGCGTTCAGGCGGCCTCGCTGTACGGCCACTACCCCACCAAGGACGATCTGCTCGACGATATCGCCGCCGGCATCATGTCCCATGTGGACGCCTCGGCCTTCGAAACCGCCGACTGGCGCACTGGCCTGGTCTCGTGGGCGCGTTCCTACCGCGCGGCCCTGGTCCGCCACCCCAACTTCGTCCCGTACCTGGCCTCGGGCCCCGGTAAGCGCGAGGAGAATCTGCGCGCGGCCGACGCCGTGCACGGCGGTCTGGTCGGCGCCGGGTGGCCACCCCGCCAGGCCACCATGATCGGCGCGGCCACCCGCTATGTGGTGATGGGCTCGACCATCGGCTCGTTCTCCCGCGGCTTCGTCGATGACGTCCAGGTCTACCGCGACCGCTATCCGCACCTGGAACAGGCGCACCTGCTGCGCGCCAAGGCCGATGAAATCGACTCGGAGAGTTTCGAATTGGCGCTGGAATCGTTCGTCGCGGGCCTGGAACTCCGCTTCGCCGCCATCCAGCAGCGCCGCGCCCGCCGCCGCGAGAAATCGGCCGAGGGCTGACACGGCTCATGCGCCGGAAAACGCCGCGGGCCGGCTCGGACAATGATTCCGAGCCGGCCCGCGGCGGGTTGGAGCGATCTCAGAGGTCGGCGAAAACCGAACGCACCTCGTCCTCGGTCAGCCCGTAGTCGGCCAGCGAATACTTGTGGGCGGGTTTGCGATCGCCCGATTTGCTCTCCTCGTCGAGCGCCCGCATGGCATTGCGGGCGGGCTCGGTGTAATCCAGCCCGAAGGCCGAATAGATCTTCTCCACGGTGCCGAACGGATCCGCCCGCAGATCCTCGAATTGGACGTCGAGGAACTGGTCCGGGTTGTACCGCGCACGCGCGGAAGTGAATTCGCGCAGGCCCCGTGACCACAACTCCAACTGGGTGCGGCCGATCGTCTCGCCGACGAAGGTGTTCGACCAGCCCTTGGTGGCCTGTTCGGACAGGCTGCACGAGGAACCGACGATGGTCACCGGATCGCGGTGGGTCTGGATGATCAGCGCGTCCGGGTAGACCTCCATCAGCGCGTCCAGCGCGAACAGGTGGCTGGGGTTCTTCAGCACCCAACCCCGGGAATCACCGAGGCCGATCAACTGCAGATTGCGCTTGTGCCGCTCATAGGCGTTGGTCCAGTCCTGCTTCTGCAACCACTGCGAATAGGTCGGCAGGTAGGCCAGCGATTCGTAGGCGATGGACTTCACGGTCTGGCGCAGCAACTGCCAGCATTCCTCGACCTCGGCGGCACTCATGTAGTGCAGGCCCATGAATTCCGGATTGTCGATGTGATGCCGCGCGAAACCGGCATCGATCTGCTGGAACACCGGATTGTCGGCCCAGGTCTCGCGCGGCGGACGCGGCTGCGGCAGTTCGGTCAGCCACATCTCCAGCGCCTGATGCTGCGGGTCGGCGGCCAGCAGCCGATGCAGCGCGGTGGTGCCGGTGCGGGGCAGGCCGGTGACGAAGATCGGCCGCTGGATGGTCGTCTCGGCATACCCGGGGTTGGCCTGCCAGGACGCCTCGCTCAGCGCCCGCGCGACCAGTGCGCCGCGCAGGAAGTAGCGGTTCATCTTGGAACCGAGCTCGGTGAGGTCGGCGTCGCGCCGATACGAGTCGAGCAGCACACCGAGCGCCTCGGTGTAGTCGTCGGGGCCGAAATCGGTGAGGCCGCACGCCTTGGTGGCGGATGCGTGCAGATCCTCGACGGTGCCGACGGTGGTACGAGCGGTCATGAAATTCTGTTCCTCACACGTGGTATTCGCCGCAGTTGACGTCCAGGGTCTGGCCGGTGATGGCACTGGCCCAGTCGGAGGCGAGAAACACCACGGCTTTGGCGATCTCGTCCGGTTCCGGCAGTCGCTTCAGATCCGACCGGGAGGCGGTCTGCTCGTACACCTGGTCGACGGTGATGCCGTATTTCTTGGCGACCTCACCGAAATACCACTTCAGCTGATCGGCCCAGATGTAGCCGGGCGCCACACTGTTGACCCGAATCCCCTTGGCGCCCAGTTCGGTTGCCAGCGTCTGCGACATCGCCAGCAGGGCCGATTTGGCGACCTTGTAACTGCCGTAGCGCGGTTCGGAGTGCCGCAGCACCGACGAATTGATCATCACCACCGCGCCGCGAGTCTTGGCCAGTTCGTCGGTGAAGGCCTGCGTCGCCCGCAGGGTGCCCAGCACCGTCAGTTCGAGACTGTCACTGATCTGCCGAAAGTCCGTGCGCGCCAGCGATTTCATCGACGGCATCGCGAACGCGTTGTTGACCAGCGCGTCGACCCGGCCGAAGGTCTCGACCGTACGATCGACCAGATTCGCCACCGCGGCGTCGTCGGTGATGTCGGTCGGCACGATCAGACTGGTCCCGCCCGCGCCGTCGATCTCGCCGGCCACGTCCCGCAGCCGCGATTCGGTGCGCGCGGCCAGCACCACCTTCGCACCGGCCGCGGCCGCCTGAACGCACAGGGCGCGGCCCAGTCCGGGGCCCACGCCGCTGATCACGACCACCTTGTCGGCCAGCAGGCCCGCTCCGGCGCTCATCCGAGCATCCGATCGGCGAAACCGCGCTGGCGGTCGGCGATGCGGGCCCGCCAGCCCTGCTCGTCGATGCGGTTGAGGTCGTAATGCGGCAGCTGCGCCGCCACCTCGTCGAACGGCACCAAGGCGAACTGCGGCCCGTCCGCCGGGGTCATCTCGCGGGCGACGCGCTGCCACCGGAACTGCAGAATGCCGCGGCGGCGTCCGGTGGTCTCGATCCAGTTGGCGATGCCCGGGTTGCGCGCCGAGACCACCATGCGGATCATCCCGTCCGGATCGACCTGAGCCTGCGCGCTGTTGAGGCTGGTCTGATGATTGACGTAGTCGAGGGAGATGTACCAGCGGCTGCCGAGCTGGAATCCCTGATACGGCGCATCGGATTTCGGCACCGTGATCACCAGCGCCTGGTCGTCGTCGAGATCGAAGTGGCCGACCGAGGAGTACTGTGTGCTGAGCCCGCCCGGAGTCAGCCGCGGTTCGGTGAGGGTGTTCACCGGCAGGTCGAGATAGAACCATTTCGGGAAGTTGAACCAGGTGTGGATGCGCTGCACCAGCGCCCGCGCCGCGGCCCGATACCGCTTGCGCAACTGTTCGACACCGGGCTCGGGCGCCGCGGTGCCGATGGTGTCGACGCGCTCGATGCGGATACTGCCCTTCGTCTCCGCGTTCCAGTCTCCGTAGACCTCGCGCACCGCCAGCATCGAGGCGCCCTCGCCGAGAACGAAATAGTTCGGCCCGGCATCGGCTTTCGGCGGCCCGAAGCGGAGCTGATAGCTGCCGTCCTCGGCGATCCGCAGGCGGCGGTCGTCGAAGGCGTCGTCGCCGTTGGGCACGTCGGTGGCGGTGTAGTCGCCGCGCAGCACCTGAAAGCTGAGATCGACGGTACTGCCGCGGACACCGGTGAGCAGATACTCCGCACCCGGCTCGACATTGGCGTGGTAGTAGAGCGTATCCGGGTTGTCCAGGCCCATTTTCGCGTGCGGACCGGTGGAGCTCACGAAGTACGGGTGGCTGGTGCCGTGCGTGCCCGACAGCTGCAGGCAGGCGGCGATACTCCCGGCGAGGTAGTCGTAGCCCTCGGCGAGATCCTTCTCGTCGTGGATGAAATCCGCTGCCGCGATCAGCTTCTCGGCCTCGGCGATCGCCGCGGTGAACGGTTCGGTCAGTGCAGCGCCGCCCGGAAGTCCGTTTCCGGCGGCGGTATCGGTTCCCGGTGACGATCCTGTCGATGTACTCATGTCGTCCTAGCGTGTTGTGCGGGCGGTACTGCGGTTCACAGTCTCAGTTCGCGGCGGATCAGCGCGGCGATTTCGGCGGGTGAGCCGTGGTCGGGAGTGATCACGAGCTCGGCGTGTTCGGGGCGTTCGTAGGGTGAGTCGATACCGGTGAACTCCGGCAGCCGGCCCGCGCGGGCCTTGGCGTACAAGCCCTTCGGATCCCGGCGCTCACACACCTCCAGCGGTGTGTCGACGAAGATCTCGTGGAAGTCCAGGCCGCTCGCGGCGTGCACCCCGCGCGCCTGTTCGCGCTGGTCGGCGAACGGGCTGATCACCGAGACGATGGCGATCAGGCCGGCGTCGGCGAACAGCGAGGCGACCTGGGCCACCCGGCGGATGTTCTCGCGCCGGTCCTCGTCGGTGAAACCGAGGTCGGCGTTGAGCCCGTGCCGCAGATTGTCGCCGTCGAGCCGGTAGGCCGGGCGGCCGGCGGCCACCAGCTGGCGCTCCAATTCCACGGCGATCGTGGACTTTCCGGAGCCGGACAGACCGGTCAGCCACACCGTCGCACCGGCGTTCGGGCGCTCGCCGCGCCCCACCGACGAGCTGTGCCAGACGACGTCCGCACGCACCACCGCGGGTGCGGCCGAGGCGGCGGGCACGGACTCCGGCCCCGTGTCGCGGGCCAGGATCATCCCGGCGGCCACGGTCTGGTCGGTGTCCTCGTCGACGAGGATGAAACTGCCGGTGCGGCGATTGTCGCGGTAGCTGTCGACCATCAGCGGGCGCTGGCTGCGCAGGGTGAGACGGCCGATGTCGTTGAGCGCCAGAGCTTGCGCGTCGGTGACGCGGTGCAGGGTGTTGACGTCGAGCCGGTAGTCGAGTTCGTGGACCTGGACGCGAGTGGTCTGGGCGGCGGTGCGGATCGCGTAGCGCGCGCCGGGCCGCAGTTCGGTGGTCTCGGAGAACCAGCACACCATGGCGTCGACCTCGTCGGCGATATGCGGCCGGTTTCCGGGACGGGCCAGCATATCTCCGCGCCCGACGTCGACCTCGTCGTCGAGTTCCACCGAGACCGCCATCCCGGTGAACCCCTCGTCCACCTTCACCCCGCCCGGACCCCAGATCCGCGCAACCCGCGACGAGCGCCCGGACGGCAGCACGACCACCTCGTCACCGGGTTTGAAGATGCCGCCCGCGATGGTTCCGGCATAGGTGCGATGGCCGGCCCCACTGGTGCCGGCGTCGGCGGCGTGCGGGCGGATCACGTACTGCACCGGCAGCCGCGCGTCGATGAGATTGCGGTCCGAGGCGATATGCACCTGTTCGAGGTGGCTCAGCAGCGGCGGGCCGGCAAACCACGGCGTATGCGCGGAATCGGTGACGACGTTGTCGCCGTGCAGCGCCGAGACCGGCACGAAACTCAGGTCGCCTACGGTCAGCTTCGCCGCGAAATCGGCGAATTCCTCGCGGATCTCCTCGAACCGCGCGGCCGACCAGTCCACCAGATCCATCTTGTTCACGCACACCACCAGGTGCGGCACCCCGAGCAGCGAGGCCAGAAACGCGTGCCTGCGGGTCTGCTCGACCACGCCCTTGCGCGCGTCGACCAGGATCAACGCCAGATCGGCGGTGGAGGCGCCGGTCACCATATTGCGCGTGTACTGCACGTGGCCCGGGGTGTCGGCGATGATGAACTTGCGGCGCGGCGTGGTGAAGTAGCGGTAGGCCACGTCGATGGTGATGCCCTGTTCCCGCTCGGCGCGCAGGCCGTCGGTCACCAGCGCCAGATCCGTTGCGGCGTCGCCGCGTTGGGCGCTGGCCCGTTCGATGGCGGCCAGCTGATCGGAGAACAGATTCTTGGAGTCGTAGAGCAGGCGGCCGATGAGGGTGGACTTGCCGTCGTCGACGCTGCCGGCCGTCGCGAGACGTAACAGATTGCGGCTCATCAGAAGTAGCCCTCCCGCTTGCGGTCTTCCATCCCGGATTCGGAGATGCGGTCGTCGGCGCGGGTGGCGCCGCGTTCGGTGAGCCGGGTGATCGCGGTTTCGGCGATCACGGCCGCCGGATCGGCGGCCTCGCTCTCGATACATCCGGTGCAGGTGGCGTCGCCGACGGTGCGGAACCGGACCGTCGTCTCGAACACCGGCTCGTCCGCGCCCGGAGTCAGGAAAGGATTGGCGGCCAGCAACATTCCGTCACGCCGGAAGACCGGGCGGCGGTGCGCGTAGTACAGCGGCGGCAGTTCCACCGCCTCGCGGTCGATGTACTCCCAGATGTCGAGTTCGGTCCAGTTCGACAGCGGAAACACCCGGATATGCTGGCCCGCACGGTGTTTGCCGTTGTAGAGGTTCCATACCTCCGGGCGCTGCGCCCGCGGCTCCCAGGCGCCGAACTCGTCGCGGAAACTGAACACCCGCTCCTTGGCGCGCGCCTTCTCCTCGTCGCGGCGCGCCCCGCCGAACACCGCGTCGAACCGATGTTCGGCGATCGCGCGCAGCAATGTGGTGGTCTGCAGCCGATTCCGGCTCTCCCCCGGTCGTTCGGTCACCCGCCCGGCGTCGATATCGTCCTGCACCCGCGCCACCAGCAGCCGCGCCCCGAGCCTGGCCGCCGTGCGATCGCGGAAGTCGATCACCTCGTCGAAGTTGTGCCCGGTGTCGACGTGCAGCAGCGCGAACGGCAGCGCCGCCGGCCAGAACGCCTTACGCGCCAACTCCAGCATCACCGCCGAGTCCTTACCGCCGGAGAACAGCAGCACCGGTCGTTCGAAGGTGGCCGCCACCTCCCGGAAGATGTGCACCGATTCGGCCTCGAGGGCCGACAGATGCGACAGCTCGTATCCCGTCCGCATCACATTCGCCTTGTCCGCATCGCTCGCACCGCTTCCCCGAATCCGAAATCTCGACCACTCGAGGGTTGCGGTGTCGAATATTCGACGCTATTGTTCGATATTGTGACACCGACGATAAGCGGACAGCTGCGCGTCGGTCAAGGGGCCGTGGACCCCGGCGCGGGTTTCACAGCCGTCACACCGTCGCGAAGGGGACCAATCGAGCTGTTCCGTGAGCGGGGCTGCGAACCCGGCACCGCACACGCCGCCGCGGCTGAGCCGGCCAACGCCTCGAAGCCCCCCGCCTCGACCGCGCACCACACTGGGCTTCGCCGACGTTCAGCGCGCAGGACCGGCCACCCAGCCCGCCTCACCGCGCGGCGACGTAGACCGAACCGACAACCTTCGCCATCAGTCCGTGCCACCGCACTCGAAAGGCCATGCCCGCGGCGGCCGGTACGGTGGGCGGCGGTGCGGACCGGTGTGCCCCAGCACCGTGGGGGCGGCGATCACGGCCGCGTGGATACACCTCTCGACCAGGAAAGGGCGCCATGTCCGAGGGCACCGACATCGCTACTCCCGCCGCCTCCGCGGGATCACCCCCCACGCATCGGGTGGTGCGGGTGATCGAACTGCTGTCGCGCCGGCCCGCCGAGCACTTGTCGCTGGCGCGGATCGTGCGCGAGACCGGACTCTCGCGGGCGACGGCACATGCGGTGCTGACCCAGCTCACGGCCGACGGCTGGACCGTGCGCGATCTCGACGGCAACTACGGTCTGGGAATGGGGCTGCTCGCTGTCGCACGCCGTGCCGAGGCGGCGTTCCCGCTGCGCCGCCTGGCCGCCGACCTCCTGCGGGAATTCGTTGCCGAACAAGGCTTTCCGGTCTTCCTGGCCGAGCGCGACGACGGGTCGATCATCATCACCGAGGTCGCCGGGACCCCGTCGGTGCCGTGGATCCGGCAGGGCCGCCGCCTGCCCCTCGCACCACCGGTCGCGCGCGAATTCATCGCCTGGGCGCCGGCTTCCGAACGCACCACCTGGATCGGCCACGCCGACCCGGCCCATCGCGAACGCCTGCTCGCGGTACTCGACGCCGTCCGCGACCGCGGCTACTCCGTCGAACGCCTCGCCGACGAATCCGCACCCATACTCGAAGCCCTTGCCGCCCTGCGCAACTCACCGGTCACCGACCCACTCCGCAACCGCCTCGGCAGCATGATCACCGACCTGATCACCATCGACTACCTCCCCGACGAACTCGGCGCCGAGAACGCCGTCGTCACCGTCGCCGCCCCCATCTTCGCCGGCGACCGCGTCATCGCCGCCGTAGTAGCCTGCCCCGACACCCGCCTCTCCGCCCAGCGCCTCACCGACCTCGGCGCCGCCATCACCGCCACCGCGGAAAAGATCACCCGGACCGCTACCGGCACCTGATCGACGGCTTGCCGTGCACGGATGCGCCGACCCCAGCGGACGTTCGATGATGCGCGGCAAAAACACCCAGCACTCACCGACCTTGGCACTGACACTTACCCCACCACAGGAAAGACCAGTCGAACCACCGGCACCTGATAGACCGGCATGCCGCGCCCCGTGCACGGATGTGCCGTCGTCCAGCGCGCCAGCAGCCGGCTCGGCCTGGTCGGTCCACACCACCTCATAGGCCGATGTTGCCATCACCGCCCCATGCCCCGGCGGGCGCCCGTTACCGCGACAACAATGAGGGTATGTCGCGCGCCGAGCGCGCCGGTCCTTGATTTGCGTACGGGTAGGATCGCCGATGCTCAGTGGCCTGATAGCGGCCACATCACGGGGGCTTTCCGTAACAACCGGTCCGCGCGCATCGACGCCGCAGCAACTACGGTCGGGATGTGCCGACCACAAACTCTCCACGCCGTTCGGACGACCGCCGTGCCGTTCTCCCCCTGCGGATTTCGATCGCCGCACTCGCGCTGACCGCCGCCCTGTCCGGCTGCGATTCCGAAACCGCCACGCCCGCAAGGCCGACCACCGTGGCGACCACGGCATCCGCCCTCGCAGCCACGTCCACCGAGGCCACCGGCGCGCACCCCGCCCAGCCCTCCAGCGTGCCCACATCGCCTTCGCCCGGCACGCTCACCGTTCCCGATGTCCGCGGCGACCGCCCGGCCCTCGCCGACCAACTCCTCACCGCGGCGGGCCTCCATGCGCACATCACCGGCGGCACCGGCCGCGGGCCGGGCGGCGGCCAGTGCGTCATCACCACCCAGACCCCCGACGCGCAGACCTCGGTACCCAGCGGCACCACGATCGAGCTCACCACCGGCGAGGTCGGCGGGCAGAGTCCCTGCTGAACCGCGGCCGTCAGTTACGGTCGCGCCATGGAGTTTTCCGGAGGCTGGGATACCGTGGCGACCTTGGTCGACGACCGCTGGGTCGAGCGGCGGCCGCGTCGCCCGGAGGTCGCCGCGCAACTGCTGCGCGAAACGCGGCTGCTGCCGTGGCTGGCGGCACGACTGCCGCTGCCCGTACCGGTCCCTCGGGTGGCCGGGGAGGACCCGCTCGTCGTGCGCCATGCGTTGATTCCGGGGAGCGCTCTCGAAAGACCCTGTGCCGAACAGGGTTTGCTGGTGGGGCGGTTTCTGCGGGCTCTGCACGACTGTCCCGCGACGGCGGCGATCGAGCACGGATTAGCACCGGCACAGCAGACCCGGCACGACCGGAACGAGACCTTCGAACAGTTTCGCGCCGACGTCGTTCCGCTGCTACCGAGCGCTCATCGTCCCGCGGCGCTGGGCCTGCTCGACGCGGCCCGCGACTGTCCCGCCGATACCGTCGTCCACGGCGATATCGGGCCGGAGCACATCCTGATCGACGCCGGTCGCATCACCGGCGTGATCGATTTCGGCGACGCTCACCTGGGTGATCCGGCCATCGACCTGGCGTGGGCGCTGTACGGCACACCACCCGAGTTCTCGAACGCCGCGACCGCCGCGTACGGAGTGACCGGCGAACTCCGCAGACGGGCGTCGGTGTGGCATCGGCTCGGGCCGTGGCACGAGGTGACCCACGGCCTCGAGACCGGCTCGGCCACTCATGTTCGCAGCGGCCTGGCCGGCCTGCTCGAGCGCCTGTCACCCGCGGATCAGCCACGCAGCCGGTAGCTCGGCCCCGGGTCCGCGGCCACGTACTCCGCCCACGTACGCGTCCCGTCGGCGTGGTCGGGGCAGGTGTTGTAACCGGCGCGGAAGGCATGGGCGATCGTGCCGGGTAGCGGCAGCCGCACCGTCCGGCGCGGGCGACCGTGGTGTTGCTGCCAGGTCTTCGCCAGTTCTGCCAGGGTGAGCACCTGCGGGCCGCCGAAATCGTCTGCGCGAGTGCGTGGTTCCCCTTCGACCAGGTCGGCCAGGCGGGTGGCCACATCGTCGGTGGCGACCGGCTGGAAGCGAAAATCTGAAGGCAGTGGGGCGATCGGGAGCTTCTGTACCCCGGACAGGACCGCGGCGATCAGGTCGTGGAATTGGGTGGCGCGCTGAATCGTATGCGGCACACCGCTGTCGGCGATCAGTTGTTCACAGGTGAGTTTGTTGCGGTAATACCCGAAGGGGATGCGGTCGATGCCGACGATCGACACGTAGATCAGATGCCGCGCTCCTCCGGCGGCCGCGAGCAGATTCCGCGTCTGCTCGATATCCGGTTTGCCGAAGCGCCGGAAGTCCGAGGCCGCGTGCACGATCGACTCCGCACCCTCGGCAGCCTCGCGCACCCCGGCCCCGGTCGCCAGATCCCCCACGTGCGTTCCCGCACCCGGGCGCCGCGAGAGCACCCGCGCGTCGTGCCCGCGTTCCCGCAGCCGATCCACGATGTGCCGCCCGAGCGCGCCTGTCCCACCGGTCACCAGCACTGTGCTCATGTCTCCACCCAACCCCGCACCCGCGGTCCGGGCAAGTACCCGACGGCCGATGTCACATCCCGATCACCGCCCGCAACGGTAGGCGGCGGCGAGTCGGGTGATAGTGAATCAATCGTGCAAACCTCACCGAATTCGGCGGTTTTCCGCATTTCCTGCGGCGGTTTGCACGAAAAGTTCAGGGTACGTCCGGCCTCCCCCGGTCCGGCTCGCTCGCACATCGGCAGACACGTCGTCCGAACCACCCTGCGCTGGAACCGATCCCACATCCCCCGCGTCGAAGTATCCGGGGGGCGCCGAATGCCGCAGAGGTGACGGCCGATCCCGATCGGCATCGGATTCAGTCGCAAGGACGGACTTATGATTGCTCGGCGTTCGGATATCGCCATCTACATCGTGGTGGCGTACGCACTCGCGTGGGTGCTCGCGGCGATTCCCTGGATCGACGGAAAGGGGCTGGAATCGGTCCCCTGGCTGCACGAGGGGGCGGCCCTGATGATGTTCGCCCCGGCAGTGGCCGTTCTGGTCGCGCGGTCGAGGATGGGGCAACCCGTCCTCGCGCGTCCCGCGGCACCGGGCGTCCCGGCGGCTCCCGGCTTCGCCGCCGACGTCGGCCTCGGCCTCGGTCCGGCACCTGCGCGCACCGCCCGGTTGGTCGTCGCCGCCTGGCTCGGTACGCAGATGGTCTTGTGGATCGCCTACGAGATCAGCGCGGCGCTCGGCTGGTTCCATTTCGATCTGGACAAGCTCGACACCTCGATGGTGGTCGCGTTGCTGCTCGAGACGCTGACGACGGTCGTCCTCTCGACACTGCCGAACGCGCTCGGCGAAGAAATCGGCTGGCGCGGATGGCTACTGCCGCAATTGATCTCCCGCTACGGCACTCTCGTGGCGCTGATCGCGACCGGTGTCATCTGGGCCCTCTGGCACGCTCCGCTCACATTGCTCGGTTACGGCTTCACCGATATCGGCGCCTGGTCGGCGTTGGCCTATATCCCGTTCTGCATCTGCTTCGGCGCCGTCCTCGGCTGGCTGCGCCTGCGGTCGGCCAGCGTGTGGCCCGCGGCGGTCGCGCACGCGTCGTGGAACAGCGCAGCGCTGATTTTCGGCGCCCTGCAGTCGGCCGACTCGAGCGAGCACGCGCACACGCTACTGGGCGGTTCCGGCATTCCCGGCTGGATCCTGTGGGCGGCCGTCGCGGCCGCGCTGTTCGCCTTCGCGCCGATTGCGAAAACCCCCGCACCTGCACTGCGAACTTCGGTGCAGACGTAGCGCCGCTACTGTGGTTAGCTTTGAGGCCATGAGTACCACGCTCGCTGCTCTTCCGGAGGAATACCTGCCCCGCGACACCGCGGATGTCGTTCGCACAGTGCGAGATTCACGACCGCAACCGCTGACCGTGCGCGGCGGCGACCACAGCAGCGAGCAACTCGACGACGAACCGGCCCCGCCCGACCGTCGCATCGTGATGTCGCTGCGGCGGATGAACCGCGTGCAGGCGGTCGACGCCGACGCGCGACTGGTACGGGTGCAGGCCGGCGCACGCCTGTCCGATATCGATCGCACCCTGGCCGCGCACGGCCTCGGGCTGCCGATCGTCGGCGACCACCGCGAGATCACCGCAGGCGGCTTCGCGGCCGTCGGCGGGCTCAGCGCGGCCTCACACCGCTACGGCATGTTCAGCGACAACGTGGTCGCCCTCGAATACGTGGACCCCGAGGGCCGATTCGGCACCTGCGGGCGCACCCACCATGCCGACCGATTCCGGCGCATCCTCGGCGGAGCCGGGCGCACGGGCATCATCACGGCGCTGACGCTGCAAGCCATCGAGGTCGACAAGGACCACACTTGGCTCACCTCCGACGCGCACCGATTTCTCGACTTCGACACCTTCGTCGAACACTCGCACGCCGAGATCACCCGTCCCGGCGACGCCCTGCTGCAGGTCGGCCGCTGGGTCGACACCGCGCCGCTGCGGGTGTCGCGACCGGTCGGCACCGGAAACATCCAGCTCGGCACGGTCCGCTTCGGCCAGTGGTCGAGTCTGCATCCCACCACCGCCACCCCCTCGCTGCGGGCCCGCCGGGAACTGGGTGCGCGGGCGCGAAAGTCGTTGGGCGCCATCGCCTCCGCCGCGGGCGGCCGCGCCGGTATGCCGGTGCGCAATGCCGCCGCCGGTGCGCTGATGTTCGCGCCGAAGGTGCTCACGCTGCGCGACGCCGAATATCTCGCCGACACGGTGATCAGCTCCTCCGAGCGCGGCCCCGCCTACCGGGTGGCGGTCTTCGCGCCCATGAGCAGCTACAGCACCGTCTTCCACCGGTTGCACGATCTGTTCGCCGACCACCGCGAACGCAGCGGCGCCATCACGGTCATCTCCGCCATGACCTACGGCGTGCGCTCCCCGGATCTGCACGAATCCGCGGGCGAGGACCACGGCTTCATCACCTTCACCTGCCGCCTGCGCCCCACCGGCACCTACTCCGGCCGCTCCGGCGCTCCGGAACTGGTGCGCGATATCACCTCCGGCATCGACGACATCTGCCGCTCCGAACGCGCCCGCCGCTACCACACCCCCGACTGACCTCTCTGCGTAGACCGAACGCCCCGGCAGTCGTGTCGGGGCGTTCGGCTTTTCCGGCGACATCTCGAACGGTCCCGTAACGACGAAACGCCCCGGCCGAAGCCGGGGCGTTTCGAGACTGCCGTCAGGTACTCAGTGCTTCTCGGGTCCCACGTGGTACTCGAACAC
This sequence comes from Nocardia cerradoensis NBRC 101014, assembly GCF_000308535.1. GTDB lineage: Bacteria > Actinomycetota > Actinomycetes > Mycobacteriales > Mycobacteriaceae > Nocardia > Nocardia cerradoensis. Next base: position 41,873 of record NZ_BAFW01000065.1, on the reverse strand, counting down.
CAGGCCGGCGACCGAGGCCAGGACGCAGAGCACGCCCAGGCCGATCAGCCAGTACTGGAAGAACGCGAAGCCGAGCGCGGTGACCGAGGCGGAACCGGCCAGCAGGATGGGCCAGAAGCTGCCGGGCGAGAAGAAGCCCAGGTCGCCGGCGCCGTCGATGATTTCGGCCTCTTCGTAGTCCTCGGGGCGCAGATCGAGGCGCCGCGCGACGAAGCGGAAGTAGGTGCCGACGATGAGCGTCAGTCCGGCGGTCAGCACGATGGCGGTGGTACCCGCCCACTCGACGCCGGTGCGGGACTGGCCGGTGAAGAATCCGTAGACGACCGCCACGATGATGAAGAACACCGTGAGCAGCTCGAAGATGCGTGCTTCGACCTTCATTGCAGTTCAGTACCCTTCTTACTTGCTCTCGGCCTGGCTGGCTTCACGCGCGGTGCGACGGGTGTCGAACGGATGCGTGGTCGTAGCGACCGGCGACTCGCCGATGCTCGACAGGGCCTCGGCATTGGTCTTACCCGCTTCGCGGGCGGCGATGTACTTGTCGAACTTGTCCGGCGTCACGGCACGCACTTCGAAGTTCATCATCGAGTGGAAAGTACCGCACATCTCCGCGCAGCGGCCGACGAAGGCGCCCTCGTGCTCGATCTTGGTGATCTGGAAGGTGTTGTCGGAGTGGTTTTCCTTCGGGTTCGGCATCACGTCGCGCTTGAACAGGAACTCCGGCACCCAGAAGGAGTGGATGACGTCGGCGGAGGCCAGCTGGAATTCCACGACCTTGTTGGTCGGCAGCACCAGCACCGGGATCTCGTTGGACGAGCCGACGGTCTCGACCTTGTCGTAGTGCAGGTAGGAGATGTCGTTGGCGGGCAGGCCGTGCAACGGACCCGGCTGCGGGTGGCCGTCGGCGGTGCGCTCCTTGTACTCGGCCTGGATCTGCTCGTTCATCGCCTGACGAGTCTGATCGACACCGTCGTGGACCTGGCCGTTCTGGCCGACGACCTTCTGGTAGCCGAACTTCCAGTTCCACTGGAACGCGGTCACGTCGACGACCACATCCGGGTTCGAGGTCTTCTCGTGCACGTAGTTCTGCACGACCACGGTGAAGTAGAACAGCACCGCGATGATCACGAACGGAATCGCGGTGTAGGTCAGCTCCAGCGGCACGTTGTAGCCGGTCTGCCGCGGGAACTCCGGGGAGTTCTTCTTCTTGCGGTGGAAGGTCACGGTCCAGAAGGTCAGGCCCCAGACCAGCACACCCATCGCCAGGGCGGCGACGACCGACCACGTCCACAGTTCCCGCATCCGGGTCGCCTGCGGGGTCACGCCCGAGGGCCACCCGAACCGAAGCACGGGATTGTCGATCGAGCAGCCCGAGACGAGCATCACGGTGATCCCCATGGACACCGCCAGCCCGGCCCGCCGAAGGATGCGGCCCCGCCGTACCCGGGCGGGTCGTGCCCCTATCGCTTCGCTCGCCTTGTGCGCCACGCTCAACGCCTTCCTGGTCGTCCATCCGACACGGCGCCACCCGGATGCCGGGCGGCGCGTTTTCAGCACGTTCGGGAGCCTTCCGCGAGCCGCACCGAACGCACGGCCGACCACGAGAGTTCCCGAGTACTACGCAGCGTAGACCAAACCGCCTCCCGCGTTGTGCCCGGGTCGCTTTCGACACACCGGCCACCGGGTGCGATCCCCGGCGGTGCCGCCGCGCCGCTCACGCGCGCGGACGCGAAATCCCTGGCGAGCGCGACTGCCGCCCAGCGAGGCGACGAGCAGGCCCGTCGTGCGGCATACTCGGGGACTGGTTTCGAATGTTCTCCGCGTACCCGATCCGGAAACGAGGTTCTCGACGCAGTGTGTGGACTGCTGGGATTTCTGACCGCCGATGTGGCCACCGACTCCGTCGTACAGCAGGTGTACGACGCCTTGCAGTGCGGGCGCCATCGCGGCCCGGACGAGCGCGGCACCTGGCACGACGAACACATCATCCTGGGCTTCAACCGCCTGTCGATCATCGACATCGAGCATTCGCATCAGCCGCTGCGCTGGGGTCCGCCGGAGAATACCGAGCGTTATGCGCTGGCGTTCAACGGTGAGATCTACAACTACCCGGAGTTGCGCACGCAACTGAGCGAGGAGTTCGGGGCGCGGTTCGCCACCGAGGGCGACGGAGAGGCGATCGTCGCGGCCTATCACCACTGGGGTACCGCGGCGTTCTCCAAGCTGCGCGGCATGTTCGCCTTCGCCATCTGGGACACCGAAACCCAGGAGCTGGTGCTGGCCCGCGACCCGTTCGGCATCAAGCCGCTGTTCCTGGCCACCGGCCCGGGCGGCACGGCCTACGCCAGCGAGAAGAAGAGCCTGCTGGAACTGCTGCCCGCGCTGAACCTCTCGGACGCGCTGGATCCGCGCGCCCTCGAGCACTACACGGTGCTGCAGTACGTGCCGGAGCCGGAATCGCTGCACGCGAACATCCGCCGCCTGGAATCCGGCTGCTACGCCACCCTGCGTCCCGGCGCCGCGCCGGAAGTGACCCGTTACTTCGAGCCGAACTTCCGGGTGCGCCCGTTCGCGGCCGGTTCGGAGGAGGCCCGCTACCGCGAGATCGCGGCGGTGCTCGAGGATTCGGTCGCCAAGCACATGCGCGCGGACGTCACCGTCGGCGCCTTCCTGTCCGGTGGCATCGACTCCACCGCGATCGCGGCGCTGGCGATCCGGCACAACCCGAATCTGCTCACCTTCACCTCGGCGTTCGAGCGGGAGGGGTATTCGGAGGCCGATGTGGCAGCCGAGACCGCGGAGGCGATCGGCGCGAAGCATTTCATCCGCACCGTCAGCCCCGAGGAGTTCGCGGGCGCGATCCCCGAGATCGTCTGGTACCTCGACGATCCGGTGGCCGATCCGGCGCTGGTGCCGCTGTACTTCGTGGCCCAGGAGGCTCGCAAGCACGTCAAGGTGGTGCTCTCCGGAGAGGGTTCCGACGAGCTGTTCGGCGGCTATACGATCTATCGGGAACCGTTGTCGCTCAAGCCTTTCGAGTATCTGCCGAAGGGTGTGCGGCGGCTGGCCGGCAAGCTCTCGGACCGGATTCCGGACGGGACGCGCGGTAAGAGCCTGCTGCATCGCGGTTCGCTGCCGCTGGAGCAGCGCTACTACGGCAATGCCCGCAGCTTCAACGACGCCCAGTTGCGTTCGGTGCTGCGCGAATTCCGCCCGGAATGGACGCATCAGGATGTGACGGCCCCGATCTACGCGCGCTCACGCGGCTGGGATCCGGTGGCGCGCATGCAGCATCTGGACCTGTTCACCTGGTTGCGCGGCGACATCCTGGTCAAGGCCGACAAGATGACCATGGCCAATTCGCTGGAGTTGCGGGTGCCGTTCCTGGACCCCGAGGTGTTCGCGGTCGCCGAGCAGATCCCGTATCAGCAGAAGATCACCAAGGAGACCACGAAGTACGCGCTGCGCCGCGCGCTCGAGACGATCGTGCCGCCACATGTGCTGCACCGGCCGAAACTGGGCTTCCCGGTGCCGCTGCGGCACTGGCTGCGCGGGCCGGAACTCTACGACTGGGCCGCCACCCAGATCGCGGAATCGCAGACCAACCATCTGCTGGACAAGTCCGCGATCAAGGCCATGCTCGAGGCGCACCGGGCCGGCAACGGCGATCACAGCCGGCGCCTGTGGACGCTGCTGGTGTTCATGATCTGGCACGGCATCTTCGTCGAGGACCGCATCAAGCCCGATATCCAGGAGCCGACCTACCCCGTGCGGCTCTAGCCGGCGGAAACCAGCGACGCGGGCGTCGCACCGCGGCCGATCACGGCCGGTGGTGCGGCGCCCGTTCCGTTTGCGGCGATTCCCTTCGCACGGCACTCGTAGTCACGTCATCTTTTCGACACTCTTGAACGTACCGTTAAATAGCGGTACATTAAATGACGTCAAGCTAGTCGAGCGGCCCGATCGGGCCGCGGACGGATACGACCGAGTCACGCACCGAAGGAATTCCGATGGTTCGAAACGACCTGCCCTCGAAGCTCCGCACCCGCATGTCCCGCACCGTGATCACGGTCGCCATCGCGGCGGCACCGATCGTGGCGGCCGCCGCCCCCGCTCTCGCCGAACCGGCGGCGGCCCCGGCACCGGCACCGGCCCAGGAAATCCACGGCTGGGGCCACCACGGCTGGGGCCATCACGGCGGCTGGGGAACGCCGGGCTGGGGCCTGCCCGGCGGAGGCTACGGCGGCTTCTATCCCGGATGGCACAGCCCGTGGTCGGGTGGCTACGGATACGGGTACGGCTACGGCTACTCGCCGTTCTCGACCGGCAGCGCCTCCTGAGCCGATATCGGATCGGCTCGATCGCACCCGGCACACGGCCTAACCTCGTAGCTATGTGCCGAAATATCACCGCCCTGCGCGGCCTCGAACCGGAAGCCACGGCCGAGGAGATCGAGGCGGCCGCGCTGCAGTACGTCCGCAAGGTGGGTGGCCTGAGCAGTATCTCCGCGGCCACCCGCCCCGCGGTCGACGAGGCCGTCGCCGAGATCGCCGCGGCCACCACTCGTCTGCTGGCCGCCCTGCCCGACCGCAAGGTGCCGCCGAAGTCGGTGCCACCGCTGCGGCGGCCGGAGGTGCAAGCGCGCATCGCCGCCCGCGCCTGAGCACGAGGCCGGCGTTCGGCTCGTGATTCACCCGGCGTTCGCCGTGGCGTCGGGTTTTCTGAACCCGCGCACGGTTGGCTGGAGGTATGGACGAGCGGGATGCCTCGGAGCCGGTAGCGAAGCAGGCGGATAACGCCGAGACGGGGGCAGGCCCTGGTTCGGCATCGGGCGCCGGCCCCCACCGAGATGGAACCGCCGAGCCGGATACCGCTGCTCAGGCCGGCGGGCCGGAGGAAAGCGGTGCTCGCCCCGGCCGACCGCGCGGGGTGAGCCGACGGTGGTTGTTCGGCGCGTCGGGGGCGGCGGCGATCGCCGGGCTGGCCGTGGGCGCCGGAACGACGGCGGCGTTGCACGGCGACGGGTCGTCGACCGGCAGCGGCGGGCGATTCTGGCCGCTGTCACCGGATTTGGCGATGAGTCCGTCCCGGGTGGCCGCGCCGCCGGTGACGGGCTTGCATCTGCAGTTCGGTGCCGACGCCGCGCGCGAGGCCGTGGTGAGCTGGCAGAGTTCGGCATCGGTGCGCAATCCGGTGGTGCGATTCGGCACGGCCACAACCGGTTTCGGCGCTACCGCGCAAGCACAGACCCGGGTCTACCGGGACGCCGCCTCGGGCACCGAGGTATACGCCCATCACGCGGTACTGACCGGGCTCACCCCGGACACCGACTACATCTACGCCGCCGGACACGACGGCGCCACACCGGAATTGGGCACCCACCGCACCGCGCCGGCGGGGCGGGCCGCGTTCCGCTTCACCAGTTTCGGCGATCAGGGCACTCCGACGCTCGGCAAGCTGGACAACGGCCGCTATGTCAACGACAACCTCGGCTCCCCCGTCGCCGGTGACGTCACCGCGGGGATCGAGCATCTGGCCCCGCTGTTCAATCTCGTCAACGGCGATCTGTGCTACGCCAATCTCGCCACCGACCGGATCCGCACCTGGAACGACTGGTGGGCCAACAACTCTCGGTCCGCTCGCCATCGCCCGTGGATGCCGGCGCCGGGGAACCACGAGAACGAACGCGGCAACGGCCCGATCGGCTACGAGGCGTTCCAAACCTATTTCACCGTGCCCGACAGCGGGTCCGAGGACCTCGCGCGCGGGCTCTGGTACGCCTTCACGGTCGGCGCGGTCCGGGTGATCGCGGTGGCCAACGACGACATCTGCCTGCAGGACGGCGGCAACTCGTACGTGCACGGCTACTCCGGCGGCGCCCAGAAGCGTTGGCTGGACAAGGAATTGGCGGCCGCCCGGGCGGACCGCGCGATCGACTGGATTGTCGTGTTCATGCACCAGACCGCGATCTCCTCGGCCGACAAGGCCAACGGCGCCGATCTGGGGATTCGCCAGGAATGGCTACCGCTGTTCGACCGCTACCAGGTCGATCTGGTGCTGTGCGGCCACGAACACCATTACGAGCGTTCCCATCCCGTCCGCGGCGTCCTCGGCAGCGACACCCTCACCCCGAAGCCGGTCCCGGAGGCGGTCACGCCCGCCACCGCGACCGCGCCCGACATCATCGACACCTCGCGGGGCACAGTGCATCTCGTGATCGGCGGCGGCGGCACCTCCGTTCCTTCGAACGGGCTGTTCTTCCCCGGGCAGCAGTGCCGGGTGATCACCGGTGTCGGCGCCGTCGACCCCGCCACGGGTAAGAAGGCGCCGATCTACGTGATGGAGCAGGCGCCGTGGTCGGCCTTCAAGGACCCCGACCATCCCTACGGCTTCTGCGCTTTCGACGTCGATCCCGGCGCTCCCGGCGGCCACACCACCATGACGGCCACCTACTACGCCGTGACCGACACACTGAAACCGGTGGACAGCTTCGTCCTCACCCGCCCGCGTTCGGACCACTGACCCGGCCGCACGCTCGCCGGCGTGAATCGTCCATGCACGCAACGTATCCGCCGCGTCACGACGGCGCATCGCTCACGATCTCCGGTAGCCGGTCCGCGCCCCAGCTGCGGTGGATGTAGCCGACGACCCGATCCAGTTCCGTGCGCTCCACCGCGGCCGGTTCGCCGCGTTCGAGCGGATCGAAATGGAAGATGTAGAGCCGCGACGCGAACTGTTCGAACGGCAGCGAGCCCTCCCCGAACCGTTCGCCGTGCCCGGCGGTGCCGACGACCACGCCGTCTCCCCAGTCCTGGCCGCTGTCGTTGTTCGGATTGTAGAAGTAGACCCGCATGGTGTCCTGCGGATCGAGGCTGACCCGCAGGACGGTGATCGCGTGCCAGCCGACGAACCGGGCGGCGCTGTCGGTGACCGCGATGCCGGCCGGCTGCGGGTGGATCAGCGGCTGATTGCCGTTGTAGAAGGGGTGGTAGCTGGCGTAGAAGTGCCGCAGGAATTCGTCGACGTCGATCAGCCGCCCGGTCTCCACATCGACGTTGATGCGGAATCCGCGCCCGGACCACCAGCCGTGGAATTCGGGGTTGATCCACCGATGCGGATCGCCCTCGCGGCCGACGCAACGCCGCCCCATCTCCGCGTAGATGCGGTCGAGATGGGGCACGACCAGCAGTGATACCGGGTCCAGATCCATCGGCAGGGTGGTCGCCACCCCGGCTCCGGCCTCCAGCGAGGAAATCGGCTGTCCCTCGAAATGCATGACGATCTCGTCGTCGCGTGCCGCCCACGCCACGGTCTGCAGCAGGTAGTCGGGATCGTTGTAGGCCCACATCGACAGGGCGCGCGCCGACTGGCAGGTCGGATTGTCACCCTGCCCGACGCCGAGTGGCAAGCCCAGGATCGACAGCATTCCGGACAGCAGCCGCGCCCGCGCGTCCGGAACCGGCCCGAACACCTCGTGCAGCCGTTCCGCCGAGCGCGGCGACACCGGTAGCGCGAGTTGCCGCCACAGCGCGGGCGCGACCGGCGGTTGATACAGAATCCCCCGTTCCAGCAGCAGCGCGAGCCCGTAGATGCCCTGCGCGGTCTCGACGTGCACGGCCTCCTCGATCAGGTTGCGCACGAGTTCGTGGTAGCACAGCAGGCTGTCGCGCCCGGTGCTCGACAATCCCAGCGCCTCACCGAGCAGATATTCCCCTTTGGTCAGCAGGAACCGCAGCAGCACCGCGTGGTACGGCGACACCAGCCCGGTGTCGTGCATCGAGCGCGCGAAACCCGTTGCCTCGTACTGCAATGCGCTGTCGTCCATACTTTCCAGGCGCGTGCGGTAGACCTCCACGCCCGGATCCTCCCGGCAGGCGTCGGTGGTGCCGTAGAGGCTGCTGATCAGCCGGTCCGCGCCCAGCCCGCTGGCGCCGAGGTCGATATCGGGATTGCTGCGGGCCACGGCGATCTGTGTGATCATCCGCTTCACCTGCTCGACCTGGATGGGACGCTGGCGCAGAATCCGCCAGATCTCGTCGACCAGATGCTCGAGCACCTTCTCGTAGCCGATTTCGTCCACCAGATGATGTAGCAGCTCCCGCGAGACCCGCGCCATCCGCCCCTGCTGCTCGCGTTCGGCCTCGCTCGGCGGAGTGAACAGCAGGTTCAGATTGACCGCCAGCACCTGCGACAGATGCCCCAGTGCCTGGTCCGCACTCACCGACGGATGCGGGTAATCACCTTTGGCCACCGCCAGCAACCGGAGATCGCTCACCGTCTCCAGCACCATCGTGTCGGCGTTGGCGCTGCGCAGCGAACCCACGCTCAACGCCGGAATCAGGATCTCCGGATGCGCCCAGTCGGTGCCGAGGAACAGCCCGGCCGCCTCGAGCCGGCTCGCGCGCGCCCGCACCGCCGCGCAGCCGCCGGGCAGCAGCAGCACCCGGCGCAGCGCGCCCAACACCCTGGACAGCTTCACCTGCTTACCGAAATCACTGGTGTCGCCCAGAATTCGGGTGGCTTCGTCCAGCGTGGCGAGACGTCTGTCCAGAGTGTCGTCGTCGCTGCCGAGTGGAGACAATCAGGACCCTCCCGTGATCCATTCCTGCCGAGAAGGAGTCATACGTAGAAGTCGAGTTCTTCCTGTCGCTTCAGCAGGTCCCGCAGAGCGTACGGGTCTTCGCCGAAGAAGTACAGCAGACCCCAGTGATTGCCGAATGCGGTTCGCTTGGTGACCTTTTCCGACAGCGGGGCGGTGAGTTCGTGGGTTTCGAAATATTCGTGGTCCTCCGTCTCCTCCGGGATCGACAACCGGCTGACCACCCGCCGCCGCGGATAGACGCCGAACGAACCGGCATGTCCTTTCGCATCCACCACTTCACGGGGGAAGAACTCCACGATCTCCTCCTCGGTGGTCTTGGGGTCGAATGCGAGGACCAGTGCGTGATAGGCGTTGAATCCGTAGGCGCGCTCCAGCAGTTCGAACACCTTGAACCCGGGCGGACGATAGGCGACCTCGCCGAAGTACATCTCACCGTCGCTGGTGACGAAATACTCCGGATGGACGAATCCGAATTCGATATCGAAGGTCTTGATCAGCTTTTCCACCTGCCGGGTGATCTCCGGCCGGTACTTTTCCAGTTCCGGGGTCGCGGGGACGAAGACGGAGTAGCCGAGCCGCACGTATTCGGAGATGTTGAGGAATCGGATCTTGCCGTCGTGGATCCACGCCTCGACCGCGAATTCCCAACCGTCCAAATGCGATTCCATCAGGACCGGGAACTCGTCGTCGGGGATGGCGTCGATCTCGTCGGGGGTGCGGATCACCCGGTGACCGAGGCAGCCGGCCTTGTCGAAGGCCTTGACATGGATCGGATCGTTCGGATCGCCGTCGAGTTTGAGCAGGGTCTGGTTGACGCGCTTGAGGAACCGGATGACGTCGTCACGCTCGTGGGCCTCCTCGAAGATGCCCACCCGGATACCGCCCAGTTGCGCGCGCCGCTTCATGAGCGATTTGTCGCGCAGCAGCATGGCCTGGCCGAGCAGCCGCGGATTGTCCAGCAGCACCGAGTTGATCGCACCCGCCCATTCCACGGTCTCCTCGAAGATCGGGATGGCGACGTCGACGCCCATCTCCTTCAGGGTCTCCGCGATTTCCATCGACCGGTCGTTGAGTCGCTCGAAATTCCAGCGGAGGTAGGGTATTTCGTTCTCGGTGCAATATTCCTCTGCCCACTCCGGGGCTACGACCACATAACGCCGGTCGAATCGGTCCACCGCTTCGACCGCGTTCAGACTCCAACCCAGCAGGGCGACATAGCCTTTGTCCGGGTTCCTGCGCTTCGATTCACGGGATGAAATCGACAAACCTGCTCCCCTCTTCGACCTCGGTGCACCGTTCGTCGATCGCGAGGTCGTCTTATCGCGCGGTGGTCCTGCGCTCGATACCGGGGGCTGCGAATTCGGTGGGCTCCGGTATCGCCGCGCGTGCGCTCGGCATCGTCGACGGGCGGCAACAACGGCGATCCGCTCTATCACCGTCATTGCTCACGGATACCCCGATGTTTCGTTCCCAAACAGGGACAACGCCGTTGCGTTATTGACGCACAATCATTTTCGCTGGTCGGGGTCCTTCAGGGTGGATGAAACGGTACGGCCGATCGGGCGGTCCGACGAAGTCAGGACAGTGACAGCACCGCGGCGGTGACCGCGACGGTTACCTCGGCGGCGGCGCCGAGCACATCACCGTTGAGCCCGCCGAAACGCCGCACACAATGCCACACCAGCACAGCCGCACCCGCCAGAGCCACGGCGACCGCGACCGGCCCGAGCCAGGACGCGGGCGCGGCGAAGACGCCGGCGACGAGCGCGGCGAGAGTCCAGACCGCCGGTGTCACCGCCGACTGCGTGCGCGCCACCAGCGCACCGAATCCGGCGCCGGGAGCGGAAGCGTATCCGCGGCAGGCGAGGACGACCGCAACCCGTCCGACGGCCACCGCGAGCCCGACCGCGAACCAGCGGCCGTGCTCGGCGAGCGCGGCGAACGACAGCGCCTGAACCCCGATGGCGAAGATCAACGCGGCCACCCCGAAAGGCCCCGCCCCGCCGCTCTTCATGATTTCCCGGGCACGCTCCGGCGGGCCGTAACTGCCCAGCCCGTCCGCGGTATCGGCCAGTCCGTCCAGATGCATTCCGCGGGTCGCCAGTCCCAGCGCACCGACGATGATCAGCCCGGCCAGCGCGAAACCCGTTCCGACCCGGATCAGTACCCACAGCAACCCGGCGGCGCCGGCCCCCAGCACCGCCCCGACCACCGGTGCGGCCGCGATCGCTCCCGCCGCCGCCCTGCGGTCGACCGTCTCGGGTCCGCGCACCGGCAGCACCGTCAACCACGAGAGCGCGAGACGAGCCGCCGCGATCACGGCCGGAACCCCGATCCGGCGATGCCACAGCATGCACATATCGGTGCTGCGTGCCGTGCCGCCGACCGACCACGACACCCGGCGCGCGGGTGATCGACAAGATACCCGATCCGGCCGGCCTTCCGCCGCGTGCTCGGGGGGCCGGTCGTGCGGGCCGGGCGATCCGGTCCGCGCCCCTCGTTCAGGACACGACTTCCGGTGCGGCCGAATCGGATTCGGCGGTGCTCACCCCGGCCTCACCGAAGGTCGACATCTCCGACAGCGCGGCGATGGCCGCGCGCAGCAGTGGCAGCGCGCTCACCGCGCCCGAGCCTTCACCCAGCCGCATGTCCAGCTCGACCAGCGGTTCCAACTCGAGCTTGGCAAGGGCGAGCGGGTGCGCCGGTTCCGTGGACCGATGCCCAGCCACCCACCAGCGCTTCGCGCCGGGGGCGAGCATCTCGGCGATGAGCGCGGCGGCGGTGACCACCACACCGTCGAGAATCACCGGCGTGCGCCGGGCGGCGGCCTGCGCGAGATAGCCCGCGGTGGCGGCGAAATCCGCACCACCGGCGATCCGCAGCAGCGCGAACGGGTCCTGGCGGTGCGGACGCGCGCGCCACATGGCGTCGCGGATCGCGGAAGCCTTGCGCATCCATCCGGCATCGTCGACGCCGGTGCCGCGGCCGATCGCCACCACCGGTTCGGTATCGGTGAGGGTGGCGATGAGAACCGTCGCGGGCGTGGTGTTTCCGATACCCATATCGCCGGCGATCAGCAGGTCGGCTCCGCTGTCGATCTCCTCGTCGGCGATCGCGCGGCCGGCGGCCAGCGCGGCGTACAGTTCGGCCTCGGTGAGGGCGTCCTCGCGGTCGATGGCGCCGCTGGAGCGGCGAATCTTGTGCGTCGAGACCGACGGATCGGTGTCGGCGTCCACCGCGATGTCGACCACGCGCACGGTCGCATCGGCCAGTCGTGCCAGCGCGTTCACCGCCGCCCCACCGGCCAGGAAGTTGGCGACCATCTGCGCGGTCACCTCACTCGGATACGCCGACACCCCGTGTCGCGCCACGCCGTGGTCTCCGGCGAACACCACGACCCGGGCGCGCCGGAACTGATGCGGCGGGCACTGCCCCTGGCACGACGCCACCCAATTGCCCAGTGTCTCCAGCCGGCCCAGCGCTCCCGCCGGTTTGGTCAACTGCAACTGCCGCTGCTCGGCCTCGGCCCGTATGCGCGCATCGGGCGCGGCGACCGGGCCGAATGCCGGTGTGGTGCCGTCGAATTCGGCGAGGCCACGCGGAGTCGAGCCGGCCGGCGAGCCCGCGGCAGCAGCCGCGGCGCCGGCGAACTCGCGACCCGCCCCCTCGTCCGCCGCACCCGAGCCGGGGCGGGCACCCGCGCCCACATCCGTCACGTCACTCGTCCCGGTCGACGCAGCGGCGCCGCCCGCATCGTGACCGGATGCCAACGCCCTTTCCGCCGCAGCGGAGTCGGCGAAACCGGAGCCGTGGAAAGGATGCTCCCGGCCCACGGTATCGGCACTGTCCGAAGCCGACACCCGTTCCGCCGCACCGCCTGCCAGTCCGGCTGCCGCGGCCGCCGCGGAGGCCGTCCCGATCCCGCCTCGGGTGGAAGCGCCCGCAGCTTCCGCGCCCTTCAGCACCACCGGCACTCCGGCCACGACCAGTACGACCTCGTCACACACCGCCGCGAGCCGCTGATTCAGCGTCCCGATCTCGTCCTGGAACAGCCGTCCCGACGCGGTCGCCGGAACCACCCCCAGCCCGACCTCCGGGCTCACGATCAGCAAGCGGTCCGCGTATCCGGTCACCGCCGCGACCAGCGCGTCGATATCGGGGCCGACGGTTCCGCGCGGCGATTCCCAGGCCGCGCGCGCGTCGATGCGGGCGGTCAGCCAGGTGCCGAGGTCGTCGATCAGCGTCACCGGCGCCGGATCACCGAGCACGGTGATCGGATCGCCCTCCACCACATGCCAGGTGCCGGGGCGCCGGACGCGATGGGCGGCAATACGATCGGCGAAGTCCGCGTCGGCGGGATCGGGAACCGCGGTCGCGACGTAGCGCACCGGTCCGCTGCGGCCGGCCACCTCCTCGGCATAGGCGGATTTCCCCGAGCGCGCCCCACCGAGCACCAGCGTCCGCAGCCCTCGGCCGCCCGCAGCATCGTTCACCACGTCAGCACGGTACCAATCGGCCCGCACCCGAGCCCCCGCCTACCCGAGCGGGCAGCACGCGCACCGCCCGCGTCCGTGCCCGACGGCCGCAACGTCCGAGACCGCGGCGGAATCCTGGAGCGCACGACAGCCGACCCCGCCCCTGCAGCTGCGCCGTCCGAGTGCGGTTCGCCACGGCAGCGACTTCGCAGAGCGGTCGGCGAAATCCGGAAGCACACGACAGCCGACCCGTCCTTCCGGCCGCGCCGGGGGTCGAACGCGACCGTCCGGACTCAGACGGCGTCGCCGGGGGAAACCCGCGGCTTCGGCGCGCGCATGCGGCGGATCTGGGAGGCGCGGACGAAGGCGTACCAGCCCAGTGACCAGCTCGAGGTGGTGTCGTCGGGGTAGCGCTCATGCACCCGCTTGTTGATGAGGCGGCCGATCACGAAGCCCTCGGCGACCATGAACAGCATCATCACGATCATCGCGAGGGTGACGTAGGCCTGCACCTGCGGCGTGAGGAACATGGTCAGGATCAGCACCAGCGCCAGCGGCATGAACAGTCCGACCAGGTTGCGCCGGGCGTCGACCAGGTCGCGAACATAGGCGCGGACCGGGCCGCGGTCGCGCGGCAGCAGATATTTGTCCTCACCGGCCAGCATCCGGGCGCGGCGATCGGCGGCCGCGGCCCGGCGTTCGGCCGAAGCGACCTTACGTTCCTCGCGGTTGCCGCGGGTGGCCTTGCGCCGGGCGCGGGCCTCCTTGGCGGTCAGCGGCGCGGGCGCAACCGGCCCGCGACGTCTGCCCTGGACATCGCGACGTCTGGGCGTCGGCCGGCCTTTGCCGGCGGTCGGTGCGGGCCGCTGCGCTGCCGTGGCCGTGTCGTCGTCGGTCGCGGCCGACGTGTCGTCGACGTGGTCGTCGGTGGTGCTGGCATCGCCACGGCGCAGGAACTTCACGCCGACCAGGCTATTGGATGGCATACCGGCCTGGAAATACGGTCTCCGCAGAGCCTGTGTGATCGGTCATACCGCCCATACCGGCAAACCGGCTCCGACCGGCCGGTCTGTACCCCCCGACACGCCCCGCGGGTGTGGTGATTCGCACGTCCGAGCGCCGTCCACCCGGCAATTCCGGGGCCGACGGGCCCGCACCGGTGCGCGCAGTGGCAAGATTGGAATAGCCACCCGCGACGTGGCGTTGACAGCTACCGAGCCGTGCGCTGTTCACGGAAACAACGTTCACGGGTAACGAGGGTCTGCGAGGAGACTTCATGACTGTGCAGAACGAGACCACCACCCACGGTGTGATCCTGACCGACGCCGCCGCGTCCAAGGCGAAGGCGCTGCTGGACCAGGAGGGCCGCGACGATCTGGCGCTGCGCATCGCGGTGCAGCCGGGCGGTTGCGCGGGTCTGCGGTACCAGCTGTTCTTCGACGATCGCACCCTCGACGGTGACCTGACCGCCGAGTTCGGCGGGGTCAAGCTCGCCGTCGACCGGATGAGCGCCCCCTACGTCCAGGGTGCGTCCATCGACTTCGTCGACACCATCGAGAAGCAGGGCTTCACGATCGACAACCCGAACGCCACCGGCTCCTGCGCCTGCGGCGACAGCTTCAACTGACGATCTGCTCCCGGCGCGGAATCTCTTCGGAGGTTCCGCGCCGTGTCGCGCACACGGTACGGTAAAGCTGATTCCGCCCTCGACAGACAAGGACCGGGCTTCGTGACCATCGCTGTGTCCGCTTCCATCGCGACCGACCATTTGATGCGTTTTCCGGGGAAATTCTCCGACGTCCTGCTTGCCGATCAGTTGCAGCACGTGTCGTTGAGTTTCCTGGTCGACGATCTGGTGATTCGCCGAGGCGGTGTCGGCGGCAACATCGCGTACGCGATGGGTCTGCTGAACGGTAACCCGCTACTGCTCGGCGCGGTCGGCCCCGATTTCGGTGAGTACCGCGACTGGCTCGAGCGCCACGGCGTCGACTGCTCGGCGGTGCGGATCTCCGAGACCGCGCACACCGCCCGCTTCGTCTGCACCACCGACGAGACGATGGCCCAGATCGCGTCGTTCTATCCCGGCGCGATGAGCGAGGCCCGCGACATCTCGATCGCCGAGGTAGCCGAAAACCGTTCGCTGGACCTGGTTTTGGTGGGCGCCAACGATCCCGACGCGATGCTGCGCCACACCGAGGAGTGCCGCAAGCTCGGCATCCCCTTCGCCGCGGACCCCTCCCAGCAACTGGCCCGCCTCGACGGCGACCAGGCGCTCGCCCTGATCGACGGCGCCACATACCTTTTCACCAACGAGTACGAGTGGGGCCTGCTGCTGCAGAAGACCGGCCTGTCCCCCGAGGAGATCGGCCGCCGGGTCGGCATTCGCGTCACCACCCTCGGCGCCAAGGGCGCGCTGATCGTCGATGGCGACGGTGTCGAGGTGAATGTCGAAGTGGTGCCGGAACTTTCGCAGGTCGACCCGACCGGTGTCGGCGACGCCTTCCGGGCCGGATTCCTCACCGGGCACACCGCCGGACTCAGCCTGCAGCGCTCGGCTCAGCTGGGTTCGCTGACCGCGGTGCTGGTCCTGGAGACCGTCGGCACCCAGGAGTGGTCGCTCGACCGCGACGACGCGCTGCGGCGGTTGCGCGGGGCGTACGGCCCGGAGGCGGCGGACGAACTCGGCGCGCTGCTGGCCTGACGCCGCCCCGAAGAACCGAGCCATCCTGCGGCCCGCGGCCGTGACGATTCACAACATTGCGTCCGGATGCGCGGAGTTCGCCGGCGAACAATAGGGTGTGCGTATGGGATCCGATCGTTTATATTTTCGTCAGCTGCTGGCGGGCCGGGACTGGGCTGTCGGCGACCCGATTGCCACTCAGATGCGCAATTTCTCGTATGTGATCGGTGATCGTGAGTCCGGCGAATGTGTGGTGGTGGATCCCGCGTACGCGGCGGGTGATCTGGTCGATATCGCCGAGGCCGACGGCCTGCGGTTGACGGGCGTTTTGGCAACCCATCACCACCCCGACCACGTCGGCGGCACGATGATGGGCTTCACGCTGCGCGGCGTGAGGGAACTGCTCGAGCGGGTGCAGGTTCCGGTGCACGTGAACCACGAGGAACTGTCCTGGGTCGCCAACGTCACCGGCATCGCCCCGAGCGAGCTGACCGGCCACGACCACGGCGACACCCTCGCCGTCGGCGGCGTCGAGATCGAATTCCTGCACACCCCCGGTCACACGCCGGGCAGCCAGTGTTTCCTGTTCGAGGACCGGCTCGTCGCCGGTGACACCCTGTTCGTCGACGGCTGCGGCCGCACCGATTTCCCCGGCGGCGATTCCGACGCCATGTTCCGCAGCCTGCGTCACCTGGCCGAATTGTCCGGCGACCCGGTCGTCTACCCCGGCCACTGGTATTCCGAAGAACCCAGCGCGGCCCTGTCATCGGTGCGCGAGAACAACTACGTGATGCGCCCGACCACCCTGGAGCAGTGGCATATGCTCATGCCCGGCTGAGCACACACACCCGCCCTCCAAGCCCTTTCGCCTTGCGCGAGAGGGCTTTTCGCATGTCGGGCGAGGCTTCACCACCCCGGCCGATTTTTACCGACATCGCGTTGGTATCTTACCGACGCACCGTCAGGAAGATGGTGCTGTCCCGTCGCCGGCCCGCCCGGCGGCAGCCGTGAGGAGTTGTCATGTTCCTGGCACTGCGCGAACTGTGGTACGCGCGAGTGAGATTCGGCCTGATGGGCGGCGTGGTCGCGCTCATCTCGATCCTGACCGTGATGCTGTCCGGGCTGTCGTCCGGACTGGTCGACGACGGCGTCTCCGGCCTGCGCGCCCTGCCCGTCGACGCCTTCGCCTTCGCGCACGGCACGAAGACCGACTCGGCGTTCACCCGCAGCACGATCGACACCGCGCAGGTCGCGGCGTGGCGGTCCGAGCCCGGCGTGGCCGACGCCGCACCCTTCGGCAATACGCTGGTCAACGCCAAGACCGGCGGTGGGGTCGCGGTCGACTTCGCCCTGTTCGGCGTCGATCCGCAGTCGTTCCTGGCACCGGCCCCGGCGCAGGGCACACGCCTGGATCGGGAGGACGGCATCGTCGTGAGCGCGACCGCCCTCGACAAGGGTGCGCGACTCGGCGACACCGTCGTGATCGACCGGCTCGGCACCACGTTGACGATCGTCGGTGTCACCGCGGGCAAACAGACCTTCGGTCACGTCGATGTCGCCTATGTACCGCTGCGCACCTGGCAGCAGATCCATGCCGGGGCGAAACCGGGCGAGCAGGTGCGAGACCAGGCCTACCGGGAGGCCAGTGCCGTGGCGCTGCGCGCGCGGCCGGGCACGACTCTCGACCTGGCCGCCGGCGACGCGGCGGCGGATACGACCGCCATGACCCGCACCGCCTCCTACGACGCCTCCCCCGGCTTCTCGGCGGAAATGGCGACCATGTCGCTGATCAAGGTGTTCCTCTACGCGATCTCCGCACTGGTGGTCGGCGCGTTCTTCCTCGTGTGGACGATTCAGCGCGCGGGCGAACTGGCGGTGTTGCGGGCGATCGGCGCACCGACGCGATTCCTGCTCGCGGACGGACTGACTCAGGCCGTGGTGGTGCTGGTCGGTGCGACCACTGTCGGAGTGCTGATCGCCGTCGGCGGCAGCCGATTCATTCACGGTATGCCGTTCACCCTCGATCCCGCGGCCATCGCCACCGGCGCCGGCCTGCTGGTGCTGCTCGGCGTGCTGGGCGCGGCCGCCGCCATCGTGCGCGTCACCGGAATCGATCCCCTCACGGCCCTGGGAGCTCACCGATGAGCCTGTTCGCCACCCGCAGAACCGATGCGACGCAAGGTGATCCGCGCGACCTCGACGACGCGAAGAGGGGACTCGACCTCGACGGCGTAGCGCTCACCCTCGGCGACGGCGCCGATACGGTGACCGCGCTGGACGACATTCACCTGTCGGTCGCGCCGGGAGAATTCGTCGCGATCATCGGCCCCTCCGGTTCGGGCAAATCGAGTCTGCTCGCCGTGGCGGGCGGGCTCACCACGCCGCACGCGGGACGTGTCCGTATCGGCGGCACCGATCTCACCGCCCTCGGCGCCCGGGCCCGCACCCGATTCCGCCTGCGCCACATCGGTTTCGTCTTCCAATCGGGCAACCTCCTGCCCGCGCTCACGGCCGCCGATCAACTGCGCCTGATCGCCCGGCTCACCGGCGCCCGGCGCGATCCGCGGGAATTGCTCGACGCGGTCGGTATGGGCGCGAAGGCGAATCGACGTCCGGAGCAACTGTCCGGCGGGGAACGCCAGCGCGTCGGCATCGCCCGCGCACTCATCGGCTCACCGCGAGTGCTGCTGGTGGATGAGCCCACCGCCGCGCTGGACCGTGCCCGCAGTGCGGAGGTGGTGGAACTGCTGGCCCGCGAGACCCGCGCGGCGGCGGTCGCCACCGTCATGGTCACCCACGACCACGACATCCTCGACCGCTGCGACCGCGTCCTGCATATGATCGACGGCCGCCTCACCCCCGAGCGCTGAGCACGCGCCACACTCCGGCCGCGGCGGCGACCGGGTGTGATAGCACTGTCGCAAGGGTCGGACGGAGGCCCGGTCGTGCGAGAAGGAGGTGTCGTGCCGAGAATTCAGGCGGCGACGGTCACGGAACACCGGCAGGCGCAGCGGCGGGCCCTCCTCGACGCCGCCCGCGCGATCCTCTCGGAACAGACGGGCGCGGCGCCTACCCTCGCCGAGGTGGCCGCCCGCGCCGGTCTGGCCCGGCCCAGTGTGTATCAGTATTTCGGCTCGCGAGACGAACTGTTCGAGGCGGTCTTGGCCGACGCGCTCCCCCGCTGGAGCGAGCGGATCGCCGAACGCATGGCCGCGGCCGGCGACCCGGGCGGCAAGGTCCTGGCGTATGCGATGGCCAACCTCGAACTGGTCGACGAGGGCGAACACGCGGTGGTGCAAGGACTTTCGACCCACGTCGCGCCCGACGCCCTCGCCGCCCAGGGCCGAGCCATCCACGACGAACTACGCACACCGCTGATCGGCGCGCTGACCGAACTCGGCGCCCCCGATCCGGCCACGACCGCCGAACTGATCAACGCCGTCGTCCACACCGCCTCGCGCCTGGTGGAAAACCACACTCCCGTCGACACCGTGGCGGCGAGCGTCCGGGAGCTGCTCGATCCGTATCTGCGTCACACCGCGTCCGGGACGCACACACCCGGCGGCGCGTAGATCACCTCGGCCGGCGCGGACGGGGCTCCGGGAAGGTCGACGCGCTCACTGTTCCACTGCGCCCGTCGATCTCACCCGCAACGTGTGACGGCGGGCCGGTGCCTAGCGCACTACCGTCGGCGAGCGGGACCGCACCCGCGCACCGCCGGACGGGCACACCGCCGCGCCGGCGGAGCCGAGCCGCTGCCGGGCCCCAGGACTGGCGAGGAGTCGAGATGGGTGATCTGCTCGTACTGCTGCTTCCGGAAGTGATCGGCCTGATCGTGACTCCCGGCGCCGTCGCGGGTTGTGTCCTGCTGCTCCAGTCACGTCGCCCGATCGCCAACGCCTCCGCGTTCGGCGCCGCGTTCCTGCTCGTCTACGCGCAGATCGCGGTGGCGGCGCTGCTGGGCGGTGCGGGCGATCCGCAGTCCACGTCGAAGCAGACCTCGCACTGGGCCGGGCTGGTGGTCGGTGTCTTGTTCCTGGTGGCCGGTGCCGTCATCGCGGTGCGCAAGCCGAAGACCGCGCCGGGCGGCGGTCCCCGCTGGATGACTCAATTGGAGAACACCGGACCGCGCGGCGCGTTCATCGCCGGGCTGGCGTTGGCGGTGGTCAATCCGAATCTGTTCATCATGCTGTCGGGCATGAGCCTGATCGCGAGTTCGGCCACCTCGGTCGCGGCATCGGCGGTCGGGACGATCGTCCTGCTCATCGCCGCGGTCCTCGATTTCCTCGTCCCGATCGGCATCTACCTGCTGCTGGGCGAACGCGCCCGCACCGGCCTCGACGCGGCCAAGGTCTGGATGATCCGCCATACCCGGTTGCTGTCGATCGGTGTGCTGCTGGTGTTCGGCGCCCTCTTCACCATCCGCGGCATCGTCAATCTGACCTGAGTGCGGCGACCGCCCGGTCCACGGTGCTGAACAACCGGCCCTGTTGCTGCAGGTCGCGTCCGACCGCCGTGCGGCGAACGGTGGCCAGGTTGCGGGCGGGCAATTCCGCGAAGTAGACGGTGACACCGCTGTCCTGCAGTTCGTTGACCACGTCGAAGAATGCGCGCATCACGGTCAGCGTCACATCGGGTATCCAGGAGCAGTCAAGCACGACCGTATGCACCGGATGCCCGGCCGCCGCGAGCTCGTCCACGCGACGCCGTATGCCCTCGGTATTGGAGCGCACATTCGCGGTGTACAGCCCCGACGCGACCCGCAGCACCAGCGGATTCGCGGGTTCGGTTGCGGCCGTGGGTGTTCCGCCCACCCATCGGCCGTCCGGACCGCGCGTCAACTGCACCACATGCGGGCGATTTAGTTCGCGCAACACCAGATACAGCGTGGCGACCACCCCGACCGCGACCGCGGGAAGCAACCCCATCACCAGCCCGACCACCGCGGTGCCGACCGCGATCCAGAATTCGACGCGACTGACCCGCCAGAACAGCGCCAGCGCACCGAAGTCCAGCAGCCCGAGCGTCGCCACCACCACCATCGCACCGAGGGTGGCCTGCGGCAGATCGTCGAGCACCGGTGCGAGGAACAGCGCCACCGCGACCGCCAGCACCGCGGTGACGATCGCGGCCATTTGTGTTCGCGCACCGGCGCGTAGCGCCACCGCCGTCTGCGAGAACCCACCCGCCGGGGGCAGAGTGTGGAAGAACGAACCCGCCAGCGACGCCATCCCGTTCGCGAAAAGTTCCTGGTTGCTGTCGATCTGGGGTTCGCTCGCGCGGCGCACACCACGTCCCACCGCGACCGTCTCCAGGAACGCCATCATCGAGATGGCCAGCGCCCCCGGCAGCAGGTCACCGATATCGCGCAGCCGCGGCACACCCGGCAGCGGAATCCCGGACGGGACCGGCGAAATCAACGCCACCCCGTGATCGTCGAGATGGACGAACGCCACCAGCGCGATGCCTACCGCCACCACCACGAGCGGACCGGGAACGCGCGGCAGCAGTTTCGACATCGCGTACAGCCCCGCGATACTGGCCGCCGCCAGTATCACCGTCGCCGGATTCGCCGAGCCGAGGTGTTTCAGCGCCGACCACAGCACCCTCAAGAATCCGGTGGCGGCCGGATCGGCGGGCACGCCCAGAAGTTTCGGCAACTGCCCGGCCGCCACGGTGAGCCCGACGCCGATCTTGATCCCGGTGAGCGTCGCGTCGCTGATGTTCTCGATGATCGAGCCCAGACGCGCCAGCCGCGCGAGCAGCAGGATCACCCCGACCATCAGGGTCAGCGTCATCAGCGCGGTCTGCGCATCCTCGGATCCGGCGGCGATCCCGGCCCCGACCAGCGTGGAGGCGGTCAGGGTCGCGATGGTGGAGGTGGTGCTCACGCTCGCGGTGCGGGACCCGCCCAGCAGCGCGTAGACGACCATCGGCACCATGCAGGTGTAGAGGCCGATCTGCACCGGCAGATCCGCGATGGTCGCGTAGGCCATGGCCTGCGGAATCACCACCGCCCCCGCACTGAGCCCGGCCACGATGTCGGGCCGCAGCCAGGTACGGCGATAGCCGGCCAGGGTCGGCGCCACCATCACACCGCTCATCCGCCCTCCACTGCGCCGCCGCGGGTCAGCGTGCGGCAGGAGCATCGGCGACCACCCGGAAGCCCAGATTCCCGGTCGAGGAGACCGGTTCGCTGCCCTGCCGCGCCGAGACCCGGTAGCGGCGGCAGTAGGACAGGTGGCACAGATACGAGCCGCCCCGCATCACCCGGTCGCGGCCGAGATCGGGTCCTCTGGGATTCGCGCCGGGACTGTGCCGGTAGTAGTCGGGCGAGAAATAGTCCGAACACCACTCCCACACGTTCCCGGTGGTGTTGTAGAGCCCGAAACCGTTGGGCGCGTACGCGTTCACGGGCATCGTGCCCAGATGCGCGCCGGGGGCCGTGCGGGGGAATTCGCCGGTGAAGACGTTCATCCGCCGCTGCCCGTGCGGCTCGAAGTCCTCGCCCCAGGGAAACGGGCCGGTGGATCCGCCGCGCGCGGCGTACTCCCATTCGGCCTCGGTGGGCAACCGGGTGCCCGACCACGTGCAGAAGGCTCGCGCGTCCTCCCAGGACACGTGGACCACGGGATGGTCGGCCAGGGCGCCGACGTCGGAGGCCGGTCCGAACGGATGAGCCCAGTCCGCGCCCTCCACCTGCCGCCACCACGGGGCGTTCACCACCGCGCGGGTGGGCGGCATATCCGGCGGCAGCAGTCCGGCGAAGACGAACGACCAGCCGTATTTCTCGGCATCGGTGCGGTAGCCGGTGTCGGCGACGAAGGCGGCGAAGTCGGCGTTGGTCACCGCGTACCGGCCGATGGCGAAGGCGTCGAGCGTGACCGGGTGGCACGGCCCCTCGCCGTCGCCGGGATACGCCCACCGGCTCTCGTCCCCCATGGTGAAGGTGCCGCCGGGGACCGAAACCAGCGCGGGGTCGAATTCCCGGCCGTGGTCTCCCCCGGCCGGGTGACCGATGGCGCCGATGTCCTCGGTCGGATCGGCGCTCTTTCCCGCTGACGGTGCGCAGCAGGCGTGGTGGGTGCCGGAGTCGGTGCGGTGTGGCATGACTTCCTCTCCCTCACTGTCCGAAACGTCAACGCAGGCAGCGATAGCCGACCGTACGCTGCCCCGACCGTACCGCCCGATTCGCCCGGTCGGGGGCGGTATCGGCAACTGGGTGCGCGGGGGCGCGGGACGGCACCGGAATTCACCCCGAGCGGATGAGGCCCGCCGCCGCGGCCGGTGCTGCACTCACAAGCGGCACTTACTCCGTGACGCAGACCAGTCTCCGACAGGGGTTCCAGCTATGAGCGATAAGCAGTTCAAGGGCGTCATCAATCTCGACATCCGGGATTCGGTTCCCGATTGGGACGCGTTCCTGGCCAAGAAAGCACCCGAGGGCGCGCCGAATGTGCTGGTCGTCCTGTACGACGACACCGGATGCGCGGCCTGGTCGCCCTACGGCGGGCGGATCGAGATGCCGACCATGGACCGGCTGGCGCGCGAGGGACTGACCTACAGTCAGTGGCACACCACGGCGCTGTGCTCGCCGACCCGCTCCACCTTCCTCACCGGCCGCAACCATCACCTCAACGGATTCGCCTCGATCTCGGAGACCTCCTCCGGTTTCCCCGGTTACAGCTCCCACATCCCGCCGGAGAACGCCTCGATAGCCACCGTATTGCGGAAAGCCGGCTGGGGCACCTACTGGGTCGGCAAGAACCACAACATCCCGGTCGACGAATGGACCGCCGGCTCGTCCCGGGAGCGGTGGCCGCTGGGACAGTGCTTCGACCGCTTCTACGGTTTCGTCGGCGGCGAGACCAACCAGTGGTATCCGGATCTGGCCGAGGACAACCACTTCATCGACCAGCCGTATCAGCCCGAGGAGGGCTACCACCTGTCGAAAGACCTTGCGGACAAGGCTATTTCGTTCCTGCAGGATCAGCGCCAGACCCATCCGGGCAAACCGTTCTATCTGTGGTTCTGCCCCGGCGCCAACCACGCCCCGCACCATGCCCCGAAGGAATGGATCGACAAGTACAAGGGCCGCTTCGACGACGGATACGACGCCTACCGCGAGTGGGTGCTGCCGCGCATGATCGAACGCGGCATCCTGCCCGAGGGCACCGAACTCACCGAGTTCAATCCGATGCCGCCGGGCACATTCGCCGAGGCCGATACCGTGCGCCCGTGGTCGGAACTGAGCGAGCCGGAGCGAAAGCTGTTCGCCCGCATGGCCGAGGTGTACGCCGGTTTCTCCGAATACACCGATCACCAGGTGGGGCGCATCATCGACTATCTGGAGGAAACCGGCCAGCTGGACAACACGCTGGTGATCTACGCCGCCGACAACGGCGCCTCCGGCGAGGGCTCGCCGAACGGCTCGGTCAACGAGAACAAATTCTTCAACGGCTATCCGGACAAGATCGAGGACAACCTCGGAATGATCGACAAACTCGGCACGCCGGACACCTACAACCACTACCCGACCGGGTGGGCGGCCGCGTTCTCCACGCCGTTCAAGATGTTCAAACGGTATTCGTATCAGGGCGGTGTCGCCGATCCACTGGTCATCTTCTGGCCCAAGGGAATCGAGGCGCGCGGCGAGATCCGCGACCAATACCACCACTGCACCGATATCGTGCCGACGATTCTCGAATGCTGTGGTGTGCCGATGCCGGAAACGGTCGACGGCGTCCACCAGAATCCGCTGTCGGGCGTATCGATGAAATACAGCTTCGATTCCGCGGACGCGCCCACCGAGAAGGAAACCCAGTACTACGAGATGCTCGGGCATCGGGCCATCTGGCACAAAGGCTGGAAGGCGGTCACCGTGCACGGGCCCACGAGCGGGCTCAGCAATTTCGACAAGGATCGCTGGGAGCTGTACCACACCGATGTCGACCGTTCGGAGAATCACGATCTGGCCGAGGAACATCCGGACAAGCTCCGCGACATGATCGGGCTGTGGTTCCGCGAAGCCGAGATCAACAAGGTGCTGCCGCTCAACGACCTCGGCGTTACCGGCAAGGACCTGCAGACCTTCATCGGGCTGGAATTCAAGGTGCCGGTGCCGCCCGGCGGCAAATACATCTATTACCCGGGCACCACGGAAGTGCCCGAACGGGCCGCCGCCAATACCCATGCGGTGTCGTTCAAGGTTCTCGCCGAAGTGACCACCACCCCCGAAACGCAGGGCGTGATCTTCGCCCACGGCTCACGATTCGGCGGCCACGCGCTCTATATCAAGGACAAGAAGCTGCGCTACACCTACAACTTCCTCGGCATCCCTCCGGAGCAGCGACTCGAGGCGCCGGCGCCGGATCCCGGCCGGCACATCATCGGCGTCGATTTCCAGAAGGAGCGGCCGGGCGATCACGGGGAATTCTGGGGCACGGCAACGCTGTACGTCGACGACCAGGCCGTCGCACAGTCCGAGATCCGCACGCAGTCGGGGCATTTCACGCTCTGCGGCGAAGGGCTCTGCATCGGCTACGACACCGCCGACCCGGTGACCGGCGACTACCACGGCAAGTTCGCATTCAGCGGTGGCGAGATCGCGAAGGTGATCTTCGACATCGCCGACGACGCCTATGTCGATGTCGAAAAGCATTACGAGGCAGCGCTCTCGCGCGATTGACGACCGCTGCGGCGGTGCCGCCATGGACCCTCTGCGGCGGTGCCGCCATGGACCCTCTGCGGCGGTGCCCCGGGCCGACCCCGGGGCACCGGCTGTCACGCCAGGGTGCGCAACCAGCCGTGGTTGTCGGCGAACGTGCCGCGCTGAATTCCGGTCAGCGTGTCGCGCAGCGCCATGGTGACCTCGCCGGGCTCCCCGCCGCCGATCTCGAATTCCCCCTCGGCGGACTGCACCCAGCCGACCGGGGTGATGACCGCGGCGGTGCCGCACGCGAAAACCTCGGTGATCTCACCGGATTCGGCGCCCTTGCGCCATTCCTCGACCGACACCTTGCGTTCCTCGACCGGATAACCGGAGTCGGCGGCCAGGGTCAGCAAACTGTCGCGGGTGATACCCGGCAGCAGCGACCCGGACAGTTCCGGAGTGACCAACCGGGCCTCGGAACCGGAACCGTAGACGAAGAACAGGTTGTTGGTGCCCATCTCCTCGACGTATTTGCGCTCGCAGGCGTCGAGCCACACGACCTGATCGCAACCCTTGTCGGTGGCCTGCTGCTGGGCGAGCAGCGAGGACGCGTAGTTGCCGGCGACCTTGGCCTCGCCGGTACCGCCCGGAGCGGCACGCACGTATTCGGTGGACAGCCACACCCGCACGGGCTTCACCCCACGCGGAAAGTACGCTCCGGCGGGCGAACCCAGCAGCAGGTATTTGTAGCCGGACGCGGGCTTCACGCCCAGCCCCGCCTCGGTGGCGAACATGAACGGCCGCAGATACAGCGACTCCTCACCACCGGCGGCCGGCACCCAGTCCGCGTCGACCTCGAGCAGCTGGCGCACCGATTCGATGAACAGTTCCTCGGGCAGCTCCGCCATCGCCAGCCGCCGCGCCGACCGCTGGAACCGCGCCGCGTTGGCATCGATGCGGAAGGTGGCGATACTGCCGTCGGCCTGCCGATACGCCTTGAGGCCCTCGAAGATGGCCTGACCGTAGTGGAACACCATCGTCGCCGGGTCCATCGACAGCGGCCCGTACGGCTCGACCCGCGCGTTCGTCCACTGCCCGTCGAGGTAGTCGATCGACACCATGTGGTCGGTGAAGTAGCGACCGAACCCGGGCGCCGCCAGAATCTCCGTGCGCCGATCCGCCGGAACCGGGGCGGGATGCGGGGTACGAGTGAACTGTGCAGCGACTGTCATGACCTCGATACTAGAACTGCGGCCCTCGGCGCCGATGCTCGGACCTGCGTCGGGACTCGCCGGACAGCGGCCGAGGAACCGGACAATCGCGGCGTAATGCCCCGTTGACGGCGTCCGATACGAGCCGTTCGCTCCACTCCGGCGAGCCCGCCCGGCGCCGTCGTGCAGCGCACATACCGGTCACCGGACACTTCACTCCGGAAATGTCATGATTTCCGTCACGTGCGCGGGGCCGTGACGGCGTCAGGAAGTGTGCGGTGTGACGAACGGCGGGCGCACCACCTCGGCGCGCAGGCGGCGGCCGCGCACGTCGACGACGACCTCGTCGCCCGGTTCCAGTCCGGCGTCGGTATTCAGCAACGCCAGCGCGATGCCCACCTTGAGACTCGGCGAGAAGGTGCCCGAGGTGGTCTCGCCGACCGCCTCCTCACCGCGCAGCACCGTCTGCCCCTGCCGCAGCACACCGCGATCGAGAGCTTTGAGCCCCAACAGGATTCGCCGTGGGCCCGCCGACTTCTCCTGCTCCAGCGCCGCTTTGCCCCAGAACTCCGGCTTCTTCCAGCCGACCGCCCAGCCCGCGCGGGCCTGCACCGGCGAGATCTCCGGCGACAATTCGTGGCCGTGCAGCGGATAGCCCATCTCGGTGCGCAGGGTGTCGCGCGCACCCAATCCGGCCGGTTGCCCGCCCGCCGCTTCGACCTGCGCCGCCAGCGCGCGGAAAACCGCCTCGGCATCGGCCCAGCGCGGCAGCAGTTCATAGCCGTGCTCGCCGGTGTATCCGGTCCGGCAGACGCGCACCGGACGCCCGTCCCATTCGGCATCGGCGAACGCCATGTACTCCATGTCGGTCGGAAGTCCCAGTGCGGCAAGCACTTCCGCCGATTTCGTGCCCTGCACCGCGAAGACCGCGTACTCGCGATGCTCATCGGTGATCGTGATGCCCTCCGGCGCCGCCTTGCGCAGCTCCGCCACCACCGCGGCCGTATTGGCCGCATTCGGCACCAGGAAGATCTCGTCGTCGGAGACGTAGTAGGCGATCAGATCGTCGATCACCCCGCCCTGCTCGGTGCAGCACAGCGTGTACTGCGCCTTCCCGGGCCCGACGCGGCCGAGATCGTTGGTCAGCGCCGCGTTCACGAATGCCGCCGCCCCCGCACCGCGCACGGTCGCCTTACCGAGGTGGCTCACATCGAAAACACCGACGGTGGTCCGCACGGCGGTGTGCTCGGCGACGGTGCCCGCGTACTGCACCGGCATCTCCCACCCCCGAACGGGGCGAAGGTCGCGCCCAGCTCCACATGGACGGCGTGGATGGGGCCCTGCTGCAGCGTCTCGTCGGTCACCCGGCGAGCTTATCGAGCGTCGTCCGCCGGTGGTTCACGGCCGGGCCGCCGTGTCGGTCCGGCGCTGCGCACTCCGCGAGCCCGGGAGGCGACGCCTCGGACGATCGAACGCCGGCGGATGCGCCGACGTGGATGACAGGCGTGTGCTCACCCGGACCGGCGCGGCACACCGCTTTCGCTGGAACGTCCCGCCGATCCCCTCAGGCTCGCCCGCGTCCAGGAGTGCGACCGCTTACGCCGGTTCGTCCTCACGCTCCCCTTCAGGCTCGCCCGCATCCAATAGTGCGTCGCCGTGAATCTCGATCCATTCGCCGAGGGCGCGCATCGGCCCCTCGACGAGGCTCAGCCCCAGCGGTGTCAGCGCGTATTCGACCCGGGGCGGCGCTTGCGCGTAGCGCCGACGCTCGATCAGACCGTGGCCGAGCAGCCGGCGCAATGCCTCGGTGAGCGCTTTATCGCTGATCCCGCCGATCTCGGCCCGTAATCCGCTGCGCCGGCGCGCACCGCCGAGCAGTCCGACCAGCACCACCGGATCCCAGGTGTGCGCGAAAAGGTCTGTGGCAGCGCGCAGTCGGCAGTCGGCGACCAGTTCGCCCGCATGCTCGTCGTAACCGCTCATCCCGTGATGATCACCCATCCGTCGCGCACCGATCGGTGCGTATCGGCTCCCCTACCGTAGCGCCGGATCGACAAGTCGAAGGAGTACACGATGCGTATACGTATCACGATTCTCGGCACCGGCACCTTGGCCGAGGCATTGGGCCGCCGATGGGCGCATGCCGGACACGAGATCACGGTGTCCGGGCGCTCGGTGGAGAAGGCACAGCAACTCGCGCAGCGGCTCGGTGCCGGCGCGCGGGCGGTGCCGTTGGCGGAGATTGCGGCGGTTCCAGCGGACGGACACTTCGCACCGGACGCCGAAGCGGCGACGGATACAGCGACCGCCGCGGGCGACACGGGCACGGCCGACGCGGTGCTGCTGGCGGTGGCCTATACCGGCGTGGAGGAGATTTTGCGCGCGGTGGGCGCTCCCGGCGGCGCGCTGTCCGGACTCACGGTCATCGACGCGACCAATGCGATCGACCACGGAGTCGGCGTGCTGCGCGTGCCGCCGGGGACCTCGCACGCGCAGCGCGTGGGGGAACTCGCGCCGGGCGCGCAGGTGGTCAAGGCGTTTCATCTGTTCCCCAGCGAACAATGGGCCGCAGCCGAATCCGCCGACACCGGAACAACGCATCTGCCGCCGTCGGTCACGATCTGCGGCGACGACCCGGCCGCCCTGCGCACCACCGAACAACTGGTCCGCGACGTGGGCGCCGTACCGGTGGTGCTGGGTGGTCTGGATCGCGCACGTCAGCTGGAGGAGGCCGCCGGTTTCGTCATCTCGCTGGCCTTCTCCGGCGTGGACCCCAGCCGGGCGGTGCCGGCCATGCCGACCCGATAGTTCCATGCGCCGCGGAGATTGTGCGGGTTCCAGCGTCACGGCGCCAGGCTCGCGCACCGGGATCGGGGGCCACGGTCACACCGCGCGCACGAAGATCGAGGCGGCCGCGCATCCGGACCGCTTGCTCGTCATCGCAGCGAGAGAAACCTCGCAGCCCGATCGCGGCGAATGTGAGATCGGAGCAACCGTCTTTCTACACGGGGCAACCGGTCGGCGACACATAACTAACGGAGGTGAAACACCCCGCTGATTTCCTTTTTTCATGCGAATCTCGTCACTTTTCTCGAAATCGTCCGCAGCCCCGTCCGCGCCCGCTCCGTCGATCTACGAGCAGATCGGCGGGCACGAGGCATTGGAAACCGTCGTCGAGGACTTCTACGTCCGCGTCCTCGCCGACGAGGACCTCGCCGGCTTCTTCACCGGCACCAACATGTCGAGGTTGAAGGGCCGCCAGGTGGAATTCTTCGCCGCCGCCCTCGGCGGTCCCGAGCCGTACACCGGTGCCCCGATGAAGCAGGTCCACCAGGGCCGCGGCATCACCATGCACCACTTCACCCTCGTCGCCGCACACCTCACCGATGCCCTGGTGGCCGCCGGAGTTCAGGAGCCGACCCTCGGCGAAATCATCGGCGCCATCGCACCTTTGGCACCGGACATCGCCTCCGACGCACCCGTCTCGTGAGCCTGACCCGCGGCGTCCCGGCGAGAGTGCCACACCTCCCTGCGCAGGCAACTGCTTCCCCGGGGCCCGCGACTATGGGTCGACCTCGCCGCGCGGTCGACCTGGCCGCGCGGTCGACCTCGCCGCGCAGTCGACCTCGCCCCGCAGTCGACCTGGCCGCGCAGTCGACCTCGCCGCGCAGTCGACCTGGTCTCGCAGTCGACCTGGTTTCGCGGTCGACAGCTCCGGATCGGCCGCTGCCCGCGCACAGGAGCGGCGGCGGTCGAGTGAGACCCGGATCGGGCAGTCTCGACAGACGACGGGTGGCCGACCGCGGAGAACACAGTGCCGGCGACCCTTTATCCGAGTTCGACGGAGTCGTCCCCGGACGCGGAGACGATCCGGAACAGCAGGGCGGCCGCCTCGAACAAAGCCCACGAGCGCGTGTCGATCTCGGCCTCCCGCGCGGCGAGTGCGGCCGACACGTCACCACCTCGAAAGGTTCGCGAGGCCGACAGCAGCTCGCGCAGCGCCGGAATGCGATATCCGGCGAGCCGGAGCTGATGCGCGATCCGCGCATCCCGCACATCCTCCGGCGCGTACAGCCGCGCACCGCGGGCCCGGCCGGGCACGACCAGCCCTTCCGCATCCCAGTGCCGCAATGTCGACGGCCGCACACCGAGCGCACCCGCCAGTTCGGACACCGTCATGGAGTCGGCGGGCTTCGCATCCCCGATCGGTTCCTCCGCGATCG
This sequence comes from Nocardia cerradoensis NBRC 101014, assembly GCF_000308535.1. Lineage (GTDB taxonomy): Bacteria > Actinomycetota > Actinomycetes > Mycobacteriales > Mycobacteriaceae > Nocardia > Nocardia cerradoensis. The sequence goes on along the minus strand of NZ_BAFW01000065.1, from coordinate 11,030 downwards.
CTTCGGCTGCTCGCTGCGCCAGTCGCAGTTCCCGGCGCTGCGCATCGAGGCGAGCGTGCGCGGCATCCATCAGCACGGGCAATCGCTGCCCGGAATGTGCCTCGCGCAGAACAACTCTCGCCTCCGCGGGCCCCAGGGCCGCCGACGCCAGCCGATATGCGCGGGCCGACAGCACATGTACCTCACGGTATGTGCGATACCCGGAAGAACCACGCTCGGCCGCGGGCAGCACACCGTCGCGTTCGAGGTTGCGCACCTGCTGAACGGAACAGCCGGCCTGCCGCGCCACATCCACGGTCCGTAGACCAGCAGTTTTGCGACTTGCCACTAGCCGGCCTGCCGTTCTGATGGATCAAGTCTCCACAAGCACATGAATGAAACGCTAGAGGCATGGAGATCAACGAGATCATCGAATTCGTCGAAAACCTCGGCGGTGTGCTGACGCTGAAACCCGGGCCCGGCGACGGCACCCCCGAAATCAGCTGGGGCGACACCTTCTTCTACTACGCCCCCGACGGCGTAGTCCCCCGCACCCAGCCCTTCGCCACCATCGTCACCAAGAACTACCCGGACGACGAATCATCCCGCCTGGACCGCCCGAACACCTTCCGCCTCAACATCTTCGCGGGCAAACAGGCATTCACCGAGGCAACCGGCCACACCCCGCGCGACCACGCCGCGATCTCGGCCGACCCGAGCATCCCCGACACCCTGTTCCCCCATCCCGTCTACGGCGCCCAGGGCTGGCTCGCCGCAGTGAACCCGGGCCCGCACACCGCCACCACGATCACCCACCTCCTCCAGCGCGCCCACCACATCGCCCGCACCCGATACGAACGCCGAGAATCACCCGCAGACAACTGATGTCGTCATCGTCCGGCCGTGACCTACTTTCCCAACCACGCCAGCGCGGCCACGACCAGCGTTTCGGTCCCGGTCCGCAGTGTGGGCTCGATGACGGGGGCGAAGGACGGCGAGTGGTTGACCGGGATGTCCTGGGCTATCCGCCCCGCTTTCGCCGCTGCCTGGAACGTCTCCGGGTCGATGCCGCCGACGCCCCAGTAGGTGTAGGGAACGCCGAGGGCGTTCGGGATATCGCTGAAATCCTCACTGGCGCTTTGCCTCGGCAGTTCGACGGCGCGGTCGCCGAAGTGGGTGGTGAACGCGGCCGCGACTCGGCGGGTGGTCTCGGCGTCGTTGTCGGTCACCGGGAATCGGTCGAACAGTTCGAATTCCGGGTCCTTCGGGGAGTTGGAGGCCTGGCATTCGGCGGTGACGATGCGGCGGATCGCGTCGAGAATCGTGGTGCGGGTCGATTCGCTGTAGGTGCGCACATTCAGTTGCAGCACAGCGTGATCGGAGATGACGTTGCTCTTGGTTCCGGCGGTGATGCTGCCGACGGTCAGCACCGCGGTCTCGGTCGGCGCCACCTCGCGCGAGACCACCATCTGCAGCCGCAGCACGATCATCGACGCGAGCACCACCGGATCGACGGTCGCCTGCGGCATCGACCCGTGCCCGCCACGCCCGTAGACGGTGATCCGCATACTGTCGGCGGCGGCCAGCATCGGCCCGCTTCCGGTTCCGACGATCCCGGCCGGCGCGGGCAGGACATGCTGGCCCAGCGCGACATCGACCTTCGGCAGCAGCTCGGCCAGACCGTCCTCGACCATCCCGCGGGCCCCGTCGCCGACCTCCTCGGCGGGCTGGAACAGCGCGACGAGCGTGCCCTGCCACTGATCGGTGTGTTCGGAGAACAGTTGCGCCGCACCGAGCAGGCAGGTCACGTGCACATCGTGGCCGCAGGCGTGCATCACCGGCACTTCGTGCCCGCCGGCGTCGGTGGCGGAAACCGCACTGGCATAAGGCAATCCGGTCGCCTCCCGCACCGGCAGGGCGTCGATATCGGCACGCAGCAGCACTCCGGCGCCGTCACCGTTGCGCAGGATCCCGACCACCCCGGTTCCGCCGACGCCTTCGTGCACCTCGTACCCCCACGACCGCAACTTCTCCGCTATCAGGCCGGCGGTCCGGTGCTCCTGATGCGACAGTTCCGGATGGGCGTGCAGGTCGCGATAGAACTCGTCCTGCCACCCACCGATGCCGTCCAGCCCGGCCAATACCGCTGCTTCCTGCGCAGTCGAGGCCATTACCTCTCCTTTCGCCGTCCGTAACGCAATCGATCCGGCCAACTCATCTGCTCCGGCAACATCCATCCCCGCCACCGCGCCAGCAGGCACAACCCCGCTCCGACCACGGTCGCCGCGATCGAACCCGCCGTCACGTGCCCGGAATACCAGATGATCACCAGTGTCGCACTGGCCAGCAGCGCACACGTGGCATACAGCGTGTTACCCCCGAAAATCGTCGGCACCCGCCCCACGGCGAGATCGCGAACCACTCCGCCCCCGACCGCCGTCGTCGTCCCCAGCAACACCGCCGGCAACCACCCGAGCCCGACTTCGAGCGTCTTCTGCGCACCGACCGCCGCCCAGCAGCCCAGCGCCAGCGAGTCCACCCAGGGAAACAGCCGGTCCCACAACCGGCCCTCGAATCGGAACACGAAGGCGATCAGCGCCCCGATCAGGGCGGTCAGCAGGTAGGTGTAGTCGACCAGCGCCACCGGCGTCCCCCGCTGCAGCAGCGTGTCGCGGATGATGCCGCCACCCAGCCCCGATGCGGTGGCCAGGACGGCGAATCCGATCGGGTCGAAGCGGAACGTGCGCGCCACCGCCCCGCCGAGCATCGCGTTGGCGAACACACCGGTCAGATCCAGCGCGCGCAGCAATTCGGGGACGGTATCCGACACTGCCGCCATCGACCCCGTTCCTTCCGCGATATCCGCCGCATCCGCTATCGGCACGGTACCCGTCGGTCGTCGAATCGCCCGGGAACCGGCGGGCCGCCGTCGCCCGACCAGCTCGGCATCCCCATTCGAAAACAGCGCGAATCCTTTCCCGTCCGCGATCGCTCTCATATCCGTGCGGGCAACGGGCCCGCGGAATCGAAGGAGTCGACATGGTTGTCGCCGTCATCGCCGTGGTGGTCGCGGCCGCACTACTGTGCAGTTGCATGCTGGTCCTGCGACGGAGGCGTCACCGTGGCTGAGTGCACGAGATCGGCGTGGCCCGAACAACATCTGGTCACGGCGGCCCGCGACGGCGACGAGTCCGCCATCGCCGCACTGGTTTCCGGTTCCTATCCTCACGTCCAGCGCTTCGCTCATTCCTTGTGCGCGACCAGCCAGGACGCCGAGGACGCCGCGCAGGAGGCGATGCTGGTCCTGTTCCGCAAGATCGGCACGTTGCGGGCGGCGGGCGCGCTGGCCTCGTGGATGTTCCGCATCGTGCGCAACGAGTGCTTGCGGCGGATACGCACGGCCGCACACCGGGAACCGGACGCGCAGATCGCGGCGGCGTCGGCGGAAGACGATGCGCTGGCCCGGCTGGACATCGAGCGGGTCGCCGGGGTGATCGCCGCCCTGCCCGCCGAGCAGCGTCGAGTCCTCATCATGCGTGATGTGCAAGGACTGCCGGGCAGCATGGTCGCCCGCACGCTCGGATTGAGCACGGCGGCAATGAAATCCAGGCTGCACCGAGCGCGGGCCGCCGTTCGGGCCGAACTCGGGATGCCGGATCGAGGTCTGCGGCCATGAAGGACGGTGCCGGACAGCAGAAAACGTTCGCCGGCCGCTCGGTCCCCGTTCACCTGGCACGCGGGCTGCTCGGTTTCGGCCTGATCGCCGGATCGATCGCGCTGATCCCCGCAGCAGGTCCTGCTGCCCTGCTCCTGCTGCCTGCCGGGGTGGTCGCGCTGCGCGGCTGCCCCACCTGCTGGCGGATCGGCCTGGCGCAGACGGTGTCACGCGGCAGAATCGAACGAGAGTGCACGGAAGGACGTTGCCGGATGCGCGTGTAACCGCTACCCACCCTTCCCCATCTCTGGCCGGTCTCGCCGGTTTGACAGCCGTCGGCACGCGGATTCAAGATCGACCGACAGCTGTAGAAGTGCTCGCCGAGGGACGCAAAAGTCGTTGCGCCCCTTGGCGAATCTTTCGAGTATGGGTTTCGGTGAATGGTTGAGGTAGTAACAGCGCGCCCGGAAACCTCCGGCCCGCGGCGGGAGAACCTGCGGCAGCGACGCGGGCGATCATGGTGGGGCGCGGCGGCCGCGGTGACGAGCGGCGTGCTGTTACTGGTCTGGCAGGCGGCGCAGTACGGAATCTGGCTGGTCGACGATGCCGGAATCACGTTCGCCTACGCCCGCAGTGTCGCCGAGGGCGCGGGGCCGGTGCTGCAACCCGGGGCGCAACCGGTCGAAGGATTCTCCGATCCCACCTGGCTCGCGGTGCTGGTGCTGGGCAAATGGTGCGGCCTGTTCGACTCCGGTTCCCTGTTCGGCATTCCCGATTTCGTCTTCTACCCCAAGGCGATCGCGGCGCTGTGCTGCGCCGGGATCCTCCTCTGCTGTTACGTCGCCGCGCGGCGGGTGTCGCGATGGCCCGCGGTGGTCACATTCGTCACCGGCGCCGTCCTCGCCGCGATTCCGTCGTTCGTGATCTGGTGCTTCTCCGGCCTGGAGAACTCGTTGTTCGCCTTGGCGGCATGCGCTCTCGCCGTCCAGCTGTTCCTGGCGGTGCTGGACGAGCGATTGTGGACACCCACCGTGGCCGTAACCGCCGGTGCGATAGCGGCATTCGTGGCGTTGACCCGCCCCGACGGCCTGATCTACCTCGCCGCGTACCCCCTGGTTTCGGTGATCCTCGTTCGCCGGGCGACCTGGCCCGGCGCGGTGCGGCACGTGGTGTATTCCGTTGTGGCGTTCGCGATTCCGTTCGGGGCCTATCTGGTGTGGCGGATCACCGAGTTCGGTCGGCTCGTCGCGAATACCGCGGTCGCCAAGAATCAGGCGACGCCGACCGTGCACGACCTGACCAGGGCCGGCGATCTGGTGCAGTATGCGGGCGCACCCGCCGTGGTCGCGGCCGTCGGCGTGGTCGGATTCGCCCTGGCCGGCCCGGGCAGAATCCGCAACGGCCTGGTCGCCCTGCTGGTTCCGCTGACGCTGGCGATTACGGGATACTGTGTGCTGCAACCGGATTGGATGGGACAGTTTCGGTTCGCCACTCCGGTGTGGGCGCTCGCCGCACTGGTCGTCGCACTCTCGGCGACGGAGGTGCTGGCCCGGCTGCGCACCCGGGGCCGAGCGCTGGTCGCGCTCACGCTGGTCGCCGCCATGATCCCCTCCGGGGTAGCCCTGGCGGATGCCGCGCGATCCTATCGGGCCGATTCGGATATCCCGTTGTGCTGGATAGCTTTCCGCTTCGGACGCTACTTCAACGGCTACGCCGACATCCTCGACCTGCAGCAGGGCACGCTGCTGGCCCCCGACATGGGCGGAAGCGCGTTGACCTCCCGGCTCCGGCTGATCGATATGGCCGGCCTCGCCGACGCCCGGATCGCGGACATCTACGCCGGCAAGGCCGACATCGGCCTCTCCGACTACGTCTTCGAGGATCTGAAGCCCACATTCGTCCACACCCACGGCGTCTGGATGCAGAACGGACTCACCGTCGATCCGCGCATGGACCGCGACTACTACCGGATCCAGCAGTCGCAGAACACGGCCAGCCCGGACGAGGACTGGGTCCGCAAGGACGTGGTGCGCGGTGACAAACAACTCGCGCAACTGCGCCGGTACTCGAGTGAGGTCCTCCCGCACCTGTTGTCCGACTACCAGAAGACCGGTGACTGCGGAACGGTGCTCCGACCGGGTCAGACGGTGCAGCGCAGCCGGGAGGGGAACGCTTCCTAGCGCGACGGACGCCGTTCCCGGCCCCGAATCCGACAAACCGTTACGGTTGTCCTGTGACCGGCACGTGGACCGCACTCAACCCGACGAGTGGATCCTCGCTGCTGGCCAACTTCGGCGCGCTGGCCGTCCTGGTCGGCACCTTCGCCGAGTCCGGCTTGCTGGTCGTGGGCTTCTTCCTTCCGGGCGACACCCTGATCTTCCCCGCCGGCATCCTGTGCGCCGGCGGGTCCCATTCCGGACCCCATCTCGTCCTGTGGCAGGTATTGCTCTGTGCCGCAATAGGTTCGATCGTGGGAGCGCAGGCCGGGTACACCTTCGGCAAGCACGGCGGCCGCGCCGTTCTCCAGCGCACGTCGAACTCCCGCCTGCACACCGTCGTGGCCCGCGGCGAACGCTGGCTCGACCGGTACGGCGCGCGCCGCGCGATCGTGATCGGCCGATTCGTGCCGATGGTCCGGACGGTCATCAGCCCGGTCGCCGGTGTGCTCGACGTGCCCACCCGCACGTTCACGCTGTGGCAGATCGTCGGCGCGATCGTGTGGTCGCAGAGTCTGGTCCTGCTGGGTTATTGGCTCGGGGCGTCGGTGCCGAATGTCGACAAGTATCTGCTGCCGGCGGTCGCGGTCATCGTCGTGGTGTCGATGCTGCCGCTGCTGGGGCAATTGCGCCGGCGCGCATGAGCTCACGCCGGCGTATCGCGCCGCCGCGGGCGCGGCCCGATCTGATCGAGCAGATCGTTGACCTCGTCGCCGAAACCGTTGCCGACCGGCTTCGGCGTCTTGTTGGGGAACCGGCGTGTCACATGTTCCTCGGCCGCGGATCCCGGTAGCACGTAGACGGTTTCCGATTTGTTCTGCAAGGGACGCACCACCTCGTCCAGATGCGTTTTCCGGTCGTCGATGAAGGCGCCGATCACATCCTCACCGGCCGGGCATACGGCCATGCAGTAGCCGGCCTTGTAGTTGGGTTTGAACGACAGGCTCTGCCACATCGAGAACGACTCACCCCTGGTCACGCGCTCGCGGTAGTCGTCGCGGTCTGCGCTGTCGGCGACGTTTTCGGCCCAGTCGGTGAAGCCGCCCATGAACTCCCGATAGTTGTGGGTGTAGCAGGCTTGGAAATCGAAACCGCCGTCGTTGGTGATCGCGCCGACCGGGCACGCGGAGACGCACAACTTGCATTCCAGGCACGGAGTGAAGTCCAGTGCCGTGCTCGGCTCGTCGACGACCGCGTCGGTCACCACGGTGCCGAGCAGAATGAAGTTGCCGAACTTCGGATGAATCACGTTGCGGTGAATTCCCATGACGCCCAGGCCCGCAGCCTCGGCCACCACCTTGTGCGCGAGCACCCATATCCGGCCCGGGAACTGCTCGACCTCCATCGGATAGCCGGGCGCCGGGTAGACCGCGCGATAGCCGGCCTCCTCGAGGGCCCGGGTGATGCGCCGCGACACCACATTCGTCTCGTCGTCGGCATGGTTGAACTCGGCATTGGCGAGGCTGCGCATCGGACTGCGCAGATTGTCGCGGTTCATCCGGATGCAGAAGGCCACGAAGGTGCGCGCCGACGGCAGGATGCCGCGCGCGTGCTCGCGCTCCTCCGCGACCTTCGGATCGTCGACGGAGACGAAACCCACGTCGTCGGCACCGGCGGCGAGGCAGATCTCACGCAGCCGCGCGGCGGTCAGCACCGGATCGGGTGCTCTTCGCGGCTGGGCGGCAAGGTTTTTCACGGTCGGATGCTCCGCGTAGCGCCCTGCCTCGGTCGGCTCCCGGTCAGTTGACGACATCGCGCCCTCCTATCTCCACGAGACGTATGGCCTCGAAGAGATAGACGAATCCGGTCGCCGGAATTCATCGCCGGTACCCGCGTCGGCGGCAGACGTTATCGAAACGCAACCGGAGTCCGTACTCGAAGAACACTGCACAGCAATGGGTTTCGACGCTCAGCCGAATTGGCGCCGGACCGCGGCGACGAGCCACTGTTCGTAGCGTTCCATACTCCACCCACTCTGCAGGACGAGCTGCTGGTGACTTTCGGGCGACCAGAGAAACGACAGCTCGTCGGCGGCGGTCTCGGGATCGGTGCCGTCCCGGGCTATTCCGCGTTCGAGCAACATGCCGATCACGGTGCGGTAGTCCTGTTTACGGCGCGTCAGCAGTCCGGCCAGCGCCTCGGCGACGGCGGTATCGGCGTTCGCGGCGCTGAGGAATTCCGTCCACAGCACGCTGGTGCGGGCATTGGCCGCGGCGACGAACCCGGCGGCCGCCCGCAGGAAACCCTCCTGGTCGGCGATGGCGTTGACCTCGGCCGCGGCATCACTGTCCGATACCGGCGCCTCCCCCTCCTCGCCCGCGAACGCCTGCTCGAAGGCGCCCAGCAGGAGGTTGCGCTTGGGGCCGTTGGCCTTCACGGTCTCGGTCGACACTCCGGCGCGCGACCCGATATCGGACAGCGACGTGCCGCTGTAGCCGCGCTCCACGAAGCAGGCGGCCGCGGCATCGAGCACACGGCGGCGGGTCGCCGCGGCCTGTTCGCTGCGCAGGGCGGATCGATAGGTCCGTGTTGCGGTCTTGTCGCTCATCCCAATTCCTAATTGACTACCCCGGCGAGGTAGTGAATACTTCATCGGTGTCACCAATCTTACGTCGCTTCACACTCGGGAAGACCTGCCCATGACCTCCGTTCTCCTGACCGCCACACCCGTGCGCAGCCATGTCACGCCTCTGCTGTCCGTCGCGGAGGCACTGATCGCCGCGGGTGACCGCGTGCGGTTCCTCACCGGCACCCGCTTCCGCGACGACGTGCTGGCCACCGGCGCCGAATTCCTGCCCCTTCCGTCCGAGGCCGACTACGACGATCGCGATATCGACGCGGCCTTTCCCGGCCGTCGCGGACTGTCGGGCCCCGCCGGCATTCGCTACGACATGATCGAGATCTTCCTCCACCCGGTGCCCGCCCAGCTGCGAGCGGTCCGCGAGGCCATCGCCGCCGAGCCCACGGATGCCGTTCTCGCCGAATCGATGTTCGCCGCCGCCGCGGTGCTCAGCGGTATTCCGCGCTCGGAACGGCCACTGCTGGTCAATCTGGGGATTCTGCCGCTCGCGCTGAAGCATCCGGACGTCGCGCCGTTCGGTCTCGGGATCGCACCGATGCGCGGACCGCTGGGGCGCCTGCGCAACGCGGTCCTCACCCTCGGCGCGGAGAAGGGCGTTTTCGCTCCCGTCCAGCGCTTCGCGAACGAGATCGCGCGCGCCGAGACCGGTCGCGCACTGCCGCGGTTCTTCCTCGACTGGCCGGCCGGAGCCGACCACATCGTGCAGTTCACCGTCCCCGAATTCGAATACGTGCGCCGCGGTCTGCCCGACACCGTGCATTTCGTCGGGCCCGTGGCCCGGTCACGGCCGTCGGCGATCCCGGTGCCCGAGTGGTGGGACGATCTCGCCGGCCGCCGCGTCGTGCACGTGACCCAGGGCACGGTCGCCACCGGCGAATGGAATCTGATCGCACCCACGGTGCGCGCACTCGCCCACGACGATGTCCTCGTTGTGGTCAGCACCGGCGGACGACCGGTCGGCACGCTGCCGAACGACCTGCCCGCCAATGTGCGCGTCGCCGAATTCCTCCCCTACGACCGGTTGCTGCCGCAGACCGACGTCTTCGTCACCAACGGGGGCTACGGCGGGGTGCACTACGCGCTCGAACACGGCGTGCCGATCGTGGTCGCGGGCCGCACCGAGGACAAGACGGAGGTCAGTGCACGGGTGGCCTGGTCCGGCGTAGGCATCGACCTGCGCACCGACAACCCTACGCCGGACAAGGTCGGCGGTGCGGTCCGCACCGCGCTGACCGACGAGCGTTATCGTCTGCGCGCCAAGGAGATCGGCGACTCGATCCGTCGATCGCCCGGTCCCGAGGCCGTGCACGGCATCATCGCCGACGCGGTGCGGTCCGCCGGCCGGCAGCGGGCATAGAGCTCGTCCGGCGATCAGGTCGGTGTGGCGGCGTTCGAGTTCGCGGGGCCTCTCACGACGGCGCGGACCTGGTTGCCAGTCGTTGAGAGGCCGGTGTAGTCGGCCTCCGAAGTTGGATCCGGTCGCTCGAGACCCAGGTGTCCGGTGTATCGCAAACAGTTCGCGCGGCCGCCACCCTGCTTGCCCCGAGCTTGCGTTCGAATCCTGTTCTCCTGCTTCGAGAGTGCCGATCAGCGTCCGGACGCGCGCACGCTGCGCGGCGCCGACATCATCGACAGAGTCGCCTGGAACACTGCTGTCGAAACCGCCTGAATACCACGGCCGATGATCTGCGCGTCCAGCCGTGCAACCTGCGACGACCCGATCATCGCAACGCACTGCATCTCTCATATTGCCGCGCCAGCCCAATAGGCCTCGACCACACCATCTTTCGCTTCATCCGCCCTGCGCTGTCCGCAGGCCGGACGATCCGTCGCACCCGTTTCGGACCGCGACAGCCAACCCCACAAGGAGTAATCATGACCCTCCCGCACGAAGCCCTCCGCGACACGAACAGCAGACCCAGCGTCGTCGGCCATCGAAAAGATGATGCGCCGGGGCACTTTCGCGACCTCGACGACCTCGCGGCGGCTTTGTCCGGCGCCCTCATCCGACCCACGGATGCCGAATGGGACCAGGCCCGCGCCGCATGGCAATTGCTGGCCGACCAGCAACCGATCGCCGTGGTGACCGCGGCGACCACCGAAGATGTGGCATTCACCGTCCGCGCCGCCGCCGCACTCGGCCTGCGCGTCGCACCGCAATCCACCGGCCACAACGCCACCCCGCTGGGCGACCTCGCACGCACGATCCTGCTGCGCACCGGCGCGCTCGACCGGGTCGAGATCGACGCCGACGCGGGCATCGCGCATGTCGACGCCGGCGCCCGCTGCGCCGACCTCACGGCGGCCGCGGCAGCCGCGGGTCTCGTACCGATCGGCGGTTTCTCCGCCGACGTCGGCGTGGTCGGACTCGTGCTGGGCGGCGGCCTCGGCTGGTTCGCGCGCTCCCACGGCCCGGCCCGAGCCTCTGTTCTCGCCCTCGAACTCGTGACCGGCGACGGCGTGGTCCGCCGTGTCCGCGCCGGCGACGACCTGTTCGATGCGGCCCTCGCCGGCGCCGATATCGGCGTGATCACCACCCTCACCTTGCGACTGCACGCTATCGACGATGTGGTTGCCGGCGCCTTGTTCTGGCCGGTCG
>NZ_BAFW01000066.1 GCF_000308535.1 Nocardia cerradoensis NBRC 101014 | reverse complement strand
CCCGAACCACGGCGCAGGTGCGATCGCGCAGCCGGGCGGCGGCCTCGAAATGCTCCGCGGCGACGTACTCGTCGATGCGGGCGGCGATGGCGCGCAAGGGCGCGTCGTCGCGGCCGGTGAACAGATCCCGTACCGCCCGCGGCGCGGGCGCGTACTGTGCGGCCGGCACCCGTTCGCCGAAGATCGCCGCCGGGCAGCCGCCCACGGCCGCGGGCGGGCAGTCGCCGCCGTGCACACCCCCGCGGGGGATGCGCGTCGTGCAGGTGCGTAGGCCGCTGTATTCCGCGAGGGTCGCCGCGACCTCGGTGGCATCGGTGCGGGAACCGAAGGGCCCCAAGGCATCTGCGGTCGGAGTCCGGCTGACCGCGAACCGGGGGAACGGCTCGTCGGTCACGGTCAGCCACCACGCGCGCTTGGGGAATTTCGAGCGCCGGTTGTAGGGCGGGGTGTGCGCCACCAGCAGCCGCAGCTCCCGCACTCCGGCCTCCAGGCCGTGCGCGCAGCGGACGTGGTCGACGCGGGTGGCGAGCATGACCATTTCCCGCATCCGCGTGCGGGTTTCGGAGCCGGTGAAGTAATTGCGCACGCGCCGGCGCAGATTCACCGCCGTCCCTATATAGAGGACCTCCTCCGAGGGGCCGCGGAACAGATACACCCCGGGTGCGGCGGGCAGATCGGCGGCGAGAATGCGTTTGGAGCGCTGGCGGCGCGTGACCTCGGGCAGATAGTCGATCAATTCCGGCAGGGTCTGGACGCCGAGATTGCCGACCCGCTCGAACAGTGCGTGCAGCACGTCCACGGTGGCGCGGGCATCGTCGAGGGCGCGGTGCGTGGGCCGGGTGGAGGCGCCGAGCAGCTGAGCCAGCGCCGAGAGCCGCACCGTCGGCGCCTCGTCGCGGTCGAGAATGCGCCGCGCCAACTGGACCGTGCACAGCACCTGGAAGGCCGGCCACGCGGTATCGCAGCGCTGGGCGGCCGCCTTCAGGAACGACATGTCGAAGCGGGCGTTGTGGGCGACGAGTACGGCGCCGGAAGCGAATTCGAGAAATCCGGGCAGCACCGCGTCGATCCGCGGCGCCGCCGACACCATCGCGGTGGTGATGCCGGTGACCCGCACGATCTGCGGGGGGATCGCGCAGCCCGGGTCGACCAGGGTCGCGAATTCGCCGAGGACTTCGCCGCCGCGCACCTTCACCGCGCCGATCTCGGTGATGGCGTCCCCCTCGGGCCGGGTTCCGGTGGTTTCGAGGTCCACCACGACGAAGGTGACATCGCGTAGTGCGAGCTCGGGCTCTTCACCGCCGTGACCGGGGAGTTCGAGGGCCAGCTGGGCCGGTCGCGGAACGGGGGAGGGCACGGCGAGCAGCGTAGGCGCAGGGTCCGACAGGATCGGTCCGGATGCCCGCCGGCGGTCGAGCCGGCGCGAGGTTTGCGATGTGCGAGGTTCGGTTTGCACGAGTATGCCGAAAAGTGATCAGGGTCACGGTAATTCGGTATAGCTATGAATAGGCGGCGGGTGATGGAGGTCGTCGAAGCCGTCCCCGAGGCCGGACTTGACTACTCGTCGGTTGCCGTAAACCTGCGGACTGTTCGGTTGGTTTCCGCCGGGCATGCTCTGGGCTACTTGCGTTTTCCCGCTCGAGGCGTGTCTGCGGTCCCCGGTCGGCGTGCTCGCTCGCGCGGGGGAGCGCACCTGGGTAAACGTCACTCGCGTCGGTCGTCGTTATCGTTTCGTGATTACTGTGAGCTATCTCGCATGCCGTCGAGCGGGAGCCTCTACCTGAACCCGCCTCGAAGTGTCAGGGCTTTACAACGCACCGTTATGTCCTCGTAACCTTCTCGAGACCTCACGGAGTCCGACGCACCACCGGGTGCGGCGTCGTGGGGCAGATGAGGAGTACCGCATCATGGCGATCAAGCGACAGGTTCAGGGGCTGCCTCGTACCGCCCGCCGGGCCGTTGCGGCCGGAGCCGTTGGCGCAGCAACCCTCAGCGCTCTGCTGCTCCCGGCGACCACCGCCGCGGCCGCGCCGGTCACCGTACCGGGCGTCGGCACCATCGATGTTCCCGATCAGGTTCTCGGCGCCATACCGCCGGGCGCCGTCCCGCCGGGCATCCAGATCCCGAACATTCCCTTGCCGATCGCGCCGCAGCAGACCGTCGGCCAGCGCGCGGCCGACGCCGCCCTGTCCAAGGTCGGCGCCCCCTACTCGTACGGCGCCGCCGGCCCGAACGCCTTCGACTGCTCGGGCCTGGTGAAGTGGGCCTACGGGCAGGCCGGTCGCGAGGTGCCGCGCACCAGCTACGAACAGCTCGAGGAAGGCGCCCCCGTCTCGCTCGACGCGCTGCAGCCCGGTGACGTGGTGTCCTTCTACGGCGGCAGCCACTCCGCGCTCTATGTCGGCGACGGCAACGTGGTGCACGCCTCGACCGCCGGCGAGCCGGTGAAGGTCGCCCCGATCTCCTCGATGCCGGTCGCGGGCGCTCGCCGCTACTGATTCACCCCGCCCGGATCGGCGCATTCCGTACAGTCCGGACCGCCGATCCGGGCATTCGGGGTATACGGCGTGATCGTTTCGTGCCCTGCTGGACATGGACGGTCGCCGTTCCGTAACCTTATCGAGACCTTCGTGGTTTCCAGCTCGGGACGAGAGAACGGGGCACGGCAGGCCGTGACAGCGCACAAGGGCAACGCGCAACGCAACAACAGAACCAGACGCCTGGTCGGCGGCTCACTGGCGGTGGGTGCGCTGGTGTTCGGAGCGTCATCCGGAGGTCTGGCGACGGCCGATCCGGCGCCCGCGGAACAACCGGCCACCGCCGGTGACGCGGTGCAGCGGCTGATCGAGTTGTCGCATCAGTCCGAACAGCTCAATCAGCAGGCGCTGGCGGCGCAGGGCGACCTCGAAGCCAAACAGGGCGTGGCCCGCGACGCCGACGCCAAACTCCACGACCGCGACGCAGGCCCTCGACGCCGCCAAGGCCGAGGTACGCAAATATCAACCGGCCGTGGACCGGACCGCGATCGCCGCCTATCAGGGCGCGCGGACCAACCGGCTGTTCTCGGTGCTGGTCTCCGATTCCCCGCAGCAGTTGCTCGACCAGATGTCGACGCTGGACGTGCTGTCCACGCAGACCTCCGATCAGCTGGCGCAGTTCTCCAAGGCCACCGATTCGGCGACCGCCGCCGAAACCGCCGCCAAATCCGCCTCCGACGCCGCGCAGGCCGCCGCGCAGAAGGCCGACCAGGTGCGCGCGGACCTCGAACACAAGCGCGCCGATCTGCAGGGTGCGATGGCCCAGGTCATCCAGGCCTGGGGTGCGCTCTCGGCCGGGGAGAAATCCAGCCTCGCCGGATCGCTGTTCCCGCCCGGTTTCGACCGCGACACCCTGCTGCGTGGTCTGGTGCCCGGTAGCGGAACCAGCGCGCTGGCCGCGGGATTGACCCGCGTCGGCGACCCGTACGTCTGGGGCGCGACCGGCCCCGACCAGTTCGACTGCTCCGGCCTGGTGCAGTGGGCCTTCCATCACGTGGGCATCGATCTGCCGCGCACCAGCCAGGCGCAGGCCACGGTCGGCACGCCGGTGTCGCGGGACTCGTTGCAGCCCGGCGACGTGGTGTTCTTCTATTCGGACGCCTCCCATGTCGGCATCTACGCCGGGAATGGCATGATCCTGCACGCCTCCACCTTCGGTGTACCCGTCGCGGTGGCGCCGATGGGTAATACGCCTTTCCATTCCGCGCGCCGATACTGGATCGGAATGCCGTAAACACTGCGAGAATCTGGCGGCGAGTCATCACACCGACGTGAGGATCGTGTCGTATGAGCGGATTGTTGCGGGTCCGGACATGGCTGGCCCATCGTGGGCGCTTCGAGTTCGTCGCCACCCTCGCCGTGGTGGTGGCGCTGACCGCGGCCGGTGGCGCCTTGCTAATGCTGCCCAAGACGGGCCTGCACACCGTGCCCGCCGCCGAGGAGTCCGATACCGCGCCCGCGCACGCCGATCCGCAGCTGCCCGAGTTGCGCCGCGTCATGAGTTCGTACGGACCCGTTGTCGCGCAACAGGTTTCGGGCGACGACGGCAAGCTGTCGGTGGTGCTGGGACATCCGTACCAGCGCGGTGACGTCGACCAGCTGGCCCGTGAGGTCGGCCCGGCGGTCACGGCCGTCTCCGAGGTGTGGGGTACCGAATGGGCCCACGAAGCCGTGGTGGCCGTCGCCTCGAGCAGTTCCGAATTCGCGGCGCTGACCCACGCCACCGGTTCGGTGTCCGGTGAGGTCGCCGCGGCCTCGGTATCGGATCCGTTCGTGCCCGGCACCCAGCCCGCCGGTCAGCGGATCGTCTTCGCGCCCGATGCCGGCCGCCGGCTCGGCCCGGACGGCCTGCGCGAAACCCTGCGCCACGAACTCACCCACATCGCCGCTCGCGCCCGGACCGTCGACGGCTCCCCGCAGTGGGTGCTGGAGGGGTTCGCCGAATACTGCGGCCACCGCGGGGATCAGCAGCGCTTCGCCCAGGTGGCGCCGACCGTCACCACCCGCGCCCGCTCCGGTGACCTGCCCGCGGACCTGCCCGGCGACACCGCCTTCGCGCCGAGCCCGGGCACCGACGCCGCTCTCGCCTACGAACAGGCCTGGTCGGCCAACGCGTTCGTCGCCGACCGATTCGGAGAGCCGAAACTCGTCGCCCTCTACCGCCGGCTGGCCACCGGCCCGCAGGACCAGGCCGCGCTGGACCGGGGCCTGCGCGACACCCTGGGTCTCGGCCACACCGACTTCGTCTCCGCCTGGCGCGATTGGATCAAGGCCCGCGTCGCGGCCTAGTACCTGCTCGGCCGCGCCGACCGGTCGAGATCCCTCGAGCGGGCCGCACCCCGTAGAACCGGCCGCGGCCGCGACACCCATAGACTCGCCCCATGGGCCGCACGCTGTTGATCACCAACGACTTTCCGCCCCGGCCGGGCGGCATCCAGTCGTATGTTCATTCGCTCGCGCTGCGGATGCCGCCGGAGGATCTGGTCGTCTACGCGCCGCGCTGGCGCGGCGACTCCCATCAGCGGTTCGATGCCCAGCAGCCGTTCGAGGTCGTGCGCCACCCGACCACCTTGATGCTGCCGACGCCGCTGGTGCTGCGCCGGGCCGCGAAACTACTGCGCGAGCACCGATGCGACACCGTCTGGTTCGGTGCCGCCGCGCCGCTGGCCCTGATGTCGCCGGCGCTGCGCCGCCTCGGTGCGGACCGGATCGTGGCCAGCACCCACGGACACGAGGTCGGCTGGTCCATGCTGCCCGGCGCCCGGCAGGTGCTGCGGGTGATCGGCGACCACACCGATGTCGTCACCTACGTCAGCAAATACACCCGCCGCCGCTTCGCCGCGGCATTCGGCGCCCAGGCGGCCCTGGAGTATCTGCCGCCGGGTGTGGACAGCACCGTCTTCCACCCCGATCCCGCCGCGCGCGCGGAGCTGCGCGCCCGCTACGGCCTGGGCGAGCGGCCGACGGTGCTGTGCCTGTCGCGGCTGGTCCCGCGCAAGGGGCAGGACATGCTGATCCTGGCGATGCGCGAGATCCGCCGCCGTATCGACGGGGCGGTGCTGGTCATCGCCGGTGGCGGCCCGTACGAGGACACGTTGCGCGGGCTGGTGCGTTCGCTGGACCTGGGCGCGGACGTGGTGTTCACCGGTCGCGTCCCCGCCGCCGAACTGGCCGCCCACCACACCCTCGCCGACGTCTTCGCGATGCCCTCGCGCACCCGCGGCGCCGGGCTGGACGTGGAAGGACTCGGCATCGTCTATCTGGAGGCGTCGGCGACGGGGGTGCCCGTGGTGGCCGGAAATTCCGGCGGCGCACCGGAAACCGTGCTCGAGGGGCGCACCGGCACGGTGGTCGACGGGCGCGACGAGCGAGCCGTGGCCGACGCCGTCGTCGGCATCCTCTCCGACCGCGATGCCGCGGCGCGGATGGGCGCCGCCGGTCGCGAATGGGTCGCCGACCAGTGGCGCTGGGATGTCCTGGGCGGTCGGCTGCGGACGCTGCTCGATCCCGGCGCGCATTCCGGCGCGGCGGGATCCGACGGCGTCGGCCGGTAAGCGAGCCGGCTCCCCGGCCGGGCGCGGCGGCGGGTCGCGCGTGCCCGGCACTGCGTTACCGCCTCCGGGCTCCGACCCAGTAGGCTCGGGTTTCATGAGCGAGCGCAGCAGCGAGCCCCAGCCGTGAGCAGCATCCAGGTGGCCGACCAGACCTTCGTCGCCGCGTCCGGCGCCGCGGTCGCCGAGGTCCTGGCCGATCGGTCGCGGTGGCACCGCTGGTGGCCCGACCTCACCCTCGAGGTGCGAGAAGACCGCGGTGACAAGGGAATTCGCTGGTCGGTCAGCGGGCCGCTGACCGGCACGATGGAGGTCTGGCTCGAGCCGTCGCTGGACGGGGTGATCCTGCACTACTTCATGCACGCCGAACCGCCGGGCGCGGCCGCGCTCTCGCCCCGAACCCTGATGGCCGCCAACCGTTCCCGGCGGGTGGCCGGCAAGAAGATGTCGTTCGAGGTGAAATCGCGGCTGGAGGCCGGCCGTCCGGCCGGTGTGGCGCCGTCACGCTAGGTCGAAAGGAAACGCTGTCAGTCATGGCCGACCGGACCCAGAGGTCGATCACCATCGATGCCCCCTCGGATCGGGTGATGGCCGTCATCGCCGATCTGCAGTCGTATCCGGAATGGGTGTCGGCGGCACGATCGGTGGACGTACTGGAGACCTTCCCCGACGGGCGGGCCCGCACGGCGAAATTCGTGCTGGACGCCGGCGTCGTCAAGGACACCTACGTGCTGTCCTACACCTGGCGGGCCGACGGCCGGGCGGTGAGCTGGAAACTGGTCAGCGGCGAACTGCAGAAGGCGCAGGACGGCACCTACGAGCTCATCGACCAGCCCGACGGCACCACCCAGGTGGTGTACGAGCTGACCGTGGACCTCACCATCCCGATGATCGGGATGTTCAAACGCAAGGCCGAGAAGGTGATCACCGATACGGCCCTCAAGGAACTCAAGAAACGGGTCGAAGGCTGACCCGGCCTCCGCAGCGCGGTCGTGGTGCCGTCACGACCCGTCTCGAACTGTTCATCGGCAAGGGCGGAGTCGGTAAGACCACGCTCGCCTGCGCGGCGGCCATCGCCGCGGTGCAGGCCGGACAGCGCGTGCTGGTCGCCTCGGTGGACCAAGCCCATTCGCTCGGTGACGCACTGGGTTTCCGCTTCGCCCACGATCCCGGCGCGGTCGCCGGGGTGGTGACCGTCGCCCCCGGATTCGACGTCATCGAGATCGATTCGCTTGCGCTGCTGGAGGATCGGTTCCGCGATGTGGCGCGGATGCTGTCCGGCGCGGGCCACGATCACGGCATCGACCTCGCCGCACTCGATCCGGCCGAACTCACCGGACTGCCGGGTGTGCAGGAACTGCTGGCGTTGACCGAGATCGCGCAGTTCGCGGGCGAGGACGACTGGGATCTGATCATCGTGGACTGCCCGCCCTCGGCGGACATGTTGCGCATCGTCACCGCACCCGACACCCTGCTCGGCTACCTCGAACGGATCTGGCCCACCCATGCCCGGGTGATGAGCGCGACCGGTACGGATATGCGGCGCGCGGTGCTGGCGGCGACGGTGGAGCGGATCGCGGCCGCGGTCACGGCGATTCGGGATCTGCTGGCCGATGCGCGGCGCACCGGGGCCCGGCTGATCACCGGCGCCGAACGGGTCGCGCTGGCCGAATCGGCGCGGGTGCGTTCGGCGGCGGCACTTCTGGGTATACGTCTCGACGCGGTGGTGGTGAACAAAGTGCTGCCGCCGGTGCCGCCGGCCGACGGTGGCGCTCACCCCGCGGTGCAGTGGTATCTGCAGCGTCGCGCGGAACAGCTCGACGTGATCGCGGATCTGCGCCGCCGGATGCCGGATGTGCCCGTGGTGATCGCCCATCACAGCGGACCGGAACCGGTCGGGCCGCGGGCGTTGTCGACTCTGGCGCAGGCGTTGCCCGTTCGTGGCAACCCCCCGGCGGCCGAACCAGACCCTATGCTGAGCGGCACGACGCCGGAGCCCGGTAGCGCGACGGGGGAACCGGAGGTGCGATGGGAGTCGGGCACCGGACTGGAATCGGTATTCACGCTGCGGATGCGTCTGCCGGTGGTCGACCCGGGCACGCTGCGACTGGGACGAGTGGAGGACGATGTGATCGTGGGAGCGGACGGGGTCCGGCGGCGGCTACGACTGGCGCCGGTATTGCGGCGGTGCACGGTCGACGGCGCCGAACTCGACGGTGAGCAACTCGTCGTGCGTTTCCGGCCCGACCCGGGGGTATGGCCGCAATGACCCACGCCCACGACGACAGTTTCGGCGAATTCGCCCAGGAACTGCGCGCCCTCGCCGAAACCCTGCTCGAACGCGTCGAACCCGCCCTGCGTCGCGCGGCCGCCGACGGCCGCGACTGGGACAGCTGCAGCTGGTGCCCGGTCTGCGCGACCGCGGCACTGGTCCGCGGTGAGCATCACGAGGTGGTCGCCGCGATCGCCGACCACGGCACGGCGATCGTGACCGTGCTGCGTGAGGCGCTGGCCGGCGTGCCGGTCGAACCGCTGCTCCCGGACGACCTTCCCGATGCCGACGACGAAGCGGGCGAATACGATTCCGCGGCAACCGAAGTCGGCGCCGATCCCAGCTCGGTGCGCACGGAGCACGACGGGTGGATCGCGGGCGGGGCAGCCGGAGATCCGTCCGACGCCGGTGCCGGAGCGCGCGGCAATGATCCCGGAACCGGAGCGCGCGGCGGTGATCCCGGAGCCGGAGCGGGCGGCAGTGGTCGCGGAGCGGACCGCCGCGCGAAAGGCGTTC
>NZ_BAFW01000067.1 GCF_000308535.1 Nocardia cerradoensis NBRC 101014 | reverse complement strand
GGCATCTGGATCCTGCCGCTGCTGTTCGCGGTGCCCATGTTCAGCCAGGACGTGTATTCGTATCTGGCGCAGGGCGCGCTGCTGCGCGACGGTTTCGACCCGTACAAGGTCGGGCCGGTGGTCAATCCCGGTGTGCTGCTGGACAACGTGAGCCCGGTGTGGACCACCACCACCGCGCCCTACGGTCCGATCTTCCTGCTCATGGGGCAGGCCATCACCAGCATCACCGGTGACAACGTGGTGGCCGGCACCATCGCTATGCGCCTGGTCATGCTGCCGGGCCTGGCCCTGATGATGTGGGCCGTCCCGCATATGACCAAACACCTCGGCGGCAAGCCGACGGTGGCGCTGTGGCTGGCCGTGCTCAACCCGCTGGTGCTGATCCACCTGATCGGCGGCGTGCACAACGAGATGCTCATGGTCGGCCTGATGGCCGCCGGCATCGCCCTGGTGCTGGAACGGCACCACGCGGCCGGCATCGTGGTGGTCGCGATCGGCGTCGCGATCAAGGCGACGGCCGGTGTGGCGCTGCCGTTCCTGGTGTGGATCTGGATGATTCACGAACGCGAGCGGCGAGCCGCGGAGAACAAGGGACCGCTGCCGCATCCGATCCGCACCTTCGTCAAGATCGCCGGCCTCGGCGTGTCGGTGTTCGCGGTGGTCTTCGTGGCCGCCTCCGCGGCCGCGGGTGTCGGTATCGGCTGGCTGACCGCGCTGTCGGGATCGAAGAAGATCATCAACTGGCTCTCGCTGCCGACGGTCATGGCGCACATGGTCACCTGGGTGACGCCGCTGAATCTGGGTGAGGTGCTGGTGTGGACGCGCGGCCTCTGCGCGCTCGCGCTGGTCGCCATCCTGGCGTGGACCTGGTGGCGCTACAAGAGTTCCGAACGCGATGCGGTGATGGGCATTCTCATCGCCTTCGTCGCGATCGTGATCCTCTCCCCCGCGGCGCTGCCCTGGTACTACTCGTGGCCGCTGGCACTGGCCGCCGGATTCGCCATGTCCACCACCACATTGATGATCCTGGTGGGTTTGTGCACCTGGTTGATGCTGGTGTTCCAGCCGGGCGGATCGATCGGCCTGTACAACGTCTGGCACGTCGCGGCGGCCACCTTCGTCGCCGTGGTGGCGGCGCTGTCGCTGCGCAAGGTGGATCCGCTGCGGCTACGCGCCGATTCGGGCAGACCCAAGCAATGACCGGCCGCGGCCCCGACGCCGAACTGGCGGCCGCCTACCGGCACTGCAGGGCCATCGCGGCGGAACACGGCCGCACCTACTTCCTGGCCACCCGCCTGCTGACACCACCGCAACGGGCCGCGGTGCACGCGCTCTACGCATTCGCACGGGTGGTCGACGACGTCGTGGATCTCGCCGAAAGCGCCTGGGATGCGGCCGGTTTCGCCGGGCCCGGTCCCGGGCGGCCGAGGGCATGCGACATCGCCTCCGCAGACCTCGACCGCGAGAGCAGCCGGGCCGCACCCCTTTCCGGAATTGCCGACCACACAGCGGCGTTGCGGCTGGACCGCATCGAAACGCAACTCCATACCGCGCTGTGCGAGGCGGGCATCTCCGGAACAGACAACCACACCCGCGGGTTGGGCGCCCCCCATGCGAGTCCGGTGTGCGCGAGTGGCGCACGGTGCGTCGGGGCACGCGAGGGCGACTCGGCGGCTCTGAACACCGGCGGGAACGAGCCGGATACGGCCTCGGATCGCCCTTACGCGAGCGCGGGCACGCGGCGGAGCTGTAACCGAGCCGAGGACGCCGTGCCGGTGGGCGTCGTCCACTCCTCCGCCGTGGCGGATCGCGGTACCGCGACGGCACGCGTCGCAAGCACCACCGGATCGGCCACGAGCAGTGTCGCGGCCGCCGGCCGGGCCGTGACCGGCACGACGGACGCGGCGGGCCATCTCCCTGCGGGCGCGGCGATCGACGGCCGGGTACTCACCGCACTCGTCGATACCATCGCCCGGTATCGCATTGCGCCCGAACACTTCCGGGTGTTCCTCGATGCGATGCGGATGGATGTGCCGGGGAGCGCGCTGTTCCGGAATCGGTATGCGGATATGGGCGAAGTGCGGGAGTACATGCGCGGTTCGGCGGCGGCGATCGGGCTGCAACTGCTGCCGGTACTGGGCACGGTGGTCCCGGTGGCCGAGGCCGAACCGGCGGCCGCGGCGCTGGGCGAGGCATTCCAGCTCACGAACTTTCTGCGTGATGTCGCCGAAGACCTCGACCGCGGGCGCATCTACCTGCCCGGCGACGAACTCGGCGCGTTCGGCGTCGACGCCGATCTGCTCGCCCACTGCCGGCGCACCGGCCGGACCGATCCGCGCGTGCGCCGCGCCCTGGCACATCTGATCGCGGTCAACCGCAGTGTCTATCGCACCGCCGCAC
This sequence comes from Nocardia cerradoensis NBRC 101014, assembly GCF_000308535.1. GTDB lineage: Bacteria > Actinomycetota > Actinomycetes > Mycobacteriales > Mycobacteriaceae > Nocardia > Nocardia cerradoensis. Next base: position 8,424 of record NZ_BAFW01000067.1, on the reverse strand, counting down.
CGGGCATCGATCTGCTCCGGCCGCGGGTGCGACCGGCCATTCGCACCGCGGCCGTGCTCTACGGCGGCATCCTCGACGAGATCGAGCGCCACGACTACGCCGTCTTCGACCGCCGCGCAACGGTTCCCACCTCGCGGCGGCTGCGGGTCGCGATCACCGAGATCGGTTCCGGACTGCGCCGGCCGAGAAATCCGGCGCCGTCTCTCCCCACAGCAGCTACCCAGGCTTTCCGCACAGCACAGCCGAGCGCGCCACACGCCTGACACTCCGCACACCGCCCGCTCTCGGTAACACCGGCGACGGCCGCCTGCGCGGCGGACGCCTGGACGGGCGGCTTCCACCGGCCGACTGCCGACGATCCGGCCCGGGTGATCAGCTCGTATCACCCGAATCTCGCCGGCATGACCGCCACGGCCGACCTCACGCGGCAATCACGCCGCTGACGGTCCGAACACTCCGCCCGGTTCAGAACGGTTCGGCGGCGGCCCGGCGAACGACCTCGCGGGCGAGCGGCCCGTGGATGGCGTCGATCGGACGGCCCGGCAGGGTGTCGTCCTCGGCGTACATCCACTCCAGGATTTCCTCGTTCGTATATTTCGCATCCCGCATCACCGTGATGAGGCCGGTCAGGGGTTTGACGACCGCGCCCGAGGAATCGAAGAAGTCCTTCGGGATACCGGCGATACCGTCGCGGCGGATGGCGAGCAATTGATGATCGCGCAGCATCTGATGCACTCTGGTCACCGCGATGCCCAGTTGTTCGGCCACATCCGGCAACGGCAGCAGGGTCACCGATTCGGGAACGACATCGTCGCTGCAAGGAAATGCACTCACCTGCACAACGGTAGTCCGTCGCTTCCCGGATACGGCGTACGCCCGGTTTCCGCGCGGGCATGAGCACGTCATCGGCGACCGTGACGGCGCGCGCCTATACGATCGGGGTGTCGTCACGGGGCGGCAACCGCTAGGTGAAATTCGGAGGACAGCAGTTGATCGGCCAGATGCTGGACGGGCGCTACCGCATCGACGCGCCGATCGCGCGCGGTGGGATGTCGATGGTGTTCCGGGGAGTCGACACCCGGCTGGACCGGCCCGTGGCGATCAAGGTGATGGACCCCAAGTTCGCCGGTGACCCGCAGTTTCTGACCCGCTTCGAATTCGAGGCCCGCTCCGTGGCCAAGTTGAAGCATCCCTCGCTGGTGGCGGTCTACGACCAGGGCATCGACGGGGAGTATCCGTTCCTCATCATGGAACTCGTCGAGGGCGGCACCCTGCGCGAACTGCTGCGCGAACGCGGGCCGATGCCGCCGCACGCGGTGCGCGCGGTCGCCGAACCGGTGCTGCGCGCGATCGGTGTCGCGCACGCGGCCGGACTCGTGCACCGCGACGTCAAACCGGAGAACGTGCTCATCTCCGATGCCGGTGAGGTGAAGATCGCCGACTTCGGCCTGGTGCGCGCGGTGGCCGGCTCGAATATGACCTCGGCCAGCGTCATCCTCGGCACCGCGGCGTATCTGTCGCCGGAACAGGTCACCGCCGGCAATGCCGACGCCCGCAGCGATGTCTACTCCTTCGGCATCCTGATCTTCGAAATGCTCACCGGCCGTGCGCCGTTCACCGGTGACACCTCGCTGTCGATCGCGTATCAGCGGGTCGAGAAGGATGTGCCGAGCCCGAGCCGGTTCATCGAGGGCGTACCACCGGAATTCGACGAACTGGTCGCGCATGCCACCGCCCGCGAACCCGCGCACCGCTTCGCCGACGCCACCGACATGGCCACCGAACTGCATCGCATCGCCACCGCGCTGCACCTGCCCGACTACCGGGTACCGGCGCCGCGGGAGTCGGCGGAACACCTGTCAGCGCGATACCGCGTCGTCCAGACCCCCGCCGCCGGGCCCACCCCCACTCCGCAGCCGGTCACCGAGGCGACGACCCGGCTCGCGGCCGAACCGTCCCACACCCGGGTCATGACCGCGGCCCATCCGATCCCCGATCCCGAACCGCAACGCCCGCACCAGCCACCGCACCAACCACCGCCCCCGCCGCATCGGCCGGAATTCGTGCCCGACCGCGGTACATCCCGGCGCCGGGTGCTGATCTGGGCGGCTGTGGTCGTGGTCCTCGCGCTGCTGCTGGGTGTCGGCGGCTGGTGGCTGGGCGTCGGCCGCTATTCGTCGGTGCCGGCGATCGCGGGGATGACCACCGAACAGGCGACCGCGAAGCTGAAGGACGCCGGATTCGGGACGACCGTACGTGACAAGGCGTCCGACATCATCCCGGTCGGCGGGGTGGTCGGCACCGACCCGTCCGCCGGGGCGAAGGTGCTGAAGGGATCGACGGTCGCCGTCCTGGTGTCCAGCGGGCAGCCGCACGTTCCGCAGTTTCAGCCCGGCCAGGACACGAAGACCGTGAACCAGCTCATCCGCGATGCCGGGCTCACCCCCGTCGACGGCGGCGAGAAACCCAGCACCGCACCGAAAGGGTCGGTGGCACAACTGGATCCGGCGCCCGGCACCGTCCTGCCGACCGGAGCCCAGGTGAAGGTCTACCGCAGTAAGGGTTCGCAGCCGGTGAAGCTGCCCGATGTGCGCGGCAAGACCGTCGAGGAGGCCAAGGCGGCGCTGCAGAACGCCGGACTCACCGTCGGCGACACCCGCACCGACTTCGACGCGAAGGTCAAGCCGGGGCAGGTCGCGGGCACCGATCCGGCCGCCGGCACCCAGGTGCTCTCCGGTGCGACGGTGACGTTGATCGTCTCCGACGCCATCCAGGTTCCCGATGTCATCGGCAAGAACGCCGCCGCGGCCCGCTCCGAACTCGAGGGGATGGGCCTGAAGGTCGTGCTGAATCAGGTGTTCAGCGGCGACCGCGGCACCGTCCGGGTGCAGTCACCGTTCGGCGGCGCGAATGTGGCGCCCGGATCGACGGTCACCCTCACCGTCCTGCCGTTCTGAATCCGGGCTCAGCCGAGTACACCGCCCACATCCGCACCGCCGAGCAGTTCGGCCTCGCTGATGCCCAGCCGCCGGCCGGCCAGGTCGAGCGCCTGCCGCAGCACCGCGCTGGCGCTGGCGCCGACCACCTGGGACAGTTCGAGCCGGCCGTTGCCGCGCACCACCCGTACCCGGCAGCGCCACGCGATGCCGGCGCGGTCGACCTCCGGGCGTTCGATCACGATCGTGACCGGGACGCCATCGATCTCGAGCACATGTTCGGCGAGGGCGGCGATCGGCCTGCCCGCAGTTTGCAATCCCCTGGCTACCGATGCGCTCTGCATAGCGATCCTCTCAGCACATATCCCGCACAGCCTATTGCCGCTGCAGTGTCACGCCTGGAAACCTAGTGCAGGTTCCGGCGTTCAGCAACCGGGCAGCTAACTTTTGCGGATCATGTCACGATCGCGTGATCCCCGGACGGACGGTTCAGCCGACCGCCAGCAACGGATCACCGGTCTCCGGATCGTTGACCGCGACCACCGCGGCCGTGGTGAAGACCTCCACCGGCACCCCGCCGATACTCGGGCTGATGTTGGTGGTGATCTGCGCGGCGGCCGCGGCGGGCGCGTAACCGTGGGATACATCGAACCCCCAGGAGATCTCGTAACCCCAGCAGATATTGAAGATCAGCAGGCGACTGCCGTCGCGCAACACGACCTCCGACGGGATCCCGTCGCGGTCGCGGTCGCGCAGCAGCCGCAGGATGGTGCGATCGGCGTTGCCGATCCGCAGCGCGCTCTGCGCGCTGGCCGGGCCTTCCCCGCGCGCGCGGCCCTCACCGCGCGAGGGGCCCTCGTCATTGCGAAATACGACGTCCACTACGGCCGATCCGTCACCGCAGCATTTCGGCGACCAGGAATGCCAATTCCAAGGACTGCTGCGTATTGAGCCGTGGATCGCAGGCCGTCTCGTAGCGGTCCTCCAGATCCAGATCCGAGATGTCCTGCGCGCCACCGAGGCATTCGGTGACGTTCTCGCCGGTGAGCTCGATGTGCAGGCCGCCCGGATGCGTGCCCAGGGCGTGGTGCACCTCGAAGAAGCCCTGCACCTCGTCGACGATGCGGTCGAAGTGGCGGGTCTTGTACCCGGTGGACGATTCATGGGTGTTGCCGTGCATGGGATCGCACTGCCAGATCACCTGATGTCCGGTGGCCTGCACCTTCTCGATGATCGGCGGCAGCACGTCGCGAACCTTGGTGTTGCTCATCCGCGCGACGAGGGTCAGCCGGCCCGGCTCGTTGGTGGGGTCGAGCCGCTCGACGTATTCCACGGCCTGATCCGGCGTGGTGGACGGGCCGATCTTGATGCCGATCGGATTGGCCAGCAGTTCCGCGAAGGCGATGTGGGCGCCGTCGAGCTGGCGGGTCCGCTCACCGATCCACAGGAAATGCGCGGACAGGTCGTAGAGCACCGGATCGCCCGCGGCATTGTGGGACAGGCGCAGCATGGCCCGCTCGTAGTCGAGCACCAGCGCCTCGTGGCTGCAGTAGATCTTGGCCGACTGCAGGCTGGGATCCTGCACCCGGCACGCGTTCATGAACGCCAGGCCGCGGTCGATCTCGGAGGCCATCTGCTCGTAGCGGGCACCGGCCGGCGACTGCGCGACGAAATCGCGGTTCCAGTCGTGCACCTTGTGCAGATCGGCCATCCCCGCGCCGGTGAGCGCGCGCACGAGGTTCATCGCGGCGCTGGCGTTGGCGTAGGCGCGCACCAGCCGCGAGGGGTCGTGTTCGCGCTGAGCGGCATCGGCGACCAGCGCATTGACCATGTCGCCGCGGTAGGACTTGAGGCCGAGCGCGTCGACATCGGCCGAACGAGGTTTGGCGTACTGGCCCGCGATCCGGGCCACCTTCACCACCGGCAGGCTCGCACCGTAGGTCAGCACCACCGCCATCTGCAGCAGGGTGCGAATGTTGCCGCGGATATGCGGCTCGGTGTTGTCGGCGAAGGTTTCCGCGCAGTCGCCGCCCTGCATCAGGAAGGCTTCGCCGCGGGCCACCTCGGCCAGATGCAGCCGCAACTCCTCGACCTCGGCGGGCACGCACAGCGGCGGCACGCTCTCGAGAACGGTGCGCATGGTGGCGGCCTGCTCGGGATCCCACGACGGCTGCTGCAGGGCGGGACGGGCGAGGGCGGCGTCGAGTCGCCGACGGAGCTCGGCAGGCAGCGGTGGCAGTTCCGGCAAGCGATCGATCGGTACGTCGACGGTCCAGTTCACCAGATCAGAATACGGACCTTCCGCAATCTCGGGGTAACCCGGAGGGTAGGGGGCGATGAATACGCCCGCGCGGGCGGGGCCGTAACCTCGAGCGCGGGGCCGGGTCGGGCGGTTCGGCCGAGATATCACCGCGAGCGCCGGTGTACGCCGAATCGGAAAGGGCACGACCGCGTGAAGTATTTTTATGACTGCGAATTCATCGAGGACGGGGTGACGATCGATCTGATTTCGATCGGCGTGGTCTGCGAGGACGGTCGGGAATATTACGCGGTGTCAACGGAATTCGACCCCGAGCGGGCCGGGCAGTGGGTGCGGCGCAATGTATTGCCGAAACTCCCGTCCCCCTCCTCGCCGCTGTGGCGCAGCCGGCAGCGCATTCGCGACGATCTCTATCAATTCCTGGTACCGCGTCCCACCGTGCGGCCGGAATTGTGGGCTTGGGTGGGGGCCTACGACCACGTGGCGTTCTGCCAGCTGTGGGGTTCGATGGTCGATCTGCCGGCGGCCCTGCCGCGCTACACCAACGAGTTGCGCCAGCACTGGGACCACCACGGCCGGCCGGACCTGCCCCCGGTTCCGGCCGACGCGCACGACGCGCTGGCCGACGCCCGGCACAATCTCGCCAAGTACGAGGCCATCGAGGCGTTCCGGCGCAGCGGCGCGATCACCGGTATCGATCGGCGGTAAGGCGGCCGAGCGTCGTGGTGACGCGGCCGGCGGTCGCAACTCGCTCGCGCAGCGGATTCGCGCGCCGATACGAGTCGGCCCCCGGACGGTTGTCCGGGGGCCGAGAGCGTAGAGAGGGCGACTCAGCTCGCCAGGGTCTCCGGAATCCGCTCGGCCTCGGGCCGACTGCCGGAGGGCACGCCCTTCTTCAGGCTGGCGGCGTAGACGTCGACGTACTCCTGGCCCGACATCCGCATCAGCTCGTACATGATCTCGTCGGTGACCGCCCGCTCGACGAAGCGGTTACCGCCCATGCCCTCGTAGCGGGAGAAGTCGATCGGCGCACCGAATTTCACGGTGACGCGGCGGCGGCGCCACCGGAACGGGCCGGGAGGGCACACCTCGTCGGTCCCGATCAGTGCCACCGGGATCACCGGCACACCGGTCTCCAGGGCCAGGCGTGCCACACCGGTCTTGCCCTTGTACAGGCGGCCGTCGGGCGAGCGGGTGCCTTCCGGGTACAGACCCACCATGCGGCCCTCGCTCAGCAGTTTGCGAGCGGTGTTGAGCGCGTCCTCGGCGGCGCTGGCGCCGCTGCGGTCGATCGGATACTGGCCGGTGCCGGAGAAGAAGAACTTCTGCAGCCGGCCCTTGAGTCCGGGCGTGGTGAAGTACTCGGCCTTGGCCAGATAGGTGATGCGACGCGGGCTCAGCAGCGGGGTGAACAACCAGTCGGTGAACGACAGATGATTGCCGGCGAGGATGACTGCTCCGTCGGCGGGGATATTCTCCACGCCCTCGACCTTCGGCCGGTTGTAGATGTGCATGAAGGGCCCGACCAGCACGAATTTGAGCAGCCAGTAGAACATTGCGTCCTTTCCCCTGTGATTGTCGAACGGGACCGGCCTCGTCGCAGGCACCTCCGTCGGCACCGACTCTACCGTCGCCGACCAGCTGCGACCAACCCCACACGAGGTATTTCACATGCCGGCAATCACATCGGTGAAAACGGGTACGCATGTGGTGCTTCCGCCGTGAGAAACCGACCGGCCGTCGAGCGAATCGGCGAGATGTTCGACCACGCGGATCATTTGCTCCCCCACCGCCGCGGAGACCGATCGCGGCACGGAGAACTATTCGCGCCCCGCCGCGGACAACCCTTTCGCGCCCCGCCGCGGACAACCCTTTCGCGCCCCGCCGCGGACAACCTTTCGCGCCCCCCGCGGACAACCTTTCGCGGCCCGCCGCGGACAACCTTTCGCGCCCCGCCGCCGACAACCTTTCGCGGCCCCCGCCGACAACTATTCGCGCCCCGCCGTGGAGCGGGCTCGCGGCACGGCCGCCGACTCGGCGCGGCCGGTTGCTTGCGCATGCCCCTCGGCGGCCCCGGTCTCCAGGGCCGTGCGCGCCAGTTCGGCCGCGCCGATCATGCCCGCCGCCTCCCCCAGTTGCGTAGTGCGGATGCGGGCCAGCGGACGATGACGGCCGCCGGTGATCGCGGCGGCGTAATGCTCGCGCGCGTCGTCGAGGAACAGCGGCGCCGAGGAGCTGACGCCGCCCGCGATGACGATCAGGTCCGGATCGAAGATATCGCTGACGAAGGCCAGTCCCAGCCCGAGCCAGCGGGCGAAATCGGCCATCACGTGCAGCGCCACCGGATCACCGTCGTGGGCCGCGCCCGCGACCCGCCGCCCGGTCAGCGATCCCGGATCGCCGACCACCTCCCGCGCCAGGATCGTCGACGGCATCGGATCGGTGGCGAGCATTTCGATCGCGGTGTCGACCAGTGCCGTCCCGCTGCAGTAGCGCTCCCAGCAGCCACGTTTGCCGCACGGGCAGATCCGGCCGTGCGGCACCACCTGCAGATGCCCCAATTCCGGTGCGACACCGTAACTTCCGCGATACAGCCGGCCCTCCACCAGCAGCGCCGCGCCGATCCCGGTGCCGATCGCGACCAGCACACCGTTGTGCGCGCCGGCGGCCGCGCCGAACCGGTATTCGGCCCACATCGCGGCATTGGCATCGTGTTCGAGGATCACCGGCAAACCGAGCCGGTGTCCGAGCCGCCCGGCGACCGCGGTGTCCTCCCACGGCAGATGCGGCGCGAAGCGCACCGAGGACCGGGATTCGTCGACGAAGCCCGCGACCGCCAGCCCGACCGCCCCGATGTCGTGGCGCGCGCACAGTTCCCGCACGGCGCGGTCGAGACCGTCCTCGAGCGCGTGCGCCGAATGCGGGGTCGGCGCCTGGACGGTGTCGAGCACCTCCCCGTCCCCGTCGACCACCGACGCCCGGATATTCGTCCCGCCGACATCGATGCCGACGGTGAGCGGAGCCTCTCGTCCGAGCCGAGTGGTCATTTCTTGATCCGCACCGGGATGGGAACGTATCCGGGTCGCTCGACCGAATCCCGCCCCCGCCCAGCACGTTCGGCCGCGCGCCGGCCACTGCGCCGCGTCTTGCTCTCCCGCTCGCCGGGCGCCGGCTTCGCCCCCGGGGCCGTCTCCGCAGCGCCGGCGCGTTCGTTCCCGGGCGCGTCCG
>NZ_BAFW01000068.1 GCF_000308535.1 Nocardia cerradoensis NBRC 101014 | reverse complement strand
GGTAGCCGCCGGGTGGGCCGGATCAGCTGTTCGCGTTACCGGCCTGCCAGACGTTCCACGGGACCTCCCAGTCGCCGTAGGTGTCCCACACCGGCAGCGGCTGGCCACCGGAGTTGGTGATCTCCACGACATCGCCGACACCGAAGTGGTCGAAGAACCACTGGGCGTTGTCGGGTGAGAGGTTCACGCAGCCGTGCGACACGTTGCTGGCCCCCTGCTGACCCACCGACCAGGGCGCCGAGTGGACGAATTCACCGTCGTTGGAGATGCGTTCGTCCAGGTCCACCTTCTCGCGGTAGTACCCGGCCTGGCCGGCGCAGACCCCGTAACTGCAGGAGTCCATGATGATCGACGGCGATTTCTCCGAAATGACGTGCGGCCCTTCGTGAGACGGGAATCCGGGTGAGCCGAGACTCATCGGCATCTGATTCACCTGCGCGCCGTTGTGCAGGATCGTCAGCTGTTCGGTGTTGCCGTCGGCCTGGGCGATCCAGGAGTCGTGGACCGTGTAGTCGGCGCTGTTGTTCTCCGCGCCGAACACGCCGTCGCCGAGGTCGAGACCGAAGACGTCGGCTTCGATATGAATCTTGGTGCCCGGCTGCCAGTACTGCGCGGCGCGGTAGTGCACATCCTTGTCGTCGACCCAGTACCAGGCGCCCGGCTGCGGCGGCGTGACGGTGACCTTCAGATGCTTCTGCACCTCGGCCTTGTTCGCCACCGGCTGAGTGAACTGGAAAACCATCGGCTGCCCGACCCCGATGCCGGTCTGAGCGACCAGGTCGGGGGCGGGCACGACATTCGCGTAGGCCTTGTGACCGGCGTCGATCGTGGCGACGGTGACCGTCTTGTCGGTCGCGACCTGAGCGAGGTTCACCGCTTGGGCGTCGACGCGGTAGGTGGTCCCGTAGTTCAGCGGGTCCTTCGAGGTCCAGCTGCGATGGTCGGAACCGAAATCGCCGGCGACCGCTTTGCCGTCCCCGTCGGTGACGGTCACCTTGGTGAGCATGCCGTCGGCGGAGTTCACCACGATGGGCGTGGCCGGATTGAGTGGCCCGTGATCGGCGGCGGGCACCTCGATCGCCGCGGGCGCGGTGATCTCGGGCGCCTTGGACACCGGCGCCGAGGAAGTGCCGCCACCCGAGCCGCCACATCCGCCGACGAGCACGACGATCGCCGTCAGCACCGCCGACACCACCAGTAGAGATCGACGCCTGCGCACGTCCTCACCGCCTCTGTCTCGCACCCTCGCATGCACGGCGCCCACCCGGGACACAGCACCCTCCAGTCCACACCATGAATCCGGTGTCGCATCGCAGCAGAGAGTACGTGTCGTCGTCGCTCGGCGCGCGCCCGGCATGGCCGGACCAGGCGTTTTGCCGTATTCGGGGTATTCGGCGGGGTGTGGCGCCGGCTCACCCGCCGCGGGTGAGTGCAACGGCGGCGTGCGGGCTCATAGTGAAGCGATCTTCGCGATCTGTCGAGGAAGGTGACCGATGCCCAGGCGAGAGCGCTCCCGGTGGCGGACCGCCACGGCCGCGATCGGCGACTACATCCGGCACGCGCCGGGCACCTACATCTGGCTGGCCATCCTGCTCGTGTCCACCCTCGTGGTCCGGCACCTGTCCCCCGATCAGGCCGAGACTCTGCTGGGCAACCGCTCGACCAATCTGCATCATCTGCGCGAGGATCCGGTGCACGTGCTGATCTCGAGCGCCTTCTGGCTCGCGGGCGGCGGCTGGTTCGGTTACGCGGTCAGCTACACCATCTTCCACGCCCAGGCCGAACGCTGGCTGGGAACGCTGCGCTGGCTGGCGGTGGTGGTGATCGCGCACGTCGGCGCGACCTACCTCAGCGAGGGCGTCCTGTATTGGGCCATCCAGCACGGTTACGCCCCGGAATCGGCGGTGAACACCCTCGACTACGGTGTGAGCTATGCGTTGGCCGGTGTCATCGCCGTGCTGGTGTATCGGATCGCGAAGCCGTGGCGGTATGTGTATCTGCTCGGCGTGGTCGTCTTCTACGCGATACCGGTCTTCTCGAACCGAACCTTCACCGACATAGGACATTTCAGTGCGATGGTGCTCGGTCTGGCCTGCTATCCGCTGACTCTCGGGCGGCGGGGTGTGTGGGATCCGGAGGTAGCGGTGCGCGGGCTCGCCGGGTCGGTGCGACACCGGTAATCACACCGCCGGACGGGCCCCCCGGCAAGGATTGGATTCAGCGCGATCCAGAGTACTGACCCCGCACCGGAATTCCCCTAGCGTGACGTTTCGCCCATCCAGAGCGATCGAGAGACCCGGCTCCACGACGTCGCAGCAACCCCCCGACTGGGTATGGGTGCTACCGCCGGGACCGATGGAGGAACTAATGGTACGCAGCGTTTTTCACGTCGGCCAGGACGATCCGATGGCCGCGCCGCTGCTGGCGGAGCTGGCCATCGAATACAGCAGCCGCTACGGCGGGAGCGTCGGTGAGGTGCACGCCGATCTGGTGAACTATCCGGCCGCCGATTTCGCGGCCCCGCACGGCGATCTGCTGGTGGTCGTCGAGGACGGCGAACCGGTCGCCGGCGGGGCGTTCCGCCGCTACGACGAGCAGACCGCCGAATTGAAACGCATCTGGACCGCACGCGAGCACCGCCGTCGCGGCCTGGCGACCTTCGTACTCGCCGAACTCGAGGCCGAAGCGCTGCGCCGCGGATATCGGCGGATCTTCCTGACCACCGGTCCGCGGCAACCCGAGGCGGTCGCCCTGTACCTGTCGGCGGGGTACACCCCGCTCGAACGCACGCCGTCCGTTCAGCCCGGTCTGCTCGCGCATCCGTTCGAGAAATATCCGACACGGGTGGCAAAAGTGCAGCGGCGCAATCGTTTCGGCCGCGAACGCGACGGTGTGTACACCCCGGTGCGGTCCGGATTCCGCTATCCGCCGGTGCGCGGCGAGGCCGGTGCCGTCCACGTATGAAATTCCTGTTGTTGACGCTGATCACCCACCAGCCCGACCCGGTGACCGGCATACTCGAATCACCCGCGCGCCGTCTGGGCCGGGTGGTGGACAGCGCCCGGCTCGCCGAGACGCTCGGCTACGACGGATTCGCGGTCGGAGAACGCCACGAGGACCCGTTCCTGTCGTCCGCGCCGCCGGTGGTGCTCAGCCATATCGCGGCGCTGACCTCCCGGATCGCGTTGTTCACCGGCGTGACCACGCTGAGCCTGCTCGATCCGGTGCGCGCCGCCGAAGACTATGCGACGCTGGACAATCTGTCCGGCGGCCGCCTGGAGCTCATCGTCGGCAAGGGCAACGGCGCGGCGCAGGCGAAACTGTTCCACGTCACCACCGCCGACCAATGGGACCGCAACCGCGAGGGCTACGAGCTGTTCCGGCAGCTGTGGCGCAGCGACGACGTCACCTGGACGGGCCGGTTCCGGCCGTCGCTGTCCGGTGCCAAGACCCTCCCCCGGCCGTTGCAGCCGGAGCTGCGGATCTGGCACGGCAGCGCCACCAGCCGCGAATCGGTGGAAGTGGCCGCGCGCCATGGCGATCCACTGTTCTCCGCGAATGTGACGTACCCGATCGAACCGTATGCCGAACTGGTCGACCATTACCGGGAACGCTGGGCGGCTCACGGCCACGACCCCGCCGACGCGCTGGTCGGCGCCGGGACGGCCGGGTTCTACGTCGCCCGCGATTCCCGCACCGCGCTCGACACCTACCGCCCGATCTTCGAAGCGCGCCGTGCGGTCGCCCGCACATACGGTGCGCCGGAGGTCTTCACGTCGGTGGAGGACTTCGTCGAGCGCAGTTCGGCCGTCGTCGGCAGCCCGCAGCAGGTACTCGACAAGCTGGGGCGTTATCACGCGCGGCTGGGTCACGAGGTGATCCACCTCGGCGCCGACGGCGACGGGCTCACCGACAAGCAGCACCGCGAAAGTCTCGAACTCTTCCAGGCCGAGGTGGCGCCCCAGTTGCGCCGGACCATTCCCAGCCGTCCGCTCGGCGCCGACCGCTACCGCATCGATCCACCCGGAGTCACCGAATGAAACGAATCCTCTCGCCGGCGCTCGCGCTCACCGCGACGCTGGCGATCGCCGCCTGCGCGAACACCACCGGTGGTGGCGGCGACGCCGGTCCCCCGCAGCCGGGCGGCACCCTGCGTTACGGCCTGTCGCAGGCGCCGACCTGCTCGGATCCGGCTCAGGCCGGCACCAACCAGACCTTGTACGTGGCACGCCAGATCGTGGATTCGCTCACCGACCAGGATCCCGCCAGCGGGGAGATCAAGCCGTGGCTGGCCACCTCCTGGCAGGTGAGCCCGGACGCGAAGACCTTCACCTTCCATCTGCGGCCCGACGTCACGTTCAGCGACGGCACGCCGCTGAACGCCACGTCGGTGCAGAAGAACTTCGACGCCATCGTGCACACCCTCACCGCGGCGAAAGCCCCGCTGGGAGCGAGCTATCTGGCCGGGTACGCGGGCACCACGGCGGTCGATCCGCTCACCGCCGAGGTTCGATTCGACGCGCCGAACGCCCAGTTCCTGCAGGCCTCGTCGACACCTCAGCTGGGCATTCTCGCGGACGCGACCATCGCGAAACCGGCCGAACAGCGCTGCCTCGGCGACAATATCGGCAGCGGTCCGTTCGTCTACGCCGGCTATCGCCAGGACGCGTCGGCCACGCTGGTGAAGCGCCCCGGATATCGGTGGGGTTCGGCGGTGTTCGCGCATTCCGGCGAGGCGTATCTGGATCGCATCGAATTCACCGTCGTCCCCGAGGCCGGGGTGCGCACCGGCAGCCTGTCGTCGAATCAGCTCGACGCCGTCAGTGACGCACTGCCCCAGGATGTTCCGCAACTCGAGGCCGCCGGCGCCAAGGTGCAGTTCGACTCGAACCCCGGCGTTCCCTTCGGGCTGCAACCGAATGTGAGCCGGGCGCCGCTGTCGGATTCCGCCGTGCGCCAGGCCCTGTTGCACGGAATCGACCGTAAGCAGCTGGTGGATACGGTGCTGGGGCCGCAGTTCCTGCCCGCCACCGGGCCGTTGGCCTCGAAAACGCCCGGCTACGTGGATCTTTCGAAGTCGATCGCCTACGACCCCGACCAGGCGCGCCGCATTCTGGATCAGGCCGGATGGGTGCCCGGCGGCGACGGGATCCGCGTGAAGGACGGGCGGCGGTTGTCGTTCGGTGTCCTGTTCGGTGCGCAGTTCGCCGCGAATCAGGCGACCTTGGAACTGGTGCAGCAGCAATTGCGCAAGATCGGGGTGGATATCCGGCTGGAGCTGACGCCCGTCGCCGACTACACCGCGCGGCAGAACTCCGGAGATTTCGACGCCACCTACTTCAACACCACCCGCGCCGACGGCGACATCCTGCGCACCACCTTCGGCCGCGGTCAGCGAAACCTCAACCAGCGCGGACCGATTCCGGCGCTGGACCAGGCGCTCGCCGACCAGTTGTCGACCACCGATCCGGCGGCACGGGCGGGGATCATCGGGCAGGCGCAGCGATCGGTGATCGAGAACGGACTGTGGCTGCCGACGATCGAACTGTCGCAGGCGATCGGGGTGTCCGGCGCGGTGCACGATCTGAAGTTCGAGGCCTCGGCGCGCCTGCAGTTCTACGACACCTGGCTGAGCAAGCGATGACTCCGATGACCCGGTATGTGATCGTGCGGGTGCTGCAGGCGATCGGGGTGCTGTGGGCGGCGTTCACCATCTCCTTCGCCGTGTTGTTCCTGCTGCCGTCGGATCCGGTGCAGATGGCCGTCGACGCGGATCCGGGTGTGCCCCCGGATCCGGCCGCCATCGCGGAACTGAGGGCCAGATACGGGCTGGACCGCACGGTGCCGGAACAGTATTGGACCGCGCTCACCCACGCCGTCCGCGGTGATCTCGGACGCTCCCTGAACACCGGGCAGTCCGTCACCGGCGCGCTGGCGCAGTCGATTCCCTCGACGCTGGCGCTGGCCGGCCTCGCGCTGCTGCTGGCGATCGTCTTCGGCACCGCGCTGGCCGTGGCCGCGTCCTACACCCGGCGGCCGTGGTTGCGGAATCTGCTGACGGCGCTGCCGCCGATCGGTGCGGCGATGCCCACATTCTGGGTGGGTCTGCTTCTGCTGCAACTGTTCTCGTTCCGGCTGCGCCTCGTGCCCGCCTTCGGCGGGACGGGCTTCAGCGGCACGATCCTGCCCGCGGTCACCCTGGCGGTGCCGGTCGGCGCGGTGATCGCGCAGGTGTTCTACAGCGGTCTGGCCACCACGTGGCGGCAGCCGTTCGTCGATGTGGCCTTCGCCAAGGGCGCCTCGCGGCTGTGGGTGCAGTGGCGGCATGTGCTGCGCGCGGCGGCCGGGCCGGCGCTCACCGTCGCGGGACTGTGGGTCGGCACGGTGCTGGCGGGTTCCGTGGTGGTCGAAACCGTGTTCTCGCGCGGCGGCCTGGGCCGGCTCACCCAGAACGCGGTGCTGCATCAGGACATTCCGGTGGTGCAGGGCATCGTGTTGATCGCCGCGCTGGCCTTCGTGGTGGTGAATCTGGCGGTGGATCTGATCTATCCGCTGCTGGATCCTCGCGTCGCCGTCGCCCGAGAAAAGGTGGGCGCTCATGTCTGACACACTGCTCATCGCCGAACCGACGGCCGCACGGATCACGCAAGTGCGGCGGGTACTGGCGCCGAAACGTCTGCGTGCTTCCGCCGGACTGGCGGTGTCGGTACTCGTGCTGATCGTGGTCCTCGGCTGGGCGGTCGCGCCCTCGCTTCTCGCCGGCAACGATCCGCGCGCGGGAGTGCCGGAGGAGAAATTCCGCGGCCCCAGCTTGCAGCACTTGTTCGGCACCGACAACCTCGGCCGCGACCTGTACACCAGGGTGGCGCACGGAGCGGCGCTGACACTGTCGGCGACCGTCTGTGCCGTGCTGCTGGGGCTGGTGATCGGTTCGGCGATCGGTCTGATTTCCGGCACCCTCGGCGGGACGGTCGATGCCGTCGTCATGCGCGGAGTCGATGTGCTGCTGGCGATTCCGGAGCTGTTGTCGGCACTGGTACTCATCACCGTGCTCGGGCTCGGTACCCGGAATGTGGCCATCGCGGTGGGGGTGGCGCTGATCGCCCGGTTCGCGCGGGTGATGCGTGCGGAAGTGCTGCGGGTGCGTCGCGCGCCCTACGTGGAGGCGGCGTTCGCGTCCGGGGTGCGCTGGCACACCGTGCTGTTGCGCCACATCCTGCGCACCGCGTACGCGCCGGTCGCCGCGCTGGCCGCGGTCGAATTCGGCGTTGCGGTGCTGGCGATCTCGTCGCTCAGCTTCCTCGGCTACGGTGCCGCGCCACCCACCCCGGAATGGGGTTCGCTGATCTCCGAGGGACGCAACTACCTCGTGCTCGCCTGGTGGATGACCACCCTGCCCGGCCTGGTGATCGTCGCGGTGGTGCTCGCCGCGCAGCGCATCGGCCGCGCGATCGGGACTACGGAGGACCGATGAGACACACTGGCGCAGCCTCTCGTCGGTCCGACCGGGTGCGGGTGTCCCGCCAGACACGAGGACCGATGAGCCACACAGGAGGTTCGACCATGAGCGACGAGACCTTGTTGCGCGTCGACAACCTGCACGTTCGCTACGGCGGCATCTCGGTGGACGCGGTGTCCGATGCGACGTTGGAGATCGCGCGCGGGGAGACCGTCGCGCTGGTCGGCGAATCGGGTTCGGGCAAATCCACCCTCGCCCATGCCGTGATCGGCCTGCTGCCGCAGTCGGCGGAAGTAACCGGCGGCGGAATCGTCTTCGACGGCCACCGGCTCGACACCGCGTCCGAACGCACCCTGCGCGGCCTGCGGGGGGCGCGCATCGGACTCGTCCCGCAGGACCCCGGAACGTCGCTGAACCCGGTGCAGCGCATCGGCGATCAGGTGGCGGAGGTGTTGCGCATCCATCGGCGGGCCGACCGGCGCACGGCGCGGCTGGAGGCGGTGCGGTTGCTCACCGACGCGGGCCTGGACCGCCCGGACGTGCGAGCACGGCAGTATCCGCAGGATCTGTCCGGCGGGCAGCGCCAGCGGGTGCTGATCGCGATCGCGCTGGCCTGCGAACCGGACCTGGTGATCGCCGACGAGCCGACCAGCGCCCTCGACGTCACCGTGCAGCGCCGCATCCTCGACCACCTCGCCGATCGCACCGCACAACTGGGCACCGCGGTACTGCTGATCACCCACGATCTCGCGGTGGCCGCGGACCGGGCGGATCGGATCGTGGTGATGCGCCACGGCCGGATCGTCGAAACCGGCACCACCACAGCCGTTCTCACCGATCCGCAGCACGAATACACCGCCGAGTTGCTGGCCGCCGCGCCGAGCGCCGAGACCGCGGTGCGCCGGGCGCGCCCGCGTGCCGAACAACCGCTGCTGGTGGCGACCGGTCTGCGCAAGAGTTTCCGGATCGCGCGCGGCGTGCGCACGGATGCGGTCGACGACGTGTCACTGGATCTCGATCGCGGCGAAACACTCGCGCTGGTCGGCGAATCCGGGTCCGGCAAGACCACCACCGCCCGTATCCTCGCGAGGCTGTCCGCACCCGATGCGGGCAGCATCCGCTTCGACGGGCGTGATGTCGCCGGGTTGCGCGGCGCGGGACTGCGGGAGTTTCGCCGCCGCGTCCAGGTGGTGTACCAGAACCCGTACACGTCGCTGAATCCCACGCTCAGTGTCGCGAAGATCGTCGGGGAGCCGTTGCAGGCCTTCGGGATCGGTGATCGCGGCGAACGCCGCGCCCGGGTCGCCGAACTGCTCGAACAGGTCGCTCTGCCCGGCGAGGTCGCGGACCGGCGCCCGGAGCGGCTGTCGGGTGGGCAGCGGCAGCGTGTCGCGATCGCGCGGGCGTTGGCGCTGCGGCCGGACGTGCTGGTGCTGGACGAGCCGGTGTCGGCACTCGATGTCGGGGTGCAGGCGCAGATCCTGGCGCTGCTGGAGCGGCTGCAGTCCGAACTGGAGCTGAGCTATCTGTTCATCTCCCACGATCTGGCCGTGGTGCGCCGCATCAGCGATCGCGTCGCGGTGATGCGGCAGGGTCGGATCGTCGAAACAGCGACCACCGCAACGCTGTTCGACAACCCCGGGCACGAATACACGCGCGAGTTGCTCGCCGCGGTGCCGGGCGGGTTCGCGCGGCCGGTGATCGAACGGTCCGCCTGAGGTAGCGCACTATTCGTCGGAATCGGCCGGGTCGGGGTCGCGCGCGCCGGCGTGCCGGTCCCGCCACACCCAGAACACCGCGGAGGCGACCAGCGCCCACCCGGCGAGCACCAGATACGGGAATATGTGCTGGTGGCCGGAGAAATACACCGCGGTGTGCTGGGCGTTCACCGAGGCGCCCGGCGGTAGCCAGCGGCCGATCGCGCCGAGTACCGACGGCAGCAGCGGCCACGACACCGCGCCGCCGGAGGACGGATTGCCCAGCAGCACCATCACGCCCCACGTCGGGATCATCGCCCAGCGTCCGAACAGGGCGCTGAACATCGAGAAGATCATGCCCGAGGTGAACATCGTGAACGTCAGAATTCCCCACGACTGCGGGAACGGCAGCGTCAGCGCGCCCAGCCACCAATCCACCACGGCGGCGATGGCGAACCCGCCCAGCAGGGCATAGGCGACGGTGAACGCGATCCGCTGCACCGCGCTCAACGCACCGGCGTGCACACCGAGCTGGATGGCACCGACGAAGCCGATGATCACCGCCGCCAGCGTGATGTAGAAGATCGCCAATCCGCGCGGATCGCCCGGCTGCAGCGGATTGATATCGGTCACCGCGATCGGTATCCGGGTCTGGCGGCTCGCCTCGGCGGCCGCGGTGACGACCACCTGGGCCACCGACGATCCGGACGCACCCGAGATTTCGACCGGGATCCGCTCCGCGGTGCGCACATCGAGGATCGCGAACACCCGCTGCGATTCGACGGCTTCGCGCGCCTCTGCCGGAGTGTCGTAGTGCAGCGGATGCAGGGAGCCGTTCAGAGCCTGATCCATGGTGTCGAGGAAGCGCTGGTCGGGCGCCGGCACCGCGCTGCCCGCATCGACGACCGCGACGGGGATCCGGTGCGGTGTCGGATTGGCGAGGATATAGGTGTAGGAGCCGGCGAACAGTCCGGCCGCGATCGCCAGAATGAACACCAGCACCGTCGCCGGCAGATACGGCGAGTGCCGGAATCGGTGCCAGTGGCCGCGCCATCCAGTCGGGGCCACCGGCACCGGGGCCGGGGTATTCCGCTCGTTGTCGGACATGCCGCCACCTTAGGAGCCCGCGGCTCCGGAATTCCGGAAGCGGTCACGAACGCCGGCCTGCAGTATCCGAGCCCTTCTTGCCGTCGCGGCTCCCCGCCGATGCCGCCCGCCGCAAGAATAGAATTCACCGCGATCGAGAGTGCTGACGCCGCAGGCGATTTCTCATAGTTTGAGCTTCTGCCCATCCGGCGATCGCGGGACATCTCCGCTTCCCGTGAACCGCGATCCGGCGGTGTCTCTCCTGTCGATCGAAAGGACGCCTTCGCATGTCGTCGTTCCCGCCTCTGCTCGGGGTGGAATTGTCCGGCACGGGTATCCACCCGGCGTCGTGGCGGCGGGCCGACTCCCGCGCCGAGGAGCTGTTCACGCCCGGCTACTGGCTCGACGCGATCACCGCCGCCGACCGGGCCGGACTCGACTTCGTCTTCCTCCCGGACACCTTCGGTGTGGACGCGCACGGTTACGGCCCGCTCGACGCGATCGCGCTCGCCGCCCGCGCCGCCGCCGCGACCCGGAGCATCGGGCTGATCCCGCAGGCGACGGTCACCCACACCGAACCGTTCCATGTGTCCAAGGCGATCGCCGCCCTCGACTACGCCACCTACGGCCGGGCCGGTTGGGAGGTCGCGGTCTCCGCGGACGCCGAGCAGACGACCCTGTTCGGCCGCAAACAGCCGCAGGACGACGCCTCGCTGTGGCGTGAGGCCGACGAGGCGATCGAGGTGGTGACCCGGCTGTGGGACAGCTGGGAGGACGACGCCGAGATCCGCGATCTCGCGACCGGCCGCTTCATCGACCGCGACCGGCTGCACTACATCGACTTCGAGGGCGAGAACTTCTCGGTCAAGGGTCCCTCGATCACGCCTCGCCCGCCGCAGGGGCAGCCGCCGATCGCGGTGCGCGCCGAGTCGCCCCCGAGTACCCGCCTCGCGGTCCACCGCGCCGATTTGATCCGGGTCGGAGCCGCCGACCTCGACGAAGCGGCCGCCCTGCGCACCCGGCTGCGCTCCGCGGTCGCCGCGGCCGGGCGGTCCCCCGACGAGGTGCGGATCCTGCTCGACGTCGAGGTGCATCTGGCCGCGACCGAGGACCGGGCGCATGCCGAACTCGACCAGTTGGACGCCTGGGGCCCGGCGGCCCCGCCCGCGACCGTGCGCCATCTCGGCACCGCCGACGGTCTGCGCGCACTGCTGGACCGGGCCCAGCGCGAGTGCGCAGCCGACGGTCTGGTGTTGCGGCCCCTGGCGGTGCCCGCGTTCACCGCGGCGCTCGACCGGCCGGCACGCAGCCTGCGCGCCCGCATCGGATTGACGCGCCCCGCCAACCGCTACGCAGTCGCCCGAGGATGAGGATGCCGAAACAACAGGTACGCAAGCAGATTCACCTGGCCGCCCACTTCCCGGGGGTGAACAACACCACGGTGTGGAGCGTGCCGGAATCGGGCAGCCAGATCGAGTTCGACTCCTTCGTTCACCTGGCGCGCACCGCCGAGCGCGGATTGTTCGACTTCTTCTTCCTCGCCGAGGGGCTGCGCCTGCGCGAACACCGCGGCCGGATCTTCGACCTGGACGTGGTCGGCCGTCCCGACACCTTCACCGTGCTCGACGCGCTCGCCGGGGTCACGACCCATCTCGGCCTGGCCGGCACGATCAACACCACGTTCAACGAACCCTTCGAACTCGCACGGCAATTCGCCAGTCTGGATCACCTGTCGGGCGGGCGGGCCGCGTGGAACGCCGTGACCTCGTCCGACGCGTTCACCGGTGAGAATTTCCGGCGTGGTGGCTATCTGGACCACTCGCAGCGCTACGTGCGCGCGGCGGAAGTGGTCGACGCGACCCGCGCGATCTGGGACAGTCGCGCCGGCGGGGCGCCGGTCGTCGACCGCGAACGCGGTGTGTTCGGCGGCCCGGCGCCCCGATTCAGTTATCGCGGCACGCAATTCGATATCGAGGGCGTCTACGGATTGCCGGCGAGCCCGCAGGGGTATCCGGTGCAGATCCAGGCCGGTGATTCCGAGGAGGGCCGGGAATTCGCCGCCGCGAAGGCCGATGCGATCTTCAGCCGCCACGGCGAACTCGAGGACGGGCGCCAGTTCTACACCGACATCAAGACCCGGCTCGCGAAGTACGGCCGCCGGCGCGACGATCTGAAGATCCTGCCCGCCGCGACGTTCGTGCTCGGTGACAGCGACGCCGACGCGCAGGAGCGGGCGCGGGAGATCCGGCTGCAGCAGGTCGGACCGCAGACGGCGATCGCCTTCCTCGAACAGGTCTGGGGCCGTGACCTTTCCGGCTACGACCCCGACGGCCCGCTGCCCGAGATCGATCCGGTCGACAACGCGAACATCACCCGTGGACGTGTCCGGCACGCCAAGGACCCGCGCGCGATCGCCGAGGCCTGGCGTGCCAAGGCGGAAGCCGAGAAGCTGAGCATCCGGGAACTGATCATCGAGGTGACCGCGCGCCAGCAGTTCGTCGGCACGCCCGCTCAGGTCGCCGCGGAGATCGATCGATACGTGCAGTCCGACGCCGCCGACGGCTTCGTGCTCGTCCCCCATCTCACGCCGGCCGGACTCGACGAATTCGTCGACAAGGTCGTTCCCGAACTTCAGGACCTGGGCAGTTTCCGAACCGAATACACCGGTGTAACCCTGCGCGAACATCTGGGGCTGCGCCATCCGCATCGCGGCAGCGAAGGAGTGCGAGCGTCATGACCGTGCCGTTGTCGATTCTGGATCTCTCCCCTATCAGTGCCGGGTCCACACCGCGGCAGGCGCTGCGCAACACTGTCGATCTGGCCCGCCACGCCGAGTCGTGGGGTTATCGCCGATTCTGGGTCGCCGAACACCATTTCGTCGCGGTGGCTTCCTCCGCGCCGACCACGCTCATCGCCTTGATCGCGGCCGCCACCGACACCATCCGGGTCGGCTCGGCCGCAGTGCAGGTCGGCCACCACACCTCCGCGGCGGTGGTGGAGGCGTTCGGCACCATCGACGCGCTGTATCCGGGACGGCTGGATCTGGGCCTGGGGCGCTCGGCGCATCGGATCGCCGAGGTGCGCTCGGCGGGGGTGAAACCGGTGCCCGCGCCCGACCGTCCGACCCGGGTGCGCGACGGTGTCGTGATCCCGCCGCCGTTCAGTTCCGGGCGGCTGCTCGATACCGCCCGGCTGGCGGCGAGTTTCGAGGCGCTGCAACTGCCCGGTACCCAGCCGCTGGACTACGGCCGTCAGGTCCGCGAGATCCGCGATCTGCTGACCGGGAACTACCGCAGCTCGGAAGGTATTGCGCTGCATGCTGTTCCGGGTGAGGGCGCCGAGGTTCAGCTGTGGCTGTTCGGGAGCTCCGGCGGTGAGAGCGCTCAGCTCGCGGGCCGGCTCGGACTGCCGTTCGCGGCCAACTACCACGTCTCCCCGGGCACGATCGTGGAGACGGTGGAGGCGTATCGCGCCGCCTTCCGGCCGTCGGCGGTTCTCGACCGGCCCTATCTGATCGTGTCGGCCGATGTGGTCGTCGCCGACGACGACGCGACCGCCGCCCACCTGGCCTCGACCTACGGCCATTGGGTCTACAGCATCCGCAGTGGCGCCGGCGCCGCCGAATACCTCGATCCCGACACCGCGCCCGCGTTGACCGAACAGCAGCAGCGCCTGGTGCACGATCGCGTCACCACCCAGTTCGTCGGAGCACCGGGTTCGGTGGCCGAACGGCTGTCCGCGCTACAGCAGTTGACCGGCGCCGACGAACTCGTCGTCACCAGCGTCACCTACCGGCACGAGGACCGGTTGCGCTCACACGAACTGCTCGCCGCCGAATGGGGATTACCGCAGATCCGCGCCGCCTAGGATCTACTCGCGGCGAGCCCTACCGGGCGGCCGATGAGTTTCGGGTGCGGAAGGAGTCTCCTCAGCAGACGCAAACGCAGAGGAGTCGCCGTGCCGCTTCATGGTCAACGCTCGCCCGAACACCTCGTCACCGTCGGTGACGCCGACCTGTGTGTCACCACCTTCGGAGACCGGCGACAGCCTCCGGTGGTGCTGCCGTCCACGTCGGGACTGTTCTGGGAAGACGAATTCTGCGACCGGTTGGCCCGGGCCGGCCGGTTCGTCCTTCGCTACGACATTCGCGACACCGGCCGGTCGAGCGCCTATCCGACCGGCTCCCCCGGCTACACCCTGCGTGACCTGGTTTGCGACATCGTCGGGCTGATGGACGTCTTCGGACTGCCGCGCGCCCACCTGGTGGGCTTCTCGGTGGCCGGATGGATCTGTCAGCTCGCCGCACTCGACCACGGCGACCGTGTATCGGCCCTGACCCTGATCAACACCCGTCCGACCGCGCCCGGCCCGGCGGATCCGGATCTGCCGGAACACTCCGACCGGATCATGGGCTTCTTCGCCGCGACACCCGCCCCGGACTGGTCCGACCGGGCCGCCGTGATCGACTATCGCGTCGAGCAAGCCCGGACACTGTCCGGCGCACGCGGATTCGACGAACAGCAGGCACGGCACCAGGCGAGGCGCACGGTCGACCGCACCACCGACATGGGCTCCAGCGTTCTCAATCTGGCGTTCGTCGAGGCCGGTGAGCGCTGGCGGGAGCGTCTGGGCGAGCTCACCGTGCCGACTCTCGTCGTTCACGGCACCGACGACCCGTTCTTCCCGTACGGCAACGGGCAGGCCATGGCCCGCGAGATCCCGGGCGCCGAACTGCTTCCGCTGCCGGGCATCGGGCACGAACTTCCGGCCTCGACCTGGGACCCGCTGCTGGCGGGCATGCTGGCACTCGAGGACGCGTAGAAATGAGCTCGTGATCCCGTCGACGGCGTCGAAACCCATTGGGCTAGCCTGCCGTAAACTCGGCGGTGGGCGGCGGAACGAGGGGGTCATGAGTTGTCCGTAGCCCAGGGACGGCTGTCAACGGTATGCGCCGAGGCTCGTGCGTGGCGATCGAGCGGCTGTTGCCGCCGGGCGGATACATCGGCGCGCCGATCTCGGCCGCGGGCACGAATGGTATTCCGCACCGCTCGTCGGCGATCGCCCGACGAATGCTCCCGTAACGGATGACTCCCCGCCATGGATATCCCGCGGTGCGGCGCCTGCGCGGTCGAATCGATAGCTCGATCATCGTCAGGCGCGAGATCGATCCGAATCCGTTGTGGCACTTCGCCTTGTCGTCACACCGGGTGGACCCGATATCGCAAACCGAATGCCCGGATTGCCGCCTTCACGTTAAACTGCTTGCGAGATAGGCGGTTTCGATGCATGTAACTGAGTTCTTCATGCCGTTCGATTCGGAGGGGGCCAATCCCGCCGAATCGGAGGCCGAGCAGGTCATGTGGGCCTGGCTCGAACGTTGTGATCTGGTTCCCTCGGAGCCGACTCGCCGGCGCATGCGCCGGACCCGGCCGGCTCGCATGTACGCGCTGTGGTGCCCGTACGCCGGGGTGGACGCGCTGGGATTGCTGAGCCGATTCACCGCGTGGGCTTTCATCGTCGACGATCAGTTCGACATCGAAATTCCCGACCCGGCACGGACCTTGGCGACCATCACCGAACTGGAGGAGGTGTTCGAATACGGTGCGCAACCGCGCGGGGTGCTCGCGGTGGCCTTCGCCGAACTCTGGCGCGAACTGTGCGCCGGACGCTCCAGCCAGTGGCGCCATGCCGTGCGCACCGAGCTCTCGGCGTGGTTGTGGACCTACTACACCGAGAGCATCGGGCGGCTCACCGATCGCTATCCCGATCTGGACGACTATCGGGCCCACCGGCGTGATTCCGTGGCGCTGTACGTATTTCTCGATATCAGCGAGATCGCGGAGGGCGTCGACCTGTGCGCGGCGGCGCGCGGCCTGCCGGCGTTGCGTGCGATACGGGAGGCGTCGGTCGAACATATGGGACTGTTCAACGACATCCTGTCCATCGACTCCGACGAGGCCTCGGAGTACCTGTACAACTCGGTGCTGCTGGCCGAACGGCAGCAGGGCCTCGACCGGAAACAGGCGGTCGAGGTGGTCGACCGGATGCTCACCGAATGTGTGCGCCGGATGCTGACGGGCATCGATGCGCTGCCCGCCGAGCTCGACGCAGCGGGCCTGTCCGGCCGCGAGCGCGCCGATATCCTCAGCACCGCAACCTGTTACACCCGGTATGTCCGAGCCAACTTCGACTACCACTATCAGGCCGCGCGCTACACCAGTGCACCGCGCGAGGCACTCGAACACGGCGCACCCCTGACCTGACGGCGAATCCGCGGGGCGTTGCGCAAACGCAACCCGGGCCACCGCCCGGCCCGCGGGTTCCGGTGCGACGATGAATACTTCACGCACCGCCGACCGCGACGCGGAGCGGGCGCGGCGGCTGTGCCCTAGCGAGCGGGGCCGGAAATGCGATCATCCAAACCCACCACCTACCCTCCGGAACAACGTCTTCCAGCACCGGACCGCAAGGATTGCGCGCTCCCCCGCGAACCCGGGCGCCGCCCACGCGCCACCACCGATGCCACACCGGGTGTGCGCTCTGCGGGCGCCTTGCTCGCCGATGCCCGCACGGCGATCGCTCCGGTCCTGCGGGCCGCGGTCGCGACGCTCGGTCACCCCCTGGACCGGATGGCCGGATACCACTTCGGCTGGTGCGACGCCGAGGGCAATCTGCGCGCCGGTGCGCACGGCAAGGGCTTGCGCCCGGCGTTGACCCTGGCCGCCGCGGCCGCTTGCGGCGCCCCGGCCGCCGATGCCGTCCACGCCGGTGCGGCGGTCGAACTGCTGCACAACTTCTCCCTCGTGCACGACGATGTGATGGACGCCGATCCGTTGCGTCACGGCCGGCCCACGGTCTGGCGGGTGTGGGGCACCACCAATGCCACGCTGCTCGGAGACGCGTTGCAGGCGTTGGCGTTCGCCGTGCTCTCCGACGGCGGGGTGCCGGAGGAGACCGGCGCCGCGGCGGTGATCCGGCTGGCCCGCACCGCCGCGACGCTGTGCCACGGCCAATATCAGGACTGCGATTTCGAGACCCGGCCGGATGTGAGCGTCGAGGACTATCTGTCCATGGCGGCGGGCAAAACCGCGGTGCTGCTGGGCTGTTCGTGCGCCTTGGGCGCGTTGTGCGCGGGTGCGGATTCGCGGACGGTGGCCGCGTTCAACACCTTCGGCCGCAATCTGGGGCTCGCGTTCCAGCTGGTCGACGACGCCATCGACATCTGGGGCGATCCGGCGGTGACCGGAAAACCCGCGCTCAGCGACCTCGCCGCACGGAAGCGGTCGTTCCCGGTGGTGTGCGCACTGGCCTCCGATACCGACGCGGGCCGCGAATTGGCCCGGCTGTACAACGAGCCGCGGCCGATGACCACGGTCGACGTAGCGCGTGCGGCCGAACTGGTCGCTGCCGCCGGTGGCCGTGAACTCACCCGCGACTACGCCGACCGGGCGTTGCGTTCCGCACTGGCCGGGCTGCCGTCCGGTATCGCCCGGGGCGATCTCGAAACCCTGGCACACGTGGTGGTGCGGCGAAACAGGTGAGCCGGTCCGTGATCACCGGCAAGCGATCACGGACCGGCCCTCGATTCCCGCGGTTCCTCGGTAGCGGCGCCCTAGGGGCGCGACTTCTTGCGGCGGCTCCGTATCACCACCAGCGCGCCGAGAAGCAGTCCGAGGAGGACGACACCGGCGATGACGGCGACGAGGACCGTCGACGAAACCCCGTCGCCGGATTCCGAGGCGGCCGATGCCGGCGATCGGCCGCCGCTGTTCGCCGAGGACGACGCGTCCGGTGACTGCGTCTCGTGCTCACCGAATATGCCTTTCGCCGTGGCGGATTCGTAATGCGGTCCGGGTTCGGGGGCCCCGCCGACGGTCACATCCAGGCGAATCGGGACCGGCGCACCGAGTCCTTCGACATTCGAGGCGCTGACGGAGACGGCGATGTAGTACCAACCCGCCAGGCTCTGTTCGGTGCCCTTACCGGCCCCGGCCGTGCGATTGCTGTAGCGTATCGGCAGCGTGGCCAGCGGATCGCCGGCCGGCATCGCCGCGGATTCTCCGTTGTAACCGGCGAAGTCGTGATCGATCTCGGTGCGAATCGGCGAGTACAGCGTGGTCGTGGCCCGTGACAGCCCGTCGAGTCCGTGCTTGTCGGAATCCGAAAAATTCACCCGGTAGGCGAGACCCTGCCCCCATCCGAGCGGTACCCGATAGAACACCGACTCGCCACGCTGCAGGGTGTCGGAATAGCTGCCGGAACCTTCCAATGTGGTTGCGGCATTGAACGATCCACCTCCCGTCACCGCGACGGTACTGCCGGCCGGTGGCGTGAATGCCGTCGGTGTGGTCGACGCGGGCGGGCCGGGGTCGTCGGCCGCAGGCTCGATTCCGAACAGCAACTCCATCGGCATCTGCTGCGGCATGTTGTCGGCGACGCCGTGCCACTCTGGTGCGAAGTAGTAGCGACCGCCGCCGCGGCACGCGTTCGCGGCGCTGTCGGATCCCGAGTCGGTCTTCGTCGCGCCGTCCCACGCCTTGGTGACAGTCAAGGCCACACCGTCACTGGTGTTCACGACCTGCTCGAACCCGAAGACGTTGCAGTCCTTGCCGTCCTCGCCGTAGACCCGCAGGTACAACACGCTGTTGTCGTTGCCGGACTGTTTCTGCCGCACATGAGGGAAGGCAACCGTCGCACTGAAGTACGCCATCGCACCCTGCGGCACGTCCAGGGCATAGTACTTCGTTTCGTGCTGCGCGATCGTGTCCAGATATTGACCCGGCGCCGCGATCGGCGCGTCTCGATAGGCCGCGGCGCCGGAAATCGGTGCCCCGATCGGCGTATAGGTGCGCAACGCCGCCTGGCTCACCCTGGGCAGAACGCGTTCGAGCGAGGTGCCGTCGGCGGCGTCGGTGTACGTACCGCCGGTCTGCTGCGCGATGCACGTGAGCTGTTTGCGCGCGGGCCCGTCGACACCGAATCCGATGGCGTGCACCACGATCCTCGCGCCCTGGCGCTCGAGTTCCCGGGCGACCTCACAGGGATCCGGTGGCGCGCAGGTGTCTTCGCCGTCGGAGACGAGGACGATCGAGCGCGGGCCCTCCTTCGGAAGCGCCTCGCCCGCCGCCCGCAGCGCGGCGCCGATCGGCGTGTATCCACTGGCCTCGATACCGTCGACGGCGGTGTTCACGGCGGCTCTGTCGAGGATGTCGGCGCCGCGCAGCGTGCGCACATCCGCACATCCGGCGGTCTTCTCCGCGTCCGACGATCCGGTTCCGGTCCCGTACACCGTCAGTCCCACTCGCGACCGCGGTGGGGCCGCGGCGACGAAACTGTGCACAGCGGCCTTGGCCGCATCCAGTTTCGTGCCGCCGCCGGGATCCGGGGCCCGCATGGATCCCGAAGCGTCCAGCACCAGCATGGTGGGCGCGTACTCGGGTTGCTGCTGCGCGTGCGCCGGCACCGCGGTGAGCACAACCGCCGCCGCTGCCGCCCCGAGCGTCAGCAGCTTCCTCAATCTCGACATACTCTCCACTCCGATGACTTCCAAGATCAACAGACCCTAATACGACAAATCCGGCTGCCTGCCGTCGAATCGGCCGCGTCGGCTATAACTGCTGCATGGGAAAGTTCGGCGAGGATGGTCGCAGTACGGACACGGCGCCGTCGATGGCCCGAACTTCCCTGCTGCGGGAATTGCCGACCACCGAACGCGGGCTGCGCACCCGCTCGGCGCTGATCGCCGCCGCCCGCCGGGTCTTCGAGACCAGTGGCTATCTCGACACCCGGCTGGTCGACATCACGACCGCGGCCCATTGCTCCTCCGGCACGTTCTATACGTATTTCTCCAGCAAGGAGGAGATCTTCGCGGCGGTCCTGGAGATCGCCCAGGAGGACATGTTGCATCCGGGGATGCCGCATGTGCCCGAGGCCGACGATCCGGCCGCGGTCGTCGCCGCGAGCAACCGCGCCTATTTCGAGGCCTATCAGCGCAACGCCAAACTCATGGGTCTGCTGGAACAGGTCGCCAATATCGATCCCGAATTCCGGGTGCTGCGCCAGCGCCGCGCCGAGGCGTTCATCGACCGCAACGCGCGCAGTATCGAATCGCTGCAACGGCGGGGACTGGCCGATCCGGAGCTGGATCCGCTCCTCGCCTCGCGCGCCCTCTCCGGAATGGTGAGCCGCCTGGCCTTCGGGCATTTCGTGGGCGGTGACGACACCGACCGTCCGGTCGACCTGGACGAGCTGACCTACACCGCGACCCGGTTGTGGGTCAACGCGCTGCGTATCCCGGCCAAGTCCTGACTCGCCGTTTCACCCTTCGGCACGGCGCAGACCTGCTACAACAGCTGAGTGCGGCGTCCGCGCAGACCCGAAATTGAACTTGACGTCGACCTCAACTACGGTGAGGTGACATCACGGACAGGGACAGGGGTACGGCAGTGCAGGTTGCGCAGAAAGTGGCCATCGTGACCGGCGGCGGAGGCGGTATCGGTGGTGCGCTCGCCGCCCGCCTCGCCGCCGCGGGCGCGCGGGTCGTCGTCGCCGATCTCGACGAGGCCGCCGCGAAGAGCGTCGCCGACGCGGTGGCGGCCGAGCATCCCGGCGCCTGCGTGAGCGCGGGCGCCGACGTCAGCGATCCGGAGGCGATCGCAAACCTGATCACGCTGGCGGAGAAGACGTTCGGCCCGGTCGACCTGTATTTCGCGAACGCCGGCATCGCCGGTGCGGTCGGGCTCGAAGTCGCCGAGGCCGACTGGGACCGCTCCTTCGATGTCAACGTGCGCGCGCACATCCGCGCCGCCACCCAGCTCGTGCCGCAGTGGCTCGAGCGCGGTGAGGGGTACTTCGTCAGCACCGCCTCGGCGGCCGGACTGCTCACCCAGATCGGGTCGGCCACCTACTCGGTGACCAAACACGCCGCCGTCGGCTTCGCCGAATGGTTGTCGGTCACATACGGCGACAAGGGAATTCGAGTCAGCTGCCTGTGCCCCATGGGGGTCGACACGCCCCTGCTGTACGCCGGGCGCGACTCCGGCGATCGGCTCGGCGAGGCCTCGACCCGGGCGGTGACCGCCGCGGGCGAGGTACTCGAACCCGCGCAGGTCGCCGACGCGGTACTGGCCGCGATCGACACCGAGCAGTTCCTGATCCTTCCGCATCCGAGCGTGCTCGAGATGTACCGGCGCAAGGGATCCGACTACGACCGCTGGCTGGCCGGCATGCGCCGCTACCAGCACAGCCTGCTCGACGAGAACTGAAGCCGCACACCAGATTTCACAACGATCAGGAGATCACATGTCGATGTTCGACATCTCCGAGCGGGCCGAGAAATATCGCGCCCAGCTGCTGGAGTTCATGGATTCGCACGTCTACCCCGCAGAGGCCGTCTACGACGAGCAGATGCGCGCCGCCGGTGATCCGCACTTCCAGCCGCCGATCCTCGAGGAGCTCAAGGCCGAGGCGCAGCGGCGCGGACTGTGGAATCTGTTCCACCCCTATCCGGAATGGGGTCCGGGCCTGACCAACCTCGAGTACGCACCGCTGGCCGAGATCATGGGCCGCAGCCACCTGGCGCCGGAGGCCTGCAACTGCAATGCCCCCGACACCGGAAATATGGAGGTCTTCACGCTCTTCGGCACCCACGAGCACAAGGACAAGTACCTGAAGCCGCTGCTGGCCGGCACGATCCGCTCGGCGTTCGCGATGACCGAACCCGCGGTCGCCAGCTCCGACGCCACCAATGTCGAACTGTCGATGGTGCGCGACGGCGACGAGTACGTCCTCAACGGCCGCAAGTGGTTCGCCTCCAACGCGCTGCATCCGAACTGCACCGTGCTGATCGTGATGGGCAAGACCGATCCCGACGCCGCGCCGCACCGCCAGCAGTCGATGATGGTCGTCCCCATCGACGCCCCGGGCGTGACCGTCATGCGCGGCTTGCCGGTCTTCGGCTACCAGGACCGCGAAGGACATGCCGAGATCGATTTCCAGAATGTCCGGGTACCGCTGAAGGACGTGCTGAAGGGCGAGGGTGAGGGCTTCGCGATCAGCCAGGCCCGGCTCGGCCCCGGCCGCATCCACCACTGCATGCGGGCCATCGGAATGGCCGAGCGCGCACTGGAATTGATGTGCCGGCGCGCGAGCACGCGCATCACCTTCGGCAAGCCGATCGCCGCCAACGCCAATATCCAGGACTGGATCGCCGAGGCGCGCATCGATATCGAGATGATCCGGCTGCTGACCCTGAAAGCGGCCTATCTGATGGACACCGTCGGCAACAAGGAAGCCCGCACCGAGATCGCCGCGATCAAGGTGGCCGCGCCCAATATCGCCCTGAAGATCGTCGACCGGGCCATCCAGGTCCACGGCGGCGCCGGTGTCACCGACGACTTCCCGCTCGCCATGGCGTGGGCGCATCTGCGCACGCTGCGGCTGGCCGACGGGCCCGACGAGGTGCACAAGCGCACGCTGGCCCGGCAGGAACTGCGCAAGTATCGAGATGTGAAGGCGGACAACTGATATGCCGAATGCGGATCTGACCGGCCGCACCGCGATCGTCACCGGCGCCTCGCGCGGCATCGGCCTCGCGACCGCGCAGGCCCTCGCCGCGGCCGGGGCCGATGTGGTGCTGACCTCGCGGGATCAGGAATCGGCCGACGCCGCGGCCGCGCAGGTACAGGGCAGCGCGCTCGGTATCGCCGCGCACGCCGTCGACGAGGATGCCGCGCGCGCCTGCATCGACCGCACCCTCGAGCGGTTCGGCAGCGTCGACATCCTGGTCAACAACGCCGGCACCAATCCGGCGTTCGGCCCGGTGATCGATCAGGACCACGGCCGGTTCGCCAAGATCTTCGACGTCAACCTGTGGGCGCCGATCCTGTGGACCTCGCTCGCGACCAAGGCGTGGATGGGTGAACACGGCGGCGCCGTCGTGAACACCGCCTCGATCGGCGGGATGGGTTTCGAGGCGAACCTCGGCCTCTACAACGGCTCCAAGGCGGCGCTCATCCACCTCACCAAGCAGATGGCGCTGGAGCTGTCCCCGCGGGTCCGGGTCAACGCCGTCGCGCCCGGTGTGGTGCGGACCAAACTCGCCGAAGCGCTGTGGCGTGAGCACGAGAATCTGGTGGCCGACGCGACCGCCCTGGACCGGATCGGTGAACCCGACGATATCGGCTCGGCCATCGCGTTCCTGGTGTCCGACGCGGCGCAATGGATCACCGGTGAGGTGATGGTCATCGACGGCGGGCAGCGACTCGGCCACCCCGCGGCATTCCGGACGGCGCCGTGACCCTGCAGCAGCTCCGCGGAATCGACACCGCGGCGATCACCCGGTGGATCGATGGGCTGGGCGTCGGGCCGACCGGCGTCCCGACGTTCACCCGCATCGGTCTCGGCCAGTCCAATCTCACCTATCTGGTCGGCGACGACGCCGGGCACCGGTGGGTGCTGCGGCGCCCGCCGCTGGGCCGGCTGCTGGCCTCCGCGCACGATGTGGTGCGCGAGTCGCGGATCATGTCGGCGCTGGCCGGCACCGATGTCCCGGTGCCCGGAATCATCGCCGTCACCACCGACTCCGAGGTCTGTGACGCGCCGGTGGTGCTGATGGAATACGTCGACGGACAGGTCGTGGACACCATGGAGGTCGCGGAGTCGCTGACCCCGCAGCGACGCCTGGCCATCGCCGAATCCCTGACCCACACGCTGGCGCGCATCCACGCGGTCGATCTCGAGGCGGTGGGGCTGGCGGATCTGGCCAGTCACAAACCGTATGCGCAGC
The DNA here is from genome assembly GCF_000308535.1 of Nocardia cerradoensis NBRC 101014. Taxonomy (GTDB): domain Bacteria; phylum Actinomycetota; class Actinomycetes; order Mycobacteriales; family Mycobacteriaceae; genus Nocardia; species Nocardia cerradoensis. Next base: position 30,477 of record NZ_BAFW01000068.1, on the reverse strand, counting down.
GGCAGCTGAATCGGTGGTCGCGGCAGTGGGAGCAGTCGCGCACCCGCGAGGTGCCCGAACTCGACGACCTCACCCGCCGGCTCGCCGAATCGATTCCGCCGCAACGGGAAACGACGCTGGTGCACGGTGACTTCCATCTGCGCAACGTGATCACCTCCCGGGACAGCGGCGCGGTGGTGGCCGCACTGGACTGGGAACTGTCCACCCTCGGCGATCCGCTCGCGGATATGGGGAGTCTGCTCGCCTACTGGGTCCAGCCCGGCGAGGACATCGGCGGCGACTTCCCGGCCTCGGCACTGCCGGGCTTCCCGAATCGAGCCGAGATGGCGCGCGCCTACCTCGACGAGACCGGACGCGATCGCGACGCCCTCACCTTCTGGCATGTGCTCGGATTGTGGAAACTCGCGATCATCGCCGAGGGGGTGATGCGGCGCGCGGCCGATACGCCGGGCAACAAGGCCGCCGCGGGCACGCCGACCGTCGAACGCATCGACGCGATCATCGCCCACGCCCGCGAGATCGCCGCCGACGCCGGGCTCTGACGGGCCGCGATCAGTACGCCACGGCGGCCGCGGTCACCTCGGTGACCGGCCGCCGTGGCGTATGCGGCAGTGGTGCGGCGCCGGAGGGCAGCCAGCCCAGCCGCACCATCGTCTGCGGGTACGCGCATTCGGCGAGCACGTGGCGGCGCATTTCGGCGCGCAGATCCGGCATGGCCAGCGGTTCGGACTGCAGACTCGACGACAGGCCCAGCGTGGTCGCCGACAACAGCAACGCGCTCACGGCCTCCCCCGCGCGCAGCCGCGCGAGGCGGTCGTCGCCGGTCGTGCACACCACCAGCCATTCGGCGGCCTCGGGCTCGGTGGCGGGGTCGGCCAGCTCCGGCGACTCGAACCGCCGCTTGGCGATCTCGTCGTCGGGCCGCGGCGCGGGGGTGTTCGCGGCCGGAACGCCGTCGGAGGTCCCGTGCCGCCCACTCCAGACCGCCAGCTCGTGCAGATAGGCGGGGTCGGCGGCGTGCCGTAGCGTCGCGGTCCGGGCGGCGTCGGCCAGTTCCGGGCGCAACTCCGGCGGAATTTGCCGCGCCGCGGCGCCGTAGGCGCGGGCATCGGCGGACACCTCACGCACGAACGCCTGCGGCACCGGACGGGTGCTGTAGCGGCGGCGATCGGACTGCCGGTGGGCGATCGCCGCGGCCAGGTCGATATCGCGCCCCGACGGTGTGCGCGGGCGCATCGTGATCGCCGCGAGGTGGTCGGGATCGCTGTCGTCGGGAAGGTAGCCGACCTGTGCGGACCAGCCGAGCATCGCCAGCGCCACCCGCATGTGGTGCAGCGCCGCGCCGCAACTCAGCAGCAGTGCGCGCTGGGCCGGATCGGTCACGGTCAGCTGGCGGGACTCGTCGGCGTGCAGGTGGATGGTCTCCTCGCGCAGCGACCACCGCCACGGCTGAGTGTTGTGCACCGAGGGTGCGCGTACGGCCATCTCGACCGCATCGGCGAAGACCGCGGTGAACGGATCGGCGAATGTCATGATGCCGGTTCTGCCTTTCGAGCGTCGCACGGACATACCGGGACGATGACCGGCGGTTATCGGCCGCCGCATCCGGTCCCTCTATCGATCAACCGCCGGCACGGCCGATTGGTTTCGTAATAGTTCACAAAATCGAGGGGCATGAACTTGTGACCCTTGTGCTCAGGATTCGGCGGCGCCGGAATTCAGCTCTCGATAGCGCAGCGCCCACCACACCTGCTGCGCCACGTGCGGATCCTTCAGCGACGCCCCGGTCAGCTCCTCGAATCGGGACAACCGATAGCGGACCGTGTTGTGGTGCAGGTACAGCCGATGCCCGGTTTCGCTGGCGTTGAGGCCGGCGGCGATATATGCGTCGACGGTGTCGAGTATCGAGCCGGCCTCGGCGTCGTCGAGCGGAGTGATGTAGCGCAGCAGCAGGGCGCTGCCCACATCGCTGTCTCCGACCACGGCCGGTAGGACGCCGAGATCGGTGAGGGTGTGGCGGCCCGCTCGGCCGAACAGCCGGGCGGTCTCGGCGACCCGGCCCGCGACACGCAGGGAACGCGGAACCCCTTCGAGCGGACAGGCCGGACCGACGCCGAGGAATACTCCGGCCGAGGGCGCCGAATCGTCGTGCGGATCGCAGATGCCGACCACATCGCGGTCCAGGATCGCCACCACGCCGCGCGGCGGGCGGAACCCCGGCCGCTGCCGCAACTCCCATTCGGTGTGCTCGGGTTCATCGGTGATCGCGCGGAAGGCCGCGTACGCACCGTCGAGGCGCAGCCCGATGTATTGCGCGCGGCGGCGCAGTTCCCCGGCGGGTAGCGCGCCTTCGGCCAGTGCGCGCACCATATCGTCGCGCCGGGTGTCGAGACGGCGGGTGATCTGTGCCTCGGCCTCGCGATGGCCGGAGCTGTAGGCGACCGTAGCCGCGTCCGAGGCGCGCAACAGGGCTGCCAGCACCGACATCAGCGCCGCGCCCGGCCGGGTCGCCCAGTGTTCGGAGGTGCCGATGCGTTCGATCACCTCCCCCACCACGATCTGCCAGCCGCGCAGCATCGCGTCGAGCGGGACACCCAGTTCCGCACGCAGTGCGCCGTACGCACGGAAGTCCGCGAGTTCTTGTTCGTCCAGTGGCCGGTCGGCCGAAGTGGCGCTGATCAGACGATCCACCGCGTCGGCGATCGAGGGCACCAGGGCTGATGCGGCAATCCCCCGGTACGCCGGAATCTCGCGCTGGAGCCGGTGGCAGACGTGTTCGGCGAACGCGCCGGGATCGCCGATCGCGGAGGGCCGCAATCGCGGGCGCGTCGCACTGTCGTCGTCGCTCACATCGGTCGACGATACGGGGAGCGGAGGTGGAAACGGTGGTGGTTGCGGTCCGGCGGCCGAGTCGCAGTGCCACCATCGGCGCAGTTCCGAGCGTTCTCGACGCCGACCCGGGTGGTGGCGAGTCACCTCGGCGGTGCGGTTGAAGGCGAACGGCGACGTCGGTCGAGTCGAGGGCGAAGGCGGTTGACATCGGCGGCCGGGAATATCGCAGTATCCGGCCGGCAATCGTGCCGATCGCATGCCGCTGTCCGTAACGAGCACCGACAGTGCGCTTTTTCGGCGAATGGCAAGCAAACCTATTGTGCGGGAGCATGTTTCGGTCGGCACGAATCGGAAACCGAACACCGGCGCGGTATCTGGGTAAGAATGGGAGCGGCCGAGATCCGGCCACAGGGGACATGTCGGCCCGGCCGGGCCGACGGATTGTGGGGAAAGATCATGAGAGCCAAGAAATTCGCCGCCACCGCGCTGCTGGCCGTCGGCGCCACCACCGCGGCCGCCGGCGTCGTGCAGGCCGCACCGGCCACGGCCTCCGAGATCGCGGTGCGCGGTGTCGAACAGGGCGTCGGCTTCGTGACCGCGCCGACCGCAGACCACACCGGTCTGACGACCACCGTGGACGCCGGATCCTTCACCGTCACCGGTGATTCGGTCACGCTCATCGATGCCGCCGGCCGTGCCGTGGCCTCGGTTCCGCTCGGCCTGCGTACGGCCTCGGGAACCGTCGGCCTCACCCCGCGCGTCGAGAATGCCGGCCGCACGCTGACGCTGACGCCGCAGTCGGCGACCGAGCGCACCGCACAGGCCATCGACGAAGCCTCCGACACCCTGGCCCGCAAGCAGTACAACGCGGGGGTCGGCGCCCTGGTCGGCGCCGGAATCGGTGCGGTCCTGGGCTTCTTCCTCGGTGGCGTCGGCGCCCTGATCACCATTCCGATCGGCGCCGGGATCGGCGCCCTGATCGGCTACTCCACCCCGTAGCCGGCAACCTCGCGGCCGTGCGGCCCCTCGCCCGGCGAACCCGCACGGCCCGCGGGGGCCGCATGATCTCGATGTGCGGCCGTACTGGGAAAAGTCATCATCGGACCGCCGTCCCATCCGTGAACGCGCCGCCGTTCACGAATGCTGTTGGGAGCCGCCACGATCGGCACATGCGCGCGCCGCATCCAGCAGTAGCCTCGTCGCATGGTGACACCTTCGGCCCTGTCGCGGCGCCGGGCGCTGACGCTCGCGGCCGCCGGCGCGGGCGCGCTCGCCGCGGCCCGATCGCCACTGGCACGCGCCGACGGACCCGACAACGCACGCTACAGCGGATATTCCGCGCAGGATCGCGCCCAGCCGTATGCGCGTTTCATGACCGAACACACCGTCGCGCCGCAGTCGGCGGTCACGTCGGCGTACGCGGGTCCGCCCACCCCGCCGGATCGCATTCCTCCCTTTTCCGCACTGACCACCGAGCTGGGTCCCTCCGGCTACGCGCCGATCGAAACCGGCTACGGACAGACCGATTCCGGAATCGTCTGGGTGGCGGTGCGGACCGAGATGCCGCGGGTGACGGCCGCCATGTGGGACTGGTGGTTCGGGTGGCATCTGGTCGAATCGGCCCGATACAAGCTGTGGCATCCGGACGCACACCGGTACGCGGAGGTGGCGGCCGACCGGACCGGTGCGGCGATTACGGACCGGCAGCGGTACATCGGCAACATCTCCTACGTCGACGAATACATCGGGCCGAAGTTGCAGCAACTCGCCATCGCCTTCCACGATCCGGTCGCCTACGGCTTCACCGTGCCCGACGAGCACACCGTGGTGTTCGGCCGGGTCGGCAGCAGCATCGCGCCGGTCGATCTGGGCTGGCTGGCCCACCAGGTCCGCCCGATTCCCGGTGGATGCGAGATGCGCAGTCGCTTCTACCTGCGCATCTACGGCGTTCACACCCTCGATCCGGTGCACGCCGCGCGTGCGGTGCAGCGCGGTGCCGCCGCCGACGCCGGCGACCTGCTCCCCGGACTCGACCTCGCGCGCGATCTGCTGTTGCACTGCGGGCAGGAGATGAATCATCTGGCTCGCTTCCTGCCCGAGCTGTACCACGAATTCGCCTGACCGGTTCCCGCCGTCACAATGGTGAGGTGCCCGACGCGCCGACCTCCCCCGCCGTCGCCGCGCTGATCCGCTGGCAGGACAGCGGCGGCGTCTGGCGAGTGCTGGGCCGGCGCGGCGCGCACGTGACGATCGGGCTGTTCGAATGCACCGGCGGCGACGAGGTCGACCGCATCGTCTCCACGGACCCGGCCTTGCGGGCGTTCGTGGGGCAGCGCGCCGACAGCGAGGACTGAAACCGACAGTTCGGCACCATTTTCCGGTCGCAGGGACTACGGTGTGCGCGGCAACGCATCGATTCCCCCTACGGCTACGGCGAAAGGCGGCGCGATGGCCGATACCGGTGAGGCGAATCGTCCCCTGGCCGAGCGATATCCGGGCACCGAGCCGGTCGGCTGGCATGGTGTCACTGTCCACCCGATGTACTCGCAGCGCCTGGGCGCCGAAACGACGGTGGTGCGGTTGGTGCTGCACGCCGCGGCACCGCCGCCGGGATTGCTCGGACTGGGCATCGGGGTTTCGGTGATCGACGGATATGCGACGTTGCGCGGGCACCGGCTGCCGGGCGTCGACGTGTGGAGCGATGCCCTCGCCGAAGGGACCGATCTACACCTGTCGGGAACCGGCCCGGCGGCCGCCTACACCCTCACCCCGGTCTGGATGACGGCCACGGGCGCGGTCGAATCCTGGACGGGCAACTACGGACTCGTCATCGAACGCGGCGCGGCCGATTCGATGCTGCTGCGCTGCAGTACCGGGGTCGGGGATCCCGATTTCGAGGAATTGGTGGTCGCGATGACCGTCTCCGTCGACGCCGGTGGTGAGCAGGACCGCTTCCGCGCCACGCTCTATCACCTCGGAGTGGAGGCGCACACTCGCGGCGACGTCGACCGGGCCCGGCGGATGTGGCGCCAGGCGGCCGATCTCGGACATACCGCAGCGGCCTATGATCTGGGTGTACTCGGTTATCGGACACGCGAATTCGACGAGGCGCAACGCTGGTGGCGCCTGGCGGCCGAACAGGGCGATTCGCGCGCGATGGCCGGTCTCGCGGAAGTGCTGGAGCGCCGGGGTGATCCGGATGCGGCCCGGCGGTGGCGTGCGCAGGCTCAGGATCATTGAGCCGTCGAATGCCGCGCCGCCGCCCGACGCCTGGTCGGTGCCCCGCACGGTCGCCGGGCGGCTGGGCGGTTCAGAGAATGCCCAAGAGCTGTCCCAGGTTTCCTCCGAGCACCAAGTCACGCACCTCACCGGGAGGGGTGACCCGTTCTACGGTCGTGCGGGCGAGCACCGGATCGCCGTAGGGAGCATCCGAGCCGAACAACGTTCGCTCCGGAATTTCGCGGATGGCGAGCCGCACCGCGAAAATGATGTTGGCTGTGGACAATTCCAGATACATACTCGGTGTGTCCTTCACCATTTCGATCGCCGCCATCCAGTTCGTGCCGCCGAGTTGGCTGACCACCAGCGGAACCGCCGGGTATCGCGCCGCGAGACGGGACAGCGTGCGCAGGTCTTCGCCAGTGGTGGGGGCAGATCCATGGACCACGACCGGCAGCCCGCCGTGGTCGTGCGCCGCGGCGAGCACGGGCTCGATCCGGGCTGCCTCACCCGCGGCAGGGGTAAGTTCCCCGATGCCGCGCAGTCCGCGTCCCACCACCTCGCGGTCGATCAGAACGGCGATGTCCTCCGCGGGCAGGTCCACCGGTATGGAGCCGAACCCGATGAACCGGCTCGGGTGCGCGGCCAGGGCCTCGTGAAGCTCTGCCCAGGCGGTGCGATATCTGTCGAGGCTGTTCTCACCGCCCGCCAGAGCGCTGTCGAGAACGCCCATCTCACGGCGTAGTGATACAAGATCGACGGCCCGCTCCGGATGCGGTCTGGTCCCGAAGAGCACAGCGCGATCCACTCCCGCATCGTCCAGAGCGGCGAGGTGGCTTTCGACCGGGTCGTGGACATGACTGTGGGCATCGATGATCAAAGGTTCCTCCAGGAGAGAGCGGGCCGCTGGAATGCGGCAGGGCAGGCCCACTGTTGCTCCTTGACACTGTTGGAAGGTCAAGCCCGAGAGGAAAGACGGTGCTCATCGGAGAACTGGCCAAGCGGACCGGAACCAGCGAACGCCTCCTGCGCTATTACGAACGGGCGGGGCTGCTCCATTCCGAGCGCCGGTCCAACGGGTACCGGACCTATGACGAGACCGCCACCACGACGGTCCTGCGAATTCGGGCTCTGCTCGCGGCCGGTCTCCCGACCCGTATCATCCGCCAGATACTTCCCTGCACCGACGCTGCGGCCGCGGTACTGCCCTGTCCCGGCGTCTTGGACGCGCTCCGCGCCCAGCTGCGCGTCCTCGACCAGCGATCGGCCGAGATCGACACGGCCAGAGACGTGCTGCGGCAGACCATCACCACCGCGGAAACCGCCGCCGCACGTGCGGCGCTACCCCGAACCTTTCAGGCGGCCGTGCCGCCGAGCTGAATTCCGAGCAGCTCACCTGCCCCCACGACCAGTGCCGCGAGGGTGAGCAGGCCGAACACGAGGACCCACAGCCGCGCCGGAATGTGGGTGAGCCACGCCAGCTGGTCGGCATCGGATCCGTCGCCGCGCACCGACACCTGCCACAGTTCGATCACCGCGCGCACCCCGCCGAACAGCAGGAACCAGGTCACCACATAGCCGAACACGCCCTGCCACACCGCCGTTCCGTACCAGGACACCGCGAAGGCGGCGCCGCCGGCGCAGATCACGGCGAGGAAGCCGAACAGGTTGCGGATCACCACGATCAACACCACCAGCGCCGCGATGAGAATCCACAGCATCAGCGTCTGGCGTCCGGTGCCGAGCAGTATCGCGAATCCGAGCCCGACCGCCGAGGGAGCCGGATAGCCCGCCAGGGTGGTCAGCACCATCCCGAAACCGCGTGGCTTGCCGCGGGATACGGTCACACCCGAGGTGTCCGAATGCAGCCGGATACCGCTCAGGGTGCGGCCCGTGCAGATCGCGACCACCGCGTGGCCGATCTCGTGGGCGATCGTCACACATGTCCGCAGCACTCGCCATACCGGCCGATAGAGCACCACCGCCGCCGCCACGGCAGCCGTCGCCAGCACCACCCATACCGGCGGCTGTGGGGAGATCGTCGTCAATCTATCGGTTACCGACGACACCGCATCGGCCGTTCGAGACAGCTGCACCGCCGTAGGGTAGCGGTCCGTCCGATTCGGCCGGATACGACGGGGTATTCGGCCGGTGAACGCTTAGGCTTGCGGTCGAATTGCCGGGATCGGCCCGGCACGCGGCCTCGACGAGGAGAACAGATGACATCCAGGGCCCATCGCAGCATCGCCGCGCTGTTCGGCACCATCGCAGCGGCCACGGTGACCGCGGGCCTGCTGAGTGGATGCTCGGACGTGCAGCGCGCGATCAACAAGGGTGGCGACACCCCGTGCAGCGACTATGTCAAACAGGACGCCGACACCAAGCGGGTCACGATCACCAAATTCGTGAAGCAGCAGACGAACAACGATCACGAGCCCGCCGGCACCCAGGTCGACGCCACCATGACGGCGGTCGATTTCCTGTGCGCCAACCAGCGCAACGCCGATACGCCGATCAAGAACGCGAATCTGACCGGAATCTTCTTCAACCAGTGAGCGCGCGGGTCGGTCACCGCTGCCCGGTGACCGACCCGTCCGGCTCAGCGCCCGGGCAGGAAGCGGAAGCTGCGCGCCAGCATCATCAGCAACGCCTGCCACTTCGACTGCGGAATGCCCAGCGGCGCATCCAGATTCATTCCGCGAGTGACGACCACCGTTTGTGGTTCGGTGAACTTCAGCAGTCCGTCGGGACCGTGGCGGCGACCGACCCCGGAGATCCCCATACCGCCCATCGGGGCGCCGGTGCTCCCCCACGCCGGTGCGTAACCCTCGTCGACACAGACGGTCCCGGTGCGCAGCCGGGCCGCAATGGCCTGACCCTCGGACGCACTGCTCGCCCACACGCTGGCGTTGAGCCCGTATTCGGTGTCGTTGGCGCGGGCGATCGCCTCCTCCACGTCGGCGACCGGATAGATCGAGACCAGCGGGCCGAAGGTTTCGTTGCGGCCGCATTCCATCTCGTCGGTGACATTGCTCAGGACCGTGGGCTCGAAGAACAGCGGGCCCAGATCGGGCCGGGCGTTGCCGCCGGCGAGAATTTCGGCGCCCTTGGACGTGGCGTCGGCGACGTGCTTGGTGACCGTCTCGAGCTGCGCCGGTGAGATCAGGCTGCCGATATCGGTCGAGAAGTCGTAGGCCGCACCGAGTTTCGCGGCCCCGACCGCCTTCACGAACTTCTCGCTGAACTCCGCCGCGATCGACTGCTCGACGTAGATCCGCTCGATCGAGATACACAGCTGGCCGGCGTTGGAGAAGCAGGCGCGCACCGCCGCCTTGGCGACCTTGTCCAGATTCGCGCCGCGAGTCACGATCATCGGATTCTTGCCGCCGAGTTCGGCCGAGAATCCGATCAGCCGCTTACCGCACTGCTGGGCCAGCTCGCGCCCGGTGGCCGAGGAGCCGGTGAACATCAGGTAGTCGCACTGGTCGACGATCGCGGTGCCGACCACGCCGCCCGGTCCCGGAATCACCTGCAGCACATCGCGGGGCAGTCCCGCACGCAGCAGCAGTTCCACGCTCGCCAGCGACGAGAACGGGGTCTGGCTGTCGGGTTTGACCACGACCGCGTTGCCGGCCAGCAGCGCCGGGATCGCATCGCCGATCGACAGCACCATCGGATAGTTCCACGGCGCGATGACGCCGACCACGCCCTTGGGCTGGGTGCGCACCTGCGCGCGGTTCAGCACCGGGAACGCGCCCGGCACCGAATGCGGCGCCAGCAGCTTCGGCGCCACGCGCGAGAAGTAGCGGGCCGCGAACATCATGCCCAGGATCTCTTCCTGCGCCGCCCACCGGGCTTTGCCGGTTTCGGCCTGGATGACGTCCATCAGAGAGTCGCGTTCGCTGATGATCAGGTCGCGGAAACGTTCCAGCACCGCCGCCCGCTCCTTCGGCGTGCGTTTCGCCCAGTCCGCCTGGGCGGCGCGGGCGCGGGTGAACGCGGCGCTCACATCGTCGGCGGTCCCCACCGGCACCTCGCCCAGCGGCCGCCCGGTGAACGTCTCGGCGATGGTCTTGTTCGCGTGGTCACGGGCATCGTCGACGGACGCGAACGCCCGCAGACGCTCGAACACCGCAGCTTCCGGTACGGGCATCGTCGCCTCCTACTTGTGAGTAATGTAACCCTCCGATACACATAATCTACCGCGCACCGCGCGGGCATATCTCCGCCCTGGGACGGATATTGCCACCGAGTTCGCCAGGATGCGCCACGCTGCGGCGCAGGCGCTGGATCGGCGCGTTTCAGCGGGCGTTCGCCTGCTCCGGCGGCGATCCGATGCGATCATGGAGCCGTTCGGGGCGGCGGCAGATCGGCGACGACCGGAGGCGGTTCATGGCGGCTCGGCGGGCGGAGGCACGGGCGGCACCGGACGCGGCGCCGCCGCTGAGCGCCTGGGGTTTCGTCGTCCGGTTCGGCATCGTCAGCTTGCTGGCGGATTTCGTGTACGAAGGGGCGCGGTCGATCACCGGGCCGCTTCTGGGGTCGCTGGGTGCGTCCGGATTCGTCGTGGGCGTGGTGACCGGGGTGGGTGAGGCGGCCGCGCTGGTGCTGCGTCTGGTGTCCGGCCCGCTCACCGATCGGACCAGGCGGTTCTGGGCGTGGACCATCTCGGGGTATGTGCTCACCGTGGTCAGCGTCCCGCTGCTGGGTGTGGCGGGGGTGTTGTGGGTGGCGGCCGCCTTGGTGATCGCCGAACGGGTCGGCAAGGCGGTGCGCAGCCCGGCCAAGGACACGTTGCTCTCGCATGCCACCGCGGTCACCGGGCGTGGTCGTGGCTTCGCCGTCCACGAGGCGCTCGATCAGGTCGGCGCGGTCGCCGGGCCGCTGACCGTCGCGGCGGTTCTCGCCGCGACCGGCGATGATTTCACTCCCGCCCTCACGATGCTCGCGATACCGGGTGCGGCGACGCTGCTGTTGTTGGTGCGCATCCGCATTCGCGTCCCCGATCCGGCGCGATACGAACCGGCCGCGGCGCCTCGGCCCGGCATCGCGAGAGTTCCACTGCCCCGGCAGTTCTGGCTGTATTGCCTGTTCACCGCCGTCTCGATGCTCGGTGCGACCACCTACGGTGTGCTGTCGCTGCATATGGTGGCGGCCGGGGTGTTCACGACGGCGGCGGTACCGGTGGTCTACGCCGCGGCCATGGCCGCCGACGCCCTGGCCGCCCTGGCCTCGGGTTGGCTGTACGACCGCGTGGGCGCGAAAACACTGCTCCTTCTGCCGGTTTCGACGGCGCTGGTGCCGGTCTTCGGTTTCGCCGGCGGCACGGGCGTGGTGCTGGCGGGAGCGCTGCTGTGGGGTGCGACAGTCGGTGTGCAGGAATCCACGCTGCGTGCCGTGGTGGCCGACCTGGTGCCGGGCGATCGCCGCGCCACCGCCTACGGCATCTACGCCGCCGTTCTCGGCGCCGCGACCGCCGCCGGCGGCGCGATCACCGGATTCCTGTCCGACACATCGCATTCGGCGCTGGTCGCCACGGTGGTCGCGGTCGAATGCGCGGCCGTGGTCGTTTTGTTCGCGCTTGCCGCGCGCCGGCGCCCACCGGCCGGCCGGTGACCGAACTCGCTGCCTCACAGCGGGATTCGAGCCCGGCTATACCTAACACTGTTCAAACGTGTGACTTGCCACAATCGTTCGGCGGACGTCACCTTCACCACATCCAGCTACAGACCTGTGACCTGCACACTCATATCGGACAACGAAAGTCAACACGGGTCTCGCTCAGTGGTATCAGACCTGAAGTTTGAAACATCGACCGTTATGTTGTGCCGATGTTGAGAGCGAGGCTCGGTATCCGGACCCGCATCCTGGCCATCGCAGTGATTCCGAGCTTGACGTTGCTCGGAATCGGTGTGGGCACAGCGGGTTATCTGGTACGGGAGGGGCAACACGCCAAGGACTGGGCATCGATCCTGGGCAACGCCAATGTGCACACTCGCGAGATGATCGCCGCGGTGGAACAGGAGCGGATGCTGTCGCTGTGGCATCTGGCCGGTGAGCACGGCGACCCGGCCGCTCTCGGCGCGGCGCGTACGCGAGTGGACAATGCCCTGCAGGCCCTGGCCGCCACCGAGAACAAACTGATGACCAGCGGTTCGAATCCGATGGGTGACGACACCGGCGGATTCGAAACCCTCAAGAAGCAACTTCCGGCTATCCGCGGCGGAATCGATGCGGGCGCGCTGCCGATTCCCGAGACCTACGCCATCTACAACCGCATTCTGGATGCCGTCGTCGTCGGCACCAATCTCACCATTCCGACCGCGCCCGACGCCGCGGTCGCCCAGCAGCTGGCCGGCGGTCTGCGCACACTGCACGCGATGGAGGGCATGTCGCGCAGCGCCGCCCTGACCGCCGCCGAACTCAACGGCCAGATCCTCGCCGGGCAGATGCGTGACGACTACCGCAATCTGGTCGGCTACTACCGCACCGAACTCCCCCAGCTAGCCGCCGATCTCACCGGTCCCCCGGCGGACAAGATCAAGACCGTGCTCGCCTCTCCGGCCTGGCAGCAACTGGCAGCGATGGAGGACTACCTCATCCATCCGCCCGCGCCGGGCAAGAACGGCGAATTGCCGCCGCCCCCGATGAGTTTCGCCGACTGGCGCACCTCGGCCGAGCAGCTCGGCGATCAGTTGCTCGCCGCCTGGCAGTACCAGAACGACCACGCGAACCAGACCGCCGTCGACGACGGCGACCGCACCGCGACCAATTCGCTGTGGGCCGGTGCCGGCGTGCTGGCGATCGCGATCATCGCCTTCCTGCTGTCGCTGTGGCTGGCCAACCGGTTGATCGGGCGGCTCAAGCGGCTGCGCACCGAAACCCTCGCACTGGCCGAGGTTCGCCTGCCCGAGACGATGCGCCGCCTGAGCGAGGGCGAGAACATCGACGCCGAGACCGAAGCGGCCCGGCTGGACTTCGGTCACGACGAGATCGGTTCGGTGGCCAACGCGTTCAACCGTGCCCATACCGCGGCCGTCTCCGCCGCGGTCACCGAGGCACGCACCCGCGAGGGTGTGCGCGCGGTATTCCTCAACATCGCGCACCGCAGCCAGATCGTGGTGCACCGCCAGCTCGAGATTCTCGACGAAGCCGAACAGCGCCAAGAGGATCCGGCCCTGCTCGAGACCTTCTTCCGGCTCGACCACCTGGCCACCCGCGAACGCCGCAACGCCGAGAACCTGATCATCCTCGGTGGCGGCGAACCCGGCCGGCAGTGGCGGCGCCCGGTGCCGCTGGTCGAACTGGTGCGCAGCGCGATCGGTGAGACCCTCGACTACGCGCGGGTGCGCGCGCATCGGATGCCGCAGGTGTTCATCGTCGGCAACGTCGTCGCCGACCTCATCCATCTGCTCGCCGAACTGGTCGACAACGCCACCTCCTTCTCCCCGCCGCAGTCGCGGGTCGAGGTGAGCAGCAACGTGGTCGGCAAGGGTGTGGCGATCGAGATCAGCGATCAGGGCATGGGCATGCCCGCCGACGAACTCGAACGCGCCAACGAGATGCTGCGCAACCCACCGGATTTCGGTGTCGCCACGCTGTCGGCCAATTCGCGTCTGGGCCTGTTCGTGGTCGCCCAGCTGGGCGCCCGCCACGGCATCTCGGTGCGGCTCTCGGAATCCGACTACGGCGGTATCCGCGCCATCGTGCTGGTGCCTACCGCCGTCGTCGCCGCCGATGCGCCGCTGGCCGACCATCTGCCCGAACGGTTCGGCGGCCGCCGCCCCGAGCCCGCGATGACCGGTGAGATGCCGGCGATCCCGTTGGCCGAGACGACTTCGGCGGCAACGTCGCTGGCGACCCTGACCTCGCCGCAACCGCAGGCGTGGTCCGATTACCCGCGCACCGGCAGCGCGCCGAGCACCGACGAGCGGAGCTGGGCCGACACCCCGGCCCGGCGGGAGGCGCCGCCGCGCCCCGAGCTGCCCGCGACACCCACCGACCAACCGGCGCGTCGCAGCCCGCAGCGTCCGTCCTACACTGGCAGCGATGCTCGCCCACCGTTGCCCCGCCGTCGCCGACAGGCCAGTCTGGCACCGGAATTGGCGCACGACCCCCAACCCGACGCTGCGTCCCCGCAGCGGCCGCGCTCGGCGGAACAGGCACGAGACCTGATGTCCGCCATCGAGAACGGAACCAGGCAGGGGCGGCGATCGCAGCCCGGCCACACCCCGGACGAACAGGAACGCGAAGGTGACTTCTTCCAACGCAGGTGATCTGAACTGGCTGCTCGACGATCTGGTCGATCGCCTGGCCGGGGTGCGCTACGCGGTGGTGCATTCCACCGACGGGCTGCTGCTGGGCCGCTCCACGTCGATGAGCCGCGAGGACGCCGAACACTTCGGCGCCATGTCGGCCACCCTCTACGGCCTGGCGCGCAGCGCCGGGAACCGATTCGACGGTGGTGGCGTGCGCCAGGCGGTCATCGAACTCGACCGTGCGGTATTGTTCGTCACCGCGGCCGGTGACAACGCATGTATCGCATTGCAGGCCAACGAGAACGCGAATCTGGGTATGGTGGCCTACGAAATGAACCTGACCGTGCAGCGAGTCGGCGGTTACCTGTCCACCGATCCGCGTAACGGTCTGGCCGAGCACGTGGAGCACAGATTGTCATGACGCGCTTCGGTCAACCGTGGTTCGACGATGCGGCCGGTCCCCTGGTCCGTCCGTACGCCGTAACTCGGGGCCGCACGATGGGGGCGGGACACGATCTGGACATGCTCACCCTGGTGGTGACCGTGTCACCGGGTCCGCCGCTGCGGCGTGTCGAACCCGAATACGCGGAAATCGTTCGGCTGTGCCGGACCCCGCAATCGGTAGCCGAGGTCTCGGCGAGACTCAAGCTACCGTTGGCGGTGACCAAGATCCTCGTCGGTGACCTGATCGGCGAGGGTCTGCTGAACTTCCGGGCCCCCGCCCGGACCGACACCGATACCGGCGGGACCGGCGAACTGAACATTTTGCGAGCAGTACTCGATGGAATCCGAAAGCTGTAGAACACCGTGCCTGATATTTCGTCCTCGGCCGACCTGGCTGCCTCGGTCAAAATCCTCGTAGCCGGCGGTTTCGGCGTCGGGAAGACCACGATGGTGTCCTCGATCAGCGAGATCACGCCGCTGCGCACCGAGGAACTGATCACCGAATTGTCCACCGGCATCGACGATCTGTCGGGCGTGGAGGGCAAGACCACCACCACCGTGGCGCTGGACTTCGGTCGCATCACCATCGACCAGAACCTGGTGCTGTACCTGTTCGGCACGCCCGGCCAGGACAGATTCTGGTTCCTGTGGGACGAATTGGCGCGCGGCGCCCTCGGCGCGGTGGTCATCGCCGACACCCGCCGGCTGGAGAACTCCTTCGCCGCCATCGACTTCTTCGAACGGCGCGGACTCTCGTTCGCGGTCGCGGTGAACTGCTTCGACAACGCTCCGGTCTACACCACCGAGGAGGTGCGCGACGCGCTCGATCTCGACGCCCACATCCCGGTGGTGCTCTGCGATGCGCGCGACCGCAGCTCCTGCAAGACGGTGCTGATGACGCTGGTCGAACATCTCATCGCCCGGGCCACCAGCTCGGTGGCCTGACCGTCGATGTCCTGAGCGCAGGATCCGGCGCGGCCGCTCAGCGGGCGGCCGCGACCGGATCCAGTTCGGCGAAGCTGCCGATCCAGCGGTGTGGCGGTCGGGGCGAATTCGGCTCACCGGCGCGAGTGACGCCGACGGCCTGCCAGCCCGCGGCCACCGCGGCGTCCAGTTCATCGGGATGGTCGGACAGGAAGAGGATCTCTCCCGCCGGCACGCCGATCTCCGCCGCGATGCGGCGATACGACTGCTCCTCGCGCTTGGGCCCGGCGTTGACCAGGTCGAACCACCCCCCGATCAGCGACGCCAGCTCGCCTCCGCGCGCGTGGGCGAACCAATCCTGTTGATTGCGAACCGAACCCGACGAATACACCCACAGGGTGAGTCCGGCGGCATGCCAGGCACGCAGCGCCGGGGGCGCGTCGGGGAAGAATTCGCCGAACAGGGCGCCCTCACGGAAGCCCTGAGCGCAGATGACTCCCTGTGCGGTCTTCAGCGGTGCCGCCTTGACGTCGGAATCCAGCCAGCCACGCAAGATCTCGGCGATCTCGGCGAGATCGGCGTCGGGCCGCCCGGCCAGTTCGCGCGTCTGCTCGATCACGGTCTTCGCCGCGCCTTCGGGCTCGTCGGCCAGCCACTGCGGCAGCCGTCGGCGGGTGTAGCCGTAGAGATCTTCGCGGACCGAGCTGGTGGGGCTGGTGGTGCCCTCGATATCCACGACGACCGCGCGGACCGGCAGGGCCTCGCTCTCCGACTGCCGCTCGCTCATGCGGCGACGAGCTCGTCCAGCGTCGGAAAGCCCTGCGCGATGGGGTCGCCGGTGAAATCGCCGATCCAGCCGTCGGCCTCTTCGAAGAACCGGATCGCCACGAAGTCCGGGCGCGTTCCCATATCGAACCAGTGCCGCGTCCCCGCCGGCACCGACACCAGATCGCCGCCCTCACACACCACCGCGACCACCTCCGGTTCCAGGTGCAGGTAGAAGCAGCCGCGGCCGGAGACGAAGAAACGCACCTCGTCCTCGGCGTGGCGGTGTTCGGACAGGAACTTCTGCCGCGCCGCGCTCGCCTGCTCGGGCCACTGCGGATCGCTGTCGTCGGGATGCAGCCGGGCCAGATCGATATGGCGGTAGCGGCCGTCGGCGTTGAGGTCGCCGATCCGGTCCCGGTATCGGGCGAGGATCTCCTCGGACGCGATGTCCGCGGTTACGGCCTCGGCGGGCCAGCGGTCGAATACGATGCCGCGCGTGGCCAGTTCGGCCGCGATGCGCTCCGGATCGGTGGTGTGCAGACGCACGTCGGCCGGATCGGTATCGGCCGCGATATGCAACAGGGTCACTGCGGTTGCTCCTCGAGAATGTGGGCGGTGGAGATGTCGCGGCGTCCGGTGAGCGACACCAGTTCGCACAGGGCCTCCAGGCATTCCGCGCGGTCGCGGGCCTGCGCCAGGTCGGCGCCCCAGGCGGTGATGCCGTGCCCGGCGATGAACAGCACCGGCGGGGCCGCCGGATGCGCGCGCAGATACTGTTCGATCTCCGCGCCGATCAGCGACACATCGGCGTGATTGGCAAAGACCGGAATGTCGATGGTGTCGCCGGAGCGCAGACCTTTGATCAATTCGAAACCGGTGAACCGCAGCGGATTCGGGGCGCCGACGGAGGCCGCGGTGGCCCGCGGCGAATGCACGTGCACCACCGCCGCGGCCTCGGTGGTGCGGTAGATCGCGGTGTGGATCGCGGTCTCCGCGGAGGGCCGCCGGTCTCCGGCAACGGGTTCGGAGTTCTCGATCCGCACCCGGACCATATCGGCGGCGGTCAGCTCCCCCTTGGACAGACCGCTGCCGGTGACCACTGCGGTGCGCCCCTCGGTATCCGAGCCGTTGTCCGATGCCGCCCGGAAGGCGCCGTCACGCACGGAGATGTTGCCGGCGGTCCCCGGCATCCAGCCGCGACCGTAGAGGTCTCGGGCCAGGCCGGCGATCGCGGCGGCGTTCGGAGAGTCGGTGGGGTGCTGTGCCGCGGGATCGGCGGCCCGTGGATCGGCGACGGCGATCGCCTGCGCTGCGAGCGAATTCGCCTCGTCGACCAACCCGTTCTCGGTCACCACGGCCGTCACCAGTTCCGGCGGTGTGACATCGAAGGCCGGGTTGAAGACCGCGGTGCCTTTGGGGGCGGACGCATAGTCGCCGAAATGAGTGATCTCGGCCGACCCGCGCTGTTCGACGACGATCTCGGCGCCGGTCGCGGTCGCCGCATCGCGTGTGGACTCGGGCGCCACCACGATGAACGGGATGCCGTGGTGGCGAGCAGCCAGTGCCAGTCCGTACGTGCCGATCTTGTTGGCCACCGAACCGTCGGCGGTGATGCGGTCCGCGCCGACGATCACGCAGTCCACCTGCCCGGTCGCCATCGCCCAGGCGGCGGCGGAGTCGACGGTGAGCCGATGCGGAATGCCGGCCTCGGCCAGTTCCCACGTCGTCAGGCGCGCACCCTGCAGCAGTGGGCGGGTTTCGTCGACCAGAACGCTGTCGATGACACCGCGCGCGTGCAGGACCCGCAGTGCACCGATCGCCGTGCCGAAGGCGGTGGTGGCCAAGCGGCCGGTATTGCAGTGGGTGAGCATCCGCAGCGGACGCCCCGGACACAGCCGCTGAACCAGGTCGGCCGCGTGTTCGGCGGCGGCCCGGTTGACCCGGCCGTCCTCGGCGAGCAGTGCCTGCGCCTCGGCCAGCACCCCCGCCGCACCGCCGTCGGCGAATCTCGCCAGGGCTCGCCGCACACCCCAGGACAGATTCACCGCGGTGGGCCGGGCGGCTTCGATGCGGGCGGCCTCGGCCTCGACTCGCGCGGGTTCACCGGGATGGGCGAGCGCGGCCAGCGCCACGCCGAAGGCTCCGGTCACGCCGATCGCGGGGGCGCCGCGCACCGCCAGGGTGGCGATCGCGTCGATCACCTGATCGACCGTCGCCAGCCGCAGCGTGCGTACCTCGTGCGGCAGCGCGCGCTGATCGATCGTCACCACGGCGCCGTCGACCCACGTGATCGAACTTTCACCCATTGCGCGCACAACCCTCACCACTCGACCCGGCTGACCCCTCATCTCAAACGGTAGCGAATCAGAGGTCACCGGCGCGCACCAGGTTTACCCTCGCACGGATCCGATCCCGCACCTGCGGGCAACACTCGTGGATACCTCCTGAAACGGCAGTGTGTGCACAGATGCACCGCGTGTGGCCCGGCGCTGCGCGGTGCGGACGTAGATCACACAACGGCAGCCGGCGGTCCAACGGATCACCACGCCTGGGGTGCCGCTGAACCGCCGGCCGGGAACCGGGCTGCTCGCGCTCCACTGACGCCCATCGTTGCGAGCGGGCAGGCGTGTACAGCGAGCTCGCCGGCCGCGCACTCGGGTGCCGGACGAGGGACGCAAGCGCTCGAAGACACTGCCGGTCAGAGTTTTCCGCCGCCGTATGGGTGAAATGTCCTGTCGTTACCGCAGTTCCGGGATGTTTTTCCACAGGCGGCGTGTCATCCACAGCAACCGGTGGACAAGCGTGAACAGAGGCTGTTCCACATCTCCGGAGACAGCGGGGGAAGAAGACCTCAGGCCCGGCCGAATGCGAGTGTGACGTTGTGTCCTCCGAAGCCGAAGGAATTGCTCAGCGCCTGTGAGATTCGCTGTGGACGTGCGATCCCGTGCACGATGTCGAGGTCGACACCCGGGTCCGGATTGTCGAAATTCAGTGTGGGAGGCACGGTCTGGTCGCGCAGTGTGCACAGGGTGAGGATGGCCTCGAGCGCGCCCACCGCACCGATGGAATGGCCGAGCGCGGATTTCGGCGCGTACACCGAGGCGTGCTTCGCCACGGCCGCAATGGCATTGGCCTCCGAGGCGTCACCGATCGGGGTCGAGGTGGCGTGCGCGTCGATGTGATCGATATCGGCGGCGGTCAGATCCGCGGCGGCGATGGCCTTGCGCATCGCCCGGGCCGCGCCCGCGCCGTCGGGGTCCGTGCCGGTGATGTGGTAGCCGTCGGAAGTGATTCCCGCGCCGAGAATCCGGCCGTGCACGGTGGCGCCCCGGGCCCGGGCGAACTCCTCCGATTCCAGAACCAGCAGCGCACCCGCCTCGCCGAAGACGAACCCGTCGCGATCGCGGTCGAAAGGCCGTGAGGCCAGGCCGGGTTCGTCGTTGCGGGTGCTCATCGCCCGCATCATGGCGAAGCTGGCGATCGGGATGGCTTCGATATACCCCTCCACGCCACCGGCGATCACCACGTCGGCCTCCCCCGTGCGGATCATCCGCCACGCGTGCGCGATCGCCTCGGCGCCCGAGGAACATGCCGAGGTCGGTGCGTAAACACCTGCCTTCGCGCCGAATTCGAGTCCGACCCGGGCGGCAGGCCCGTTCGGCATCACCATCGGAACCGTCAGCGGCGGCACCTTGCGATACCCGCCCTCGCGCATCGCGTCGACCGCGGTGAGGAAGGCGTCACCGCCGCCGAGTCCGGTGCCGATCGCGACCGCGAGGCGTTCGGCGTCGATCTCCGGCGTCCCCGCCTGTGACCAGACGTGGCGGCCCAGCACCAGCGCAAGCTGCTGCACATAGGAGTGCCGGCGCTGTTCGATACGGGTCAGATGTGCGCCGGGATGTTCGGTCAGCCGGCCGCCGATCCGCACGGGCAGGTCGTAACGGGTCACGAACTCGTCGGTGAGCGGCCCGATCCCGCTCCTGCCCGCCAGCAGCGCCGACCAGGTGCTGTCGAGGTCGGGACCGAGGCAGGTGGTGGCCGCCATGGCGGTGACGACGACATTCCGCGACGTTTGTGTAGCAGTCGTTACACTCATGCGGATATGGATACCTGTAGCAACCGCTACAGTCAACACGTGCCTCGACCACTCGACCAGGCCCGGCGCGCGGAACTACTCGCCGGGGTGATCGCCTACATCGGCGAATACGGATTGACCGAACTGTCGCTGCGCCCGCTGGCGGACTACCTCGGAACCAGCTCGCGCATGTTGATCCACTATTTCGGCACCAAGGAGCAGATGCTGATCGCGGCACTCGAGACCCAGCGCCCCGACATCGCGGGCATGTTCGCCGACGTTCCCGACCTCCCGGCCCTGCGGCGGCGGCTCATCGAATCGTTCAGCGTCAACATCACGACGGAGTGGGTGTCGAGCACGCGTGTGCTGTTGCAGGTGATGGGCGTGGCGGCGGTGCCCGGAAGTCCGTTCCGTTCCTACGGCGAGGACGCCGTGCACGTCCTGGTCACCGCCCTCACCGATGTGCTGAGGAGCTTCGAACCCACCGTCGCCGATCCGGAATCGACCGCCACTCTGCTCGTTTCGGGTGTGCGCGGTTTACTGCAGGATCGGTTCGTCACCGGCGACACCGCCCGCGTCTCGCGCGCCGCGCGGTTGCTGATCACCCAGTCGCTCACGCTGCCCGAACCGGGCGCCGGCCGATGAGCGGGCCCGCGGTATCGCTGATGGAACAAGTTTCAGTATTCTTGCCGCCATGGCTTTCGTGATCGATGACACCGTAGAGATCGACGCACCCGCCGAGGTGGTGTGGAAGGTGCTGACCGACCTGGGCAGCTACGGTGAATGGAATCCGTTCGTCGCCGAATGCCGCAGCACGCTCGAACCCGGCGACCCGATCGAGATGCACGTGCGGCTGGGTTCACCGAAGCCGCGCAAGCAGGTCGAATACATCCGGACCCACACGCCCGGAACCGAATTCAGCTACAGCATGAAGCCGGTGCCACTGGGCATCCTGCACAGCCTGCGCTCGCACACCGTGACGCCCCTCGACAACGGCCGCACCCGGTACCGGTCGCATTTCGAACTGGGTGGCCTGCTGCGGCCGGTCGTGACGCTGGCGCTCGGCAAGGCACTGCAGTCCGGCTTCGGCGGCATGACCGCGGCGGTCAAGGAGCGCGCGGAATCGCTGCGCTGAGCATCGCGGGCGGTCGAATACCTCGCGCCGGGCGCGCTCAGGCCTCGAACGGGATCACATTGCCCGCGGCGTCGCGGTTGCCGCGACCGGCGTCGATCGCGCTGACGAGTTCGGCGACGTCGGTCCAGGTGCGGGCGGGTTCGCCATCGAGATTGCCGATGTGATACCAGGTTTCGGTATCCCGATAGCGAACCAGTCCCCTGCCCTGCTCGTCGACGGTGACATCGAGTTCGCCGGACACCGTCCCTTCCTCGTCGGTCATGACGGCGGCCTTACCGGTGATTTCGATGATGTCGCCTATGTGAACTCTCCTCGGTGGAGGCAGTCGTCGACCGCGGTGCGCAATGCGGTCTGTTCCGCCGTGTCGATGGTCAAACCGTATTTTACCTTGATGCGAATGTAACGCTGAACGTACTCGCAGCGGAACACGCCGGGCGGCAGATAATTCGCCGCATCCTGATCACCCTTGGACCGGTTGGCCGACGGGTCGGAGGCGACCAGATTGATCGCGTCGTTGGCAATATTGCGGCGCGTATCGGTGTCGACGGATTGCGCGCCGGAACGCCAGGCCTCGGCCAGCGGGACGATATGTTCGGCGTCGACTCCGGCGGGATCGGTGATCCATTTGTAGGGCTTGAGTTTTCCGGTCTTGGCGTCGAGGACCCCGTAGCGGTCGCGCCAGCCGCCGTCCTTGCCGAGACTCAGTTTGCAGGTCGCGGCATCGAGGGTCACCGATCCGGTGGCGTCGCGCAGCATCATCACATCGCGGGTGGTGCATTTCGCGTACTGGGCGTATTTGTCGCCGAATCCGTGTTCGGGAGTGTTCTGATCCCAGTGCGGGAATTGTTCGCGGCTGTACCCGGTCATCGGCGCTTCCGGTGCGACCACCAGTTTCCCCAGCAGCGCGTCGACTTCCTTACCGGAAAACGTCGCGGCGGCAGCGGAATCGGGTTTCGGATCGTTCTTCTTGCCCCCTTCGTCGATGAAGCTGTACACCACCGCGAGCACGACGGCGAGGAGGACGGGCGCCACGATCGCGACCAACCGGCGCATGCCGGGAGAGGATATCTTCACCGCCGCGCCCCGATCGTGTCGTCGGGCGCGCACCGGGGACCGCGGACTGCCCGAGACCGGAATCCGGTGCCTTCGAGCGCAATCCGAGCAAACATCCGGACGGTGGGGTACTGATCAACTTGCCGGCCGCATTCGGGCCGTTCACCATATGTACTTCTCATCGCGAATACAGAGTGTCAACCGGCACCGGCAAACCGCAAGTGCACCAGCCGCTTCCGTATCCGCTTCGATACCTGGACAGAACTGTCCGGCAGGGCGCGGCGGCCCTGCCGGACAGGCGTTGTCAGCTGTTGAGCTTGTTCAGCCGCTCGCAGGCCTCGAGGTACTCCTCCATCAGACGCTGCATGACGTCGGAGGTCCGCTCGACCTTGTTCATCATGCCGACGACCTGGCCGACCGGGTTGAAGTTGACGTCCTTGGCCGCCTCGGGATAGCGGTGGCCGCGCTTGACGCCGTCGAGGGCGACCATCATCTGCAGCGGCATCCCCAGCGGATCCGGGGTGTCCGGACGCTCCCACGCCTCGGTCCAGTCGTTGCGCAGCATGCGGGCCGGCTTACCCGTCCACGCCCGCGACCGCACGGTGTCGTGGCTGGTCGCGTCGATGTAGGTCTGCATCTGCGCGGGCGGCACATTGGCCTCCTCGACGGTCAGCCAGATCGAGCCGGTCCACGCGCCCGCAGCCCCCATCGACATGGCGGCGGCGATCTGGCGGCCGTTGCCGATACCACCGGCGGCGAGCACCGGCAGGTCGCCCACCGCGTCGATCACCTGCGGCCACAGCACCAGCGAGGAGATCTCACCGCAGTGACCGCCGCCCTCGGTGCCCTGGCAGACCACGAAATCCAGGCCGGCGCGCTTGTGATTGAGCGCATGCTTCACCGAACCGCACAACGCGCCGATCAGACGACCGGAATCCTGCACCTTCTTGATGATGTCGTCGGGCGGGGTGCCGAGCGCGTTGGCGACCAGCTTCGCCTTGGGGTGCTTCAGGATGACGTCGACCTGCGGACCGGCCGTGGTGGCGGTCCAGCCCAGCAGCTGCTCGTGATGTTCGTCCTCGGGCAGTTTCGGGACGCCGTGGTCGGCGAGGATCTTCTCGGCGAAATCGCGGTGGCCCTGCGGAACCAGTTTGGCCAGTTCGGCTTCCAGCTGCGCGGGGCTCAGGCCGTCGATGCCCTTGCCCTCGTACTTGGACGGGATGACGAGGTCGACGCCGTACACGCCGTGCACATGTTCATCGAGCCAGGCCAGTTCGACCTCCAGCTCCTCGGCGGTGAAACCGACCGCACCCAGGACGCCGAGCCCGCCGGCGTTGCTCACCGCGGCGGCCACGTCGCGGCAATGGGTGAAAGCGAAGATGGGGACATCGATGCCCAGTCGTTCGCAGATCTCGGTATGCATGGCGGGGTGACTCCTCTGGTCTTCCGGCGCTGGAACTTCGCCACAACACTAGAACACGTTTCATATTCAGACTAGTGACTCATCGGTCAGGAAGCGAGAGAAGTGCCGAAATTGCCGGTCGATGGGGGTAACACGCCACCCCCGCCGACGGCGGTATCGACCCGTTGTCACCATTCAGTGTGGGCAACATGTTCTAGTTGGCATAGGCGATCCGGTGGCAGATACCGCGAGTCAGCGCTCGCCGGCGCGGGCGAGGAACGAGGCGCGGTCGACGATCGTGCGCCGGATGGTGCCGTCGGCCACGAGCAGATCGCCGTCGTGCACGACGACACGGAACGCCAGCCGCGGACCGTCGACCTCGGCCAGCCGTGCCGCGACGGTCAGCACCGTTCCCGGCGGGCTCGGCCGCCTGTGCCGCACCGAAACCTCGATCCCCACCGATGTCTGCGCCGATGACAACCTGCCCCGCAACGCCAGCACGGTCGCGTGCTCGGCCAGCGCCACCACCCGCGGCGTGGCGAGGACCGCCACGTCACCGCTACCGACGGCGACCGCGGTATCGGCGGCACCGACCTCGACCCTGAATTCCGCCGACAGACCCGGCTGTACCTTCACGGTCGCTACGGTAACGCCGCGCCCATCACCGCGCCGCGAAAGCCGATGCGCGACGGAGCGTGTCGTCGATGGGCGTCCGACGGACGGTGTCGAGCACCGCGCGGGTCAGTACCGAGCCGGGTTCGGCGGCGGGGGTTATCACGGCGATCCGGGCGGTGACGCACGGATCGAGCAGCGCGAGGACGCGCACTCCGGGCGCCGGGTGCAGTGTCCGCAACCACGGCTCGGGCACGACACATGCCCAACGGCCGGTATTCGCGTGTGCCAGCAGGGCGGCCACGGAGTCGCTTTCCAGTTGCGGGTTGACGGTGAGCCCGCGCGCGACCAGAGCCTCGTCGATCAAGGTGCGTCCGCGCATTCCCTTGTGCAACAAGCACATCGGCATCTCCACCGCATCCGCCCAGCCGATGGCGTCCGAACGTCCCGCCAGCAGTTCGGTACCGGCGACGAGGACGTGCCGCTCTTCGTAGAGCGGTGTCACGGTGAGCCCGGCGCAATCGACGCCGTCGGGGTAGCCGATGCCGGCGTCGAGCTCGAAGCTGCGCACGCGGTCCACGATTTCCTGTGAGCGCAGGCTGGTTTCCAGCCGGACCCGCACGAGCGGGTGTTCGGTGCAGAACGGGTCGGTCAGCAGGCAGACGGTGCTCGACGCGGCCGGAATCACGCCGAGGCGAAGTTCCCCGGTGAGACCGGTCTGCAGCGCCGAGACCTCCTGTTCGAGCGCGTCGCGGTCGGCGAGGATCCGGCGTGCCCAGAGCACCAGCCGCTCCCCTTCGGGCGTCAGACCCTCGAACGTACGCCCCCGCCGGACCAGCGGCACGCCCAGTTCGCGTTCGAGCTTTCGGATCGCTTCCGACAGCGCGGGCTGGGAGACGTAGCAGACCCGCGCGGCACGGGCGAAGTGACGCTCCCGAGCGAGTGCGACGAAGTATTCGAGCTGGCGAAACAGCATGAATCATTCGACCACGGCCGCGGGAGCCGGCGAGGCAAGGCCGGCTGCCGACCGGGGTGCCGGATTGCGGAGCAGCACGACCACCGCCACTCCGACGCCCACGCCGACGAGCGTGTCGACGGCGCGATCGCGCAGCAGTGCGGCCGGATCGCCCGGGGCGGCCAACTCGGTCATCGACATGATCAACGGTGTGAAGAACCCCAGTGCCAGCGCATAGTGGCGGGCCATGAACAGTTCGGTCGGATAGAGCAGCGCGATGATCGCCACCGCGGGCAGCGCCGGAGGCAGATGCGGCAGCAGCAACGGCGCGGTGATCGCGAGACCGGCGAAGGTACCCACCACGCGGTGCGCGCCACGCCGGACTCCGCCGCGGGCGCTGTCGGCCGCCAAGGGCACCGCGGCACCCGCCATCGCCCAGTTCGCGTGACCGAAGCCGAGGAGCAGACCGATCCCACCGGCAACCGAAATCGCCACGGCGTACCGAGCGGCGTGCCGGAACGCATCGATCCCCGTGCGGACCACCGGTACGGCCGCGACGCCCGGTCGCCGGACCGCGTCGAGATATCCGACCGCGACGCACAGCGCGGCAGTGGCCACGCAAATCGACAGTGCCACAAGCGGATCGGTGTGGGTCCCGGCAACCGTCGCGACCGCGCCGAAGGCGAACAGTGCGAAGAACGGCCCTTCCGGCCGCAGACCGGCGCGGTCGGTGATCGGCGAGACAACCGCGGCGAAGGTGGCCACCGCGGGTACGAGAACCCATTGCGGTGCGTGGGCGTGGGCGCACGCGAGCCCCGCGCCGACGCCGGTGATCAGCAGCGCCGCCGCCTGCACCTGGTGCGCCGCACGTTGCCGCGCCGATTCGGCGAAGCCGTACATGCCGGTGAAGGAACCGAATACCGCGTAGACGAGCAGATCCCAGCGCCCGGCCGCGACCAGCAACGCGCCGGGAATCGCCAGCCCGGCGAAAACGCGGGCCGCCGGCACGTGGTCGACTTCCGCGGCGAACCGGCGAAGCGCCGGGCGTATCCGCAACCGGCAGGTGCGCACCGGTACCTCCGAGTCTCGGTCGCGGGTGTGTGACGGCTGCCCGGTCGCGACACGTCATACCGGGCGGTGGACCACCGTGCCCGACGCGCGCGCACCCCGTCAACCTGCTCATTCGCGCGGTTCCGGGCTCATCGGGGGCCAGGGCCGCGGTGATAACCGCGGCCTATCGCCGAGTCGGAAGTTCGTCTTGGACACCGGGGACTCGCGGCGGCAGAATTCCTGACGTAGGTGCCGAAGCTTCACATTTCTTTCACCGTCCGGATTGCGGAATCGTCGAAGGGATGAATCGTGGTCGACAATGCGAGTGCGCGCCGGTCTCCAGAACCCGAATTCCATCCGTACGACCATCCCGCGGCGGGGTGGGGCGCCGCGAAGAGCGTCACGCGATTTCTCGCCCGGGAACGGGAGGGCATCGACGGCCCGCGCGCGATTCTGAAGATGAATCACGAGAACGGCGGATTCGACTGTCCCGGCTGCGCCTGGCCCGACGATATGAAGGGTCTGCATCTGGACATCTGCGAGAACGGGATCAAGCACGTCGCGTGGGAAATGACGCACAAGCGGGTCGGCCGTGAATTCTTCGCCGCGCACACCGTGAGTGAATTGTCGGAGTGGAGCGAATTCGAGCTCGAGGACCAGGGCCGGCTGACCGAGCCGATGACCTACGACCCGGACACCGACCGGTACGTGCCCATCAGCTGGCCCGACGCCTTCGAGCTGGTCGGCCGGACACTGCGCGAGACCGACCCGAATGCCGCCGCCTTCTACACCTCGGGGCGCCTCGGCAACGAGGCGACCTTTCTGTATCAGCTGATGGCACGAGAGCTGGGCACCAACAATCTGCCGGACTGCTCGAACATGTGTCACGAGGCGAGCGGGCGTGCCCTGCAGGCCGCATTGGGCACCGGGAAGGGCACCGTGGATCTCGCGGATTGGGAAACCACCGACGCGTTGTTCATCCTCGGGGTCAATGCCGCGTCCAACGCCCCCCGCATGCTGACCTCACTGGTCGAGGCACATAAACGAGGCGCGCGCATCGTGCATGTCAATCCTCTGGTCGAAGCCGCCGCGCGGCGCGCGATCATTCCCCACGATTTCGCGCAGATGGCGACCTTCCGCGCCACGCCGACGAGTTCACTGAATCTGCAGCCGCGTATCGGTGGCGATATGGCGCTGATCCGTGGTATCGCGAAAGCCGTTCTGGAGGAATCTCATTCGAATCCGAAGGCGGTCGACGCGGAATTCATTCAACGCTACACCGCGGGATTCGACGACTATCGCGCCGTGTGCGAGAGCACCTCGTGGAGCGATATCGAACGGCAATCCGGTGTGGCGGTGGGCGATATTCGCGCCGCCGCGCGCATATACACCGACGCCGATCGCAGCATCGTCAGCTGGTGCCTGGGAGTCACCCAGCACGAACACGGCGTCGACACTGTCCGCGAAATCGTGAATCTGCTTCTGCTGCGCGGCAATCTGGGCCGCGAGGGCGCCGGCCCCTCGCCGGTGCGCGGTCACAGCAATGTGCAGGGCAACCGCACCTGCGGTATCGACCACCGGCCCACCGCGGAGTTCCTCGACCGGCTCGCGCGGGTGTGCCGCATCGATCCCCCGCGCCGACACGGTCTGGATACGGTCGCGACCATCGACGCGATGAATGCGGGCCGGGTGCGCGTCTTCGTCGGAATGGGCGGAAATTTCGCGCTGGCGGCCCCCGACACCGCCTACACGTTCGCCGGCTTGCGGCGCTGCGACCTGACGGTGCAGGTCAGCACGAAGCTCAATCGCAGCCATCTGGTGCACGGAGCTCGCGCGCTGATCCTGCCGTGCCTGGGCCGCACCGAACGCGACGAACAACGCGGCGGGCTGCAGGAGACCTCGGTGGAGGATTCGATGAGCATGGTGCACCTGTCGAAGGGGATGAAGAAGCCGGCCTCTCCGCATCTGCGGTCGGAGCCCGCGATCATCGCCGGCATCGCCCGCGCCGCATTGCCCCACAGCGCCACACCGTGGGAGTTCTATGTCGAGGACTACGACCGGATTCGGGACACCATGGCCGAGGTGCTCGACGGATTCGAGGATTTCAATCGACGCGTCCGGTTGCCGCTCGGGTTCCGGATCCGCCAGCCGGCACGGGAATTGGTGTTCCGGACTCCGACCGGACGCGCGGAATTCTCGGCCGCCGCGCTGCCCGACCTCGACCGCGCACCCGGCACCCTCACCCTGGCGACCATGCGGTCGCACGATCAGTGGAACACCACCATCTACTCCGACAACGACCGCTACCGCGGGGTGCGCAATCTCCGCACCCTGATCTTCATGAACGCCGACGATATGCGCGAACGCGGACTCGCGTTGTTCGACGAGGTCGACATCACCAGTATCGCGCGCGACGGCAGTACCCGGATGGTCCGCAACTACAAGGTCGTCCCCTACGACATCCCGCCCGGCTGCGCGGCGGGGTACATGCCCGAACTGAACGTGCTGTGCGCGATCGGTGACTACAGCACGCAGAGCGATCAGCCGATCATGAAGAATCTGACGGTCACCGTCCGGCCGTCCAGCTGACCGCGGAGGCCGGATTCGCCTCGGCCACCGCGATATCCGACCGGCGACCGACATCGCCGACCGGCCGGTTCCGCCTCCGCCGCCCACCGACGTGGAATGCTCGTCGGCATGGATGTAAGCGGGCCGGGGGTGTGCCGGTGACCTACGAATCGGAATTGGATCCTGCCGCGGTGGAGATCGGCGGATTCTTCCCGCATCCGCCGGCGCTGCTGTGGCGGGCGTTGACCGAACCGGATCTGGTCGAACGCTGGCTGATGCGGTCGATCGGGCTCGAACCCGTGGTGGGCACGCATTTCATCTTCGCCGTTCCGACCGAACCGAGCGCGGAGATCGCATGTGAGGTGGTGGCGGCCCGCACGGGTGAACAACTGACGTATACGTGGATCGACCTGCGGGCGAAGTTCCCGGCCCGGTGGGTGGTCGACTGGATGCTCGAGGCGCAGGGGCGTGGGACACGAGTGTTGTTGACCCAGACCGGTTTCGATATCGGCGATCGGCGGCAGAAGATGGCCCGCAATGCGATGGAGCGGGGATGGCGGGGCACCTTGAACCGCTTGCGCGAGGTGCTCGACGAGGTCGGATCCTGACCCCGCGGGTGCGGGGAAACGATCAGCGCCGCGGTGGCGCGGGTTCCATGTGCACCACCTTGGTGGTGGTCATCTCGTCGAGAAGTTCGGGGCCGTAACCGAATCCGGTACCCGATGTGCCGCGCGGCTGGGCCGCCCCGCCGGGCGCGCCGCCGAAGACGGAGTTGATCTTGACCGTGCCCACCGGGAGTGTGCGCCACGCCTGCTGCATATGGTCCATCGAGCCGGTGAGTACCGTCGCCGCCAGCCCGTAGTCGTCGCGGCACGCGGCATCGAGTCCGGTCGCGAAATCCGAGACCACCTGGACCGGGGCGATCGGCCCGAAGGTCTCCTCGCGGATGACGCGCATCCCGGGCCGGCAGTCGGTGAGCACCGTGGCCGGATACGTCGTGCCGGGGCCCTCCGGAATCCGCCCGCCCACCAGCGCTTTCGCACCGGCCGAGATCGCGTCGCGCACCTGGGCGTGCACCTGTGTGCGCAGCCGCTCGTCCACCAGCGGTTGCGGATCGAGATTCCATCGCTGCGCCTGTTCACACAGCGCGGACACGAACGCGTCCGCGACCTCGCGATGCAC
>NZ_BAFW01000069.1 GCF_000308535.1 Nocardia cerradoensis NBRC 101014 | reverse complement strand
CGAACGGGCCTGCGGCGCCCGCGACGCCGAGGCCTACCGGCGGTTCGTCCGCACCGTGGGGGCCGCGGGCCCAGCGGGTGATGCGGGCGTTCGGCGGCGCGCCGACGCCGGGCCGTTTCCTGCGCGCGTTCTGGGGCCTGGACGCCCGGGGCGGCGGCAGCGCGCTGTCGCGGGAGTTCCTCCAGTCCGGAGACGCCCTGCTGGACAGCTGGTTCGACGACGAGCGACTGAAGGCGGCGCTGGCCTGGTTCGGCGCGCAGTCCGGGCCGCCGATGTCGGAACCCGGCACCGCGCCGATGGCCGGTTTCGCCGCGCTGATGCACACATTGCCGCCCGGCCGCGCGGTCGGCGGCAGCGGCGCGCTCACCACGGCACTCGTGGCGCGGCTGCGCGCCGACGGCGGAACCGTCCGCGCCGGTGACGAGGTGACCGAGCTGCGCCGCTCGGGCGACGGCTGGCGGGTCCGCACGGCAGCCGGCCGCGACCTGTTCGCCCGCACCGTGATTTCCGGCACACACGTGCTCACCACCCTGGAATTGTTGCGGCGCGGCGGATTCGACGACACCGTCCTCGCCGACTGGCGGCGCCGCATCCGGGTCGGGCCCGGTATCGGCATGGTGGTGCGGGCCGCCACCACCGCCCTTCCGGCCTATCCGGGCGCCGCACCGCAGGAGTCGACGCGCGGACTGCAACTGCTGGTATCCGATCGACGGCAGCTGCGACTCGCCCACGCCGCCGCGCTGGCCGGGGAACTGCCGCCCCGTCCGGTGGTGCTGGCGATGAGTTTCAGCGCCCTCGACCCCACCATCGCGCCACCCGGCGAACATCAGCTGTCGCTGTGGGCGCAGTGGCATCCGCACCGGCTCGCCGACGGCAGCGACTGGCACGCGCACGGTGAGCGCGAGGCCGACCGCATCATCGCCGAAGTCGATTCCTACGCACCGGGTTTCGCCGATTCGGTGCGGCAGCGGTACGTGCAGACACCCGCCGATCTGGAAAGCGAACTGGGGCTGATCGGCGGCAACGTCATGCACGTCGAGATGTCGCTGGATCAGATGTTCTTCTGGCGGCCCATTCCGGAATTGTCCGGACAAAAGGTGCCGGGTGCGCCCGGGCTGTATCTGACCGGCGCCTCCACCCATCCCGGCGGCGGGGTGTCGGGAGCCAGCGGGCGTACCGCGGCGGGGCTGGTGCTGCGCTCGCTGCGCCGCGGCCGTTTCGCGCGGCGATGACGGCGCGGCAGTGGCCGGCGGTGACCGCCGTGGCCTGGGTCGCGGCGCAGATCGCCTATCCCCTCACCGACGGCTCGGCGCGTGATCGGGTGACGGTCCTGATCGTCGCGTTGTCGGCGGCCACCGCGCTGCTGCACGCCTGGGTGGCCCGGGGCATCGGCTGGGCGGCCGGGTACGCGGTGATCGTCGGCGGCGTCGGCGCGGTCGCCGAAATGATCGGTACCGCACGGGGTTTCCCGTTCGGCTGCTATCACTACGCGCACGGCCGGATCGGGCCCGACCTCGCGCAGGTGCCACTGATCGTGCCGGTGGCCTGGGTCGGCGGCCTCTATCCGATCTGGGTGGCGACCGGGCTGCTGTGCCGCCGCACCGTCACCCGCGTTCTGACGACCGCCGTGGGCGCGGTGGGCTGGGACCTCTACCTCGACCCGCAGATGGTGGCCGACGGGCAGTGGACCTGGTGTTCGGCCCATCCGGGGCTGCCCGGAATCGGCGAAATCCCGTACACGAACTACCTCGGCTGGTTCGCGGTCGGCGCCCTGATGGCGACGCTGCTCGCGGCACTCGAACGCCGCTGCGCCCTGCGTGGCGCCGGCCCCGCGGTACCGGTCGCGGTGCTGCTGTGGACCTGGTTCGGATCGGCGCTGGCCCACGCGGTGTTCCTGGATCTGCCCGCGTCCGCGGGGTACGGCCTCATCGGCCTCGGAGTGGTGGCCGTACCCACGGCGGTGTGGGTGCTGCGAGAGGCCCGGGACCGCGGGCGGCTGCCCGCGCCCCCGTAAACGCCCGTCGCGTGCCGACGATCACAGCGGCTCATGGCACGATGTGTGCCGTGCAGCCGAGTCCGACACCATCGATGCCAGAGTCGACCCACACGCCGCGGCGAACCCGGCGTCGTCGCCTCTGGTCCGTAGCCTTGCTGGCGCTGCTGCTGGCGCCGTTGCTGACCGGCTGCCTGCGGGTCCAGGTATCGATGGGCGTGTCCTCGAACGACCGCGTATCCGGACATCTGGTGGCCGCGGTGATCCCGGCCAACGACAAGGACAAGGGCCCCGAGCTGAAGGCTCCCGAGACGCTGGCCACGAAGATCCGGGTCGAGCCCTACAGCCAGGACGGCTACGTCGGCAGCCAGGTCTACTTCGACGACCTGACCTTCGGCGAGGTGCAGCAGCTGGGCGCGCTGTCGGATCAGACGCAGGGCATGTTCAACCTGCAGTTCATCCGCACCGGCGACAAGGTGACGCTCAGCGGCCGGGTCGATCTGAAATCCGTTCCGCCGCAAGGTTCCGACGTCCAGTTCACGGTCGCGTTCCCGGCCCGGGTGGCCACCACCAACGGCACCCGCCAGGGCGATTCCACGGTCTCGTGGAAGCTGCCGGCCGGCGATGTGAGCACCGTGAAGGCCGAGGTCAGCTACGCCGACCCGAACACCCGATCCTTCGCGGGATGGGCCGGCATCGTCGGCGGTATCACCCTCGCGGTGGCCGCCATGGTCGCGGTGCTGGCGTATCTGAACCGCAACCCCACGCCGCCGTGGCGTCCGCGGGTGAAACAGGACGCCTGATCCGGACCACGATGGCCGCCGCGAGCACCGTCCCCGCCGCCTCGGCGCAGCCGCCGGGAGAGGCCACATGACGCCGCGCGGCGCGCGGTCGGTAGTCGAGCCGATCGTCACGGCGGGCGCGATCGTGGCCGGTGCGGGATGTGCGGTGGCACTGGTGAACCGGCTCGCGACGCGGCGGCTGCGGGCCGGCGCCACACCGGTGATCGAGCCGGTGATCATCGCGATCCCGGCCCGCGACGAAGCCACCCGCCTCCCGCGGCTGATCGCGGATCTGCGTGCCCAGCAAGGTGTTTCGCGCATGCGGATCTGGATTCTCGACGACGGATCCACCGACGGCACCTTCCCGGCCGCCGTCGAGGCGATCGGTGACGACGACCGATTCACTGTGGTCGCGGCCGACACCGACCCCGAACCCGGATGGACCGGCAAGACCGCGGCCTGCGCGCGCCTGGCCGAACTCGCGGGCGTCACCGCCGACCCGCCGCCCGGTGCCCTGATCTTCCTCGACGCCGACGTGCGGCTGAGCCCGCAGGCGATCGCCGCCGCGGTGAGCGAATTGCGCCGCAGCGGTGCGGGTTCGGTGTCGCCGTGGCCGTATCAGCGGGCCGGATCGCTCGCGGAGGCGCTGGTGCAGCCGCTGCTGTGCTGGTCGTGGGCCACGACGCTGCCGGTGCGGCTCGCCGATCGCAGCCTGCGGCCCTCGACCGCGGTGGCGTGCGGTCAGTTCCTCGTCTTCGACGCCGCGGTCTATCGCGCGGTGGGCGGGCATGCGGCCGTGGCCGGTTCGATCACCGAGGATCTGGCGCTGGCGCGGACGCTGCGGCGGGCCGGACACCGCACCGTGCTGGTGGCGGCGGGAACGCTGGCGAGTACTCGAATGTACCGGGGCGCAGCCGAAGTCGACGGCGGCTACACCCGCTGGCTGTGGTCGGCCTACGGCGGCACGGCCGGTGCGGTGGCGGTGGATACGGTCGCCGCGGTCGCGTACGTGCTGCCCGCCCTCGCGGCGCTGTTCGGCCGCGGCCGGATCCGGCGGACAGGCGTCACCGGCTACGGATTGGGTGTCGCGAGCCGGCTGCTGGCCCGCTCACTGGAATCCGGGACAGTCCCGCGCGGCACGGATATCGGTGCGGCGCTGGCACATCCGGTGTCGATCGGCGCGTATCTGCGGCTGTCGGGCCGGTCGTGGCTGCTGCATCGGCGCGGCGCGCTGAGCTGGAAGGGACGCCCGGTACCGGACGGCCCGGGCCGCTCCCGGCCCGGGCGCACCGAACTCAGGGCACCGAGGTAACGCCGACCGTCGGCAAAAACATGCAGGTGTTGGCGCCGTTGCGGACCGTGCCGAACACCGCCGCCAGCACCGTTCCGGAGCCGGTGTCCACCGGCACCGCGCGCACCCCGCCGACCGGCAGCGACGCCAGGAAGAAGTTGCGGATCGCCTGTTCGAACGCCGGGCGCACCTCGGGCGGCAGATTCGGCGGCACCATCGAGCCGATTACCTGGGACAGCGGGCCCATGGCGGCGAATCCACCGCGGCCGTTGGACACGTTGAACCAGGCGACCTGCATCCCGGTGGTGTCGGGGCCGTCGGGACCCATGCCGTAGGGGACGAAGGCGAACATCGTCTGGCCCGCCTTCACCGCGGACAGGTCCAGACCGGGTACCGGCACCGCCAGTTTGGGCCACGGCCCGGGCACCGCACCGGCCAGCGCCGGAACGAGCCCGAGGGTGCTGCCGTCCTGGCAGAACGCCGACCCGGACGGATACAGGAACGGCTGGATACCCAGCTGTTTCAGCGAGTCGACCGCCGTCTGATACGCGCTCAGCAAATCCGTCGCCGCGGCCGGGTTCTGGCCCAGGGCGGCGATGGTGGCGGCGGGGTCGGGCGGGGCGGCGGACGCGGCGGCGGCGCCGGCGAAGGTCAGCGCACCGGTCACGGTCAGCGCTGCGGAAAGACGGACGAGACTGGTCACCACGGCCATCGGGGTTCTCCTGAGTTCGGCGGAACATCCGCACCAGGGTCGGTCCGCCGGGCCGCACAGCATGACTCGGGGACCTCCGCGTCGTCACGGTGCACGAGAGGGTACCGCCGGTGGAGGCGAATGCGTGGCAACACGCCCGCGAAACGCCGATCAGGCGCTGACGGCCGCCGGTGTCACCGTATAGCCGAGGTTGGTGAGCACCTCGGTGGTCGCCTTGGCGAAGTTCAGGGTGATGAAATGCAGGCAGGGCGCGCCCTCGTCGATCAGTCGCTGCCCGATCTCGGTGGCGATCTCGATGCCAACCGCGCGCACCGCGTTGCGATTGGCCTCCGGATCGTTACCGGCCGCCTGCTCGAGCCGCTGCATGACCCGCGCGGGCAGCGGCCGGCCCGACAGTTCCTCGGCGCGCTGCACCGTGCGCAGCGAGGTGATCGGCATCAGCTCGGGAATGATGGGCTTGGCACCCTGTTCGGCGTCGTAGGCCGCGACCCGATCCCGCAGGCGCAGATAGTGTTCCACGTCGAAGAACATCTGCGTGATCGAATATTCCGCTCCCGCACGCAGTTTCGCGGTCAGATAGCGGGTGTCGTGGTCCAGGTCGGGCGAGCGGTAGTGACCCTGCGGAAACGACGCCACGCCCACGTGGAAGTCGCCGAGTTCGCAGACCATGCGCACCAGTTCCTCGGCGTATTCGACACCGTCCGGATGTTTGCGCCACTCCCCCAGCGGATCGCCCGGCGGGTCGCCGCGCAGTACGAGCATGTTGCGAATGCCGGCATCGGCGTAGCTGCCGACGATGGATCGCAGCTCGGCGACGCTGTGCCCGACGGCGGTCAGATGCGCGACGGTGAGCAGTGTGGTTTCGCGGGCCAGCTGCCCGGTGATGCGCGCGGTGCGATCGCGGGTGGATCCGCCCGCACCGTAGGTCATCGACACGAACGCCGGATGCATCCGCTCGAATTCACGGGCGGCGCGCCACAGCCGCGCCTCGGCGGCCGCGTCGCGCGGCGGATTGAATTCCACCGAGAACGGGATGGTGCCGTCGGGGCGGCGGCCCAGCTGCCCCACCACGGAGGGAGTTCCGGACGGCGTCCGGGAAGGTCGGCCTGGGGTCGATCGTCCCCGTACATTGTCGAAACTCACCGGTCCAGTGTAGTAGGACACCCTCGCTCGACGGGCCGCCCGGTCCGGATCCGCGCCGGTCCAGCCGCTGGTACGCCTCCGGCCGGAGTTGTGGATCGCCTCGCGGCCCACCGTTCGCTCCCCCGACTCCGCGACGGCGGTCCCCACCCGCCCGCGATCGGTTCACCGGCCACCCCCGAGCGCCACGAGACGGATCGCGCGGACCGGCCGACCGGCCTCGATCTCCCCCGTCCGATGCGATGCGGTGCCGGTCACGTGCCGGCTACGGCGCTGTCGGGCGGCGGAACCGACGCAGTAAGGTTCACGGTGGTCCGGCACGCGCCGCGACGCGAACCGTTCGCGATGGCCGGCCGGAGGAATCGGCGGGACCGCCGCAGCCGTCGCCGGTGCAGACGCAGCGTCTCGCCGGCCACATTCTCGGCACGCCGGATACGCCCCGGCGTGCCCGGTATCGGCTCGCCGATACGACGAACTACCTGGAGGTTGCGTTGTCCGTTGGTCCGGCCAGCCCGGCACGTCCGGCGCCGAACGACTCCGCGGCGCTGGTGCGCGCGGTCGAACAAGCGCTGACCGGATTCTTCGCCGGCCGCCGCGAACTGGTCGCCGAACTGGGGCCGGTCGTCATCTCCGCCACGGCTGCCCTCGAGGATTTCGTGCTGCGCGGCGGCAAGCGGACCCGGCCGTCGTTCGCCTGGACCGGGTGGCTCGGCGCGGGCGGCGATCCCACCGGTGACCAGGCCGAATCGGTGCTGACCGCGTGCGCGGCGCTGGAACTGGTGCAGGCGTGCGCGCTGATCCACGACGACATCATCGACTCCTCCCGCACCCGGCGCGGCTTCCCGACCGTGCACGTGGACTTCGAACATCGCCACCGCCACCGCGGCTGGGGTGGCGATTCGGCGCATTTCGGCGTGAGCGTCGCGATCCTGATCGGCGATCTGGCGCTGACGTGGGCCGACGACATGGTCGCCGCGGCCGGGTTGGACGCCGCGGCCCGGGCCCGGTTCGCCCCGGTCTGGGCGGCGATGCGCACCGAGGTGATGGGCGGTCAGCTGCTCGACGTGCACGGTGAGGCGGGCGCCGACGATTCGGTGGCCGCCGCGCTGCGGATCAACCGGTACAAGACCGCCGCCTACACCGTGGAGCGGCCGCTGCACCTGGGCGCGGCACTGGCCGGGGCCGAACCGGAACTGATCGCCGCCTACCGCGAGTTCGGCACCGATATCGGCATCGCCTTCCAGCTGCGCGACGACCTGCTCGGCGTCTTCGGCGACCCGGCCGTCACCGGCAAACCGTCCGGTGACGACCTGCGCGAGGGCAAGCGCACGGTCCTGGTCGCCGAGGCGCTGCGCCGCGCCGACGCCACCGATCCCGCGGCGGCGCGGCTGCTGCGCTCCTCGTTGGGCACCGACCTCGCCCCCGAACAGGTCACCGAGTTGCGCGACCTCATCACCGGACTCGGCGCCGTCGACGATGTGGAGCGCCGCATCACCGAACTCACCGACCGCGGCCTCGGCGCGCTGGCGGCCAGTTCGGTCACCCCCGAGGCCGGCGACCGGCTGCGCGCGATGGCGCTGGCCGCGACCAGGCGAGTGGCATGAAAACCGTTCCCGGACAGTGCGATCGGATCGTCGTCGTGGGCGCCGGCCTGTCCGGGCTGGCCGCGGCGCTGTATCTGACCGGAGCCGGGCGCCGGGTCACGCTGCTCGAACGCGCCGATCATCCGGGTGGGCGGGTCGGCGTGTACCGCGGGCCGGATTACGAGATCGACTCCGGGGCAACGGTTCTCACCCTGCCCGGGCTGATCGACGAGGCGCTGGCCGCGGTCGGCACCGATGCCGCGGCCCACGGACTGCGGATCCACCGCCTCGATCCCGCCTATCAGGCCCGCTTCGCCGACGACAGTGTGATCGGCGTGTACGCGGATCCGGAGCGGATGGCCGCCGAGGTGCGGCGCGCGTGCGGTGCCGAGCAAGCGCAACGCTATCTGGACCTGCGGGGCTGGCTGGCCCGGATCTACGCCGGCGCCTACGACCAGTTCATGGACACCAATTTCGATTCCCCGCTCGACATGGTCCGCATCCCGGAGAAGCGCGCGGCCCTGTGGGAACTGGTCCGGCTGGGCGCCTTCGGCCGGCTCGGCCCGCGCGTCCAGCGCATCCTGGACGATCCGAAGCTGGCGCGGCTGTTCACCTTTCAGGCCCTCTACGCCGGGACCGCACCCGCGCAGGCGTTGGCCGTCTACGGCGCGATTCCGCATATGGACACCTCGCTGGGCGTCTTCTTCCCGGTCGGCGGCATGCGGGCGATCGCCGCGACGCTGGCGGCCGCGTTCACCGGCGCGGGCGGGCAGCTGGAACTGAACTGCGAGGTCAGCGGTATCGACTATCACGCCGGGCGCGCCCGGCGGGTCCGCACGGCGGACGGGCGCGGCTTCGACTGCGATGCGGTGGTCCTGACCGCCGATCTCGGTTCGTCGAGCCGCTTCGGCATTCGCCGGCGCCGCCCGTTGCGGGCGGCGCCTTCCGCCGTGGTGGCACACGGCACCATCCCGGCCGAGGTGGCCGCGCGGTGGCCGCTGCAGGCCCACCACACCATCGATTTCGGCCGGGCCTGGGACGAGACCTTCGCCGACATCGCCGCCCGGCGCGGCCGCGGGCGGCTGATGAGTGATCCGTCGCTGCTGATCACCCGGCCCGCGCTCAGCGATCCCGGCCAGTTCGTCGAACGGGCCACCGGCCGCTACGAACCGCTGTCGGTGCTGGCTCCGTGCCCGAATCTCGATGCGGCGCCGCTGGATTGGCCGCGTCTGGGACCGGCATACCTGGGAGAACTGCTGGCTGTGCTGGAGCAACGCGGTTACCGGGGTATCGCCGAGCATTTCACCGTCGATCACCTCGACACGCCGCAGACGTGGTTCGAGCAGGGCATGATCGCCGGAACGCCGTTCTCGGCCGCGCACCTGTTCCGCCAGACCGGACCGTTCCGCACCCGCAATCTCGCCCGCACCCCGGCCAACGTGGTGCTGGCCGGATGCGGCACCACACCGGGAGTCGGCGTGCCCACCGCGCTGCTGTCGGGAAAACTGGCCGCCGAACGCATCACCGGCGCCTTCCGGCACGCCGGCGGCGCCACGGCGCCGACCGGCGCGCTAGGGTTGCCGGCAAACCGTTAAACTGGCCCGCGAACTGACCACTCCCGCGGTTCCGCACCGCACGACATTCCCGGGGGGAAGACGAACCATGCCGACCCCCGATACGGACACTGCCCCCGTGACAGCGCCGGTGACCAGCACGGTTACCACGGTGCCGGTGACCGCCGTGCCGGTCCCCGCTCCGGCCGTGCACACCGTGCGCTGGTGGGTCCGCTGGGCCGGTGACTTCTTCCGCAGCCCCGAGGGACACGCCGCGCTGCTGGGCTTCTGGGGTGCGGTCCTGATCACCTTCGGCGGCCTGGGCGCCGGCGCGGTGCGCCGCAGCGATCCGCTGCTGGAGGCGGCACATCTG
>NZ_BAFW01000070.1 GCF_000308535.1 Nocardia cerradoensis NBRC 101014 | reverse complement strand
GGCCGGCGCTGCCGGTGCGGCCTGCACCGGTGCGGGGACCTGCGTCGGCTGGGCCGGCGGCTGCGGCGCCGTGGTCGGCGCCGGGTTCTGCTGCACCGGAGCGGGAGCCGGCGTGGTGGTCACCGGGACCAGCCGTTCGCCTTGGGCCTGAGCGAGTTTCGGCGGCAGCGCCCCCGGTTTGGCGGGAGTCGTGTTGAGCGGCGGCACCGGCGCGCCCTCGGCCGGTGTCTCCTTACCGACCACGGTGACCGAACCGTCGGGCGCCACGAGCAGGCGGGCGGGATCCTTGGCCGGGATCATGCCCAGTTCGCGCGCGCGGTTGGCCAGTTCGGGCGCCGAGTCGGCGGCCTCGACCTCGCGTTGCAGGGCCGCGCGTTCGTCGAGCAACTGCCGGTTGATGCGGCGGGCGTCGCTGAGCTGATAGCTGTCCTCGGCGGCATGAGTGGTCAGCACCAGGGTCGCGAGCAGACCGCAGCCGAGCAGGGCCAGAATCGCCGCCACGAACGGCAGCCGCCCGGCCATCATCGACCCGGCGCGCCCGGGTAGCGGCGGAAGTACGCGCTCCCCCGCCCGATTGCGCCGACGCGCATACGCGCGTTGGGCCGCACCGGATTTCACGCGGTCGGCGCTGTGCGCTCGCCGCGGCGCGGACCGCTGCGTCCGCTGTGGTGCGTCCACCCGTGTCCGCACGCTCATATTCCTGCCTCCCCTACCGATTTCCTGTGGGACTGCCCGTCGTAGTGCTGCCGCACCGGCAATACCCCCGTAGCCGGATCGCTGTCACCCGGCCGCCTGTATTCGCTCCGCGGCCCGCATACGCACCGGCGCCGCGCGTGGGTTCTCCTCGATCTCCGTTTCGCTCGCCTTCTCCGCGCCCCTG
Organism: Nocardia cerradoensis NBRC 101014; assembly: GCF_000308535.1. Taxonomy (GTDB): domain Bacteria; phylum Actinomycetota; class Actinomycetes; order Mycobacteriales; family Mycobacteriaceae; genus Nocardia; species Nocardia cerradoensis. The sequence continues at coordinate 4,115 of NZ_BAFW01000070.1, read as the reverse complement.
GTCAGAATCGCGAATTCCGGTCCCATACCGGGCAATTCGACGGGCAGGTCCAATGGTGTGCGCGAGGCCGAGGCCTGCGCGAAGATCTGTTTGACGACCTTGTCCTCCAGCGACTGGTAGGACATGACGACGATCCGCCCGCCGACCTCCAGCGCGGCCAGCGCCGCCGGCACCGCGGCTTCCAGCGACTCGAGTTCCCGGTTGACCTCGATCCGCAAAGCCTGGAAGGTGCGTTTGGCGGGATGCCCGCCGGTGCGCCGGGTCGCCGCCGGGATCGCGTCGTAGAGCAGTTCCACCAGTTGCGCGCTGGTCGTGAACGGCCGCTGCGCGCGCCGGCGGAGGATCTCGCTCGCGATCCGGCCCGCAAAGCGTTCCTCGCCATAGGTTTTCAGGATCCGGGCCAGGTCGCCGTGGCTGTAGGTGTTGAGCACATCGGCCGCGGTGAGGTCGGCCGTCGGATCCATCCGCATGTCCAGCGGAGCGTCCACCGAATAGGCGAATCCCCGCTCGGCCTCATCGAGTTGCATCGAGGACACACCGAGGTCCATCAGCACCGCACGCACCGATCCGCGTTCCGGCAGCCCGGCCTGCCGCAGCGCGCCGGGCAGGCCGTCATATCTGGTGTGCACCAGCGTGATTCGATCGGCGAAGGGCTCGAGCCGCTCACCCGCCAGGCGCAGTGCCTCGGTATCGCGGTCCAGTCCGATCAGGTGGATCGCGGGATAGGTCCGCAGAAAATGTTCGGCATGCCCGCCCAAACCGAGCGTGGCGTCGACCAGGACTCCGCCGGATTCCAGTGCGGGGCCGAGGATTTCGTCGGCACGACGCAGGAGAACCGGAACATGGCGGGGGCGGTCGCTGTCATGATTCACCTCGACCTCCCGGATCCTGGCTCACGGTGCTTGCGACGGGTGGATGGCCTAACGAGTGGACAGCCAATGCCCCGGGGTCTCTGACCGAACACGGCACCTGGCGTTGGGGAAGTACGTCAGGGTCCGTGCCGGGCAGAGGCCGCAGGGCACTCGCCTGTCTCGGATCAGAAAATTCCGCCCAGCGACTCGTCTCCTGCCAGCGAGTAGTCCTCCTCGTGCTCGGCGAGGTAGGAATCCCACGCCTGTTTGTCCCAGATCTCGAGGAAATCGACCGAGCCGATCACCACGCAGTCCTTGGACAGGTTCGCGTAGCGGCGATGTTCGGCCGACAACGTGATCCGGCCCTGCCCATCGGGACGTTGTTCGTCCGTGGACGCCGCCAAGGCACGAACGAAAGCCCTTGCCTGCGGGTTGCTTCGGGACGCCGCCGCGGCTCGCCGCGCCAGGGCGGTGAACTCTTCTTTGGGATAGACGGCAAGGCTGTGGTCCTGACCTTTCGTGACCATCAACCCTCCCGCCAGCTCGTCGCGAAACTTCGCAGGCAACGTCAGTCGCCCCTTGTCGTCCAGCCGAGGCGTGTAGGTACCGAGAAACACAGTCTCGACACCTCCCGCTCGATCACCTCGTCTGATCGGCTCTTATCAGTGCGCGCTCCACATTACCCCACTTTCCCCCACTTTCAATCGAAAGCCGCGGTGATCTCGGTCCCCGGTTCGAGGATCCAGCAGGTCAGCTCAGCTATCACCGCGGTGGGGAGATTTCGTCGAGTTCCCCCGACACGCGCCGCCGGCGGGGCGGTCGGCCCGACAACCATCAGCAAACCCGCAGCTGGGAGCCGCCCCGGCGGACGGTGGGTGAGAGTGGGGGCCGGGCGTGGGGCACGGTGGGGAAATGCGGGGGCGGCGAATCCGGCGCAGCGTGAACGCGATCCGGATCACTCCGGGAAAAGAAAACGACACGCCGCACATCACGGCGTGTCGTTCGAGGTTGTTCCGTTGTCGGCTACTCGGTGCCGGGCACGGCAATCATCGCGCAACCACATTTCGGCCGCTCGCCGCCGCCTCGGCGGCGCGAGCGGAGGCTCAGCTGTCCTGCTCGAAGCGGCGCCTGAACCGATCTTCCATGCGAGCGGAGAAGCCACCGGCCTTGCGTTGCTTACTCTTTGCCGCACGGCCGGGTGCACCACCGGGGCCGGAGGAGGCATCGCCGCCGCCTCGGCCGCTCTTGGTCATGCCCGAGCCGCCCAGCAACAACAACACACCCGCGCCGAACATCACGATGAAGCCGAGCAGGCTGATGATCGGGAATCCGCCGGGCTTGACGGGCAGGGCGATTCCCGCGATGAGAAGAACGAGGCCGAGGACGAAGAGCGCGGCCGCCTGAAGTCTGCGTCTTCCGGTGGCAGAGCGAAGCCGACCACCACGCACGGTCGAGGCGAATTTAGGGTCCTCAGCATAGAGCGCGCTCTCGATCTGTTCGAGCATGCGCTGCTCGTGCTCGGAGAGTGGCACGGTACCTCCCCCGGCACTAGGTCCTGGTTGTCGCCTCCGGGTAGACGACAAGTAGCCGACCTTGGCGGCTACTGCCACCAATGATACGAGTTCGATCAGTGCGCTACCACCTACTCGCCGATGTTCACGCCGTGCCGTCGGCGAGCCAGCCCGGCGCGGGACGCAACCGAGCCGCGGTAATCGCCAGCGCATCCTCCACATCGCGCAGGAATGCCTCCACCCGCGAGGCGAACTCGTCGGCCTGGGTATCGCTGATCGCGCGGTCCAGTCCGGCCTCGAGCGCCGCCCTGGTCTCGGAGAAGGAACTGAAGTAGTCCGACCACATGACGAATTCCGGAGCGGCCTGTTGCATCAGCACCCACGCGTTGCGGGAGCGAGCCCGCGGCGCCCGGTCGGCTCCGGTCGCGGCCAGCACCGCACCGGCGCCGCGCAGGGCCGCCAGATACGCGCTGCGCAGCCGCTCGCTCGGGTCGGGTTCGGCCCAGGCCTGCTGCACCATCGTGTCCGCCCGGTCGAGCAGACCGCCCGCCCGGCCGGCACGTCGCGGATCGTCCATCCGACCAGCCATCTCGACACCTCCACATTTCGCATACCGGGCCCGGTCGACCGCGCCGAACCGAACAGGTATTCGAACGTTTCAATTGAATGTGAATATAGAGACGACCACCGACAGACTTTCGCGCCGAACGACGGCCGCGCACCCTGGATGGGGACCCGCACCCCCGTCCGGCCCCCGAATCCGACGTCCGCCCCAGACCACAGAACCTTCGACAGACAGAGACGGCCCCGAAGATATGGCTCCCCGCTCATGACCGCCGTCAGGCCCCGCCACACCCCCGCGCCCGTCGTCGTCGACCTCTCGGCCGCGACGTTGCGTCACCGGCTGCACGACGCTCTCGCCGTGTACGTCGCGGCGATGGACTATCCACGCGGCACCGAACACCACCGCGCCCCGATGTGGGCCGAGCACACCACCCGGCCGGGCTGGCAGGCCGTCGCCGCGGTGGTCCCCGACGACAGCGGCCACGTCGATCTGCGCACCGCCCCGATCGTCGCGATCGCCTACGGCTATCGCGGTGCGCCGCACCAGTGGTGGCATCAGCAGGTGCACACCGGAATGCGCCGCTCGGGCTGGCCGGAGCAGACCGCGCGCGCCCTGCTGTCGGACTATTTCGAGCTGACCGAACTACACGTCCATCCCTCCGCCCAGGGGCGCGGCATCGGCGAGACCCTGCTGGTGCGACTGCTCGAGCAGCGCACGGAGGCGGCGGTACTGCTGTCCACACCGGAGGTGGACCGCGAGGCCAACCGCGCCTGGCGGCTGTATCGCCGGCAGGGATTCACCGATGTGGTCCGGCATTTCGTCTTCTCCGGCGATACCCGGCGCTTCGCCGTGCTCGGCCGCCGGCTACCGCTGCGGACGCTCGAGCAGTGACGACACTGATCCTCGGTTCCGGCCACAATGCCCTGGTCGCGGCCTGCTATCTGGCACGGGCGGGACATCCGGTGGAGGTTCTCGAGCGCGACGAGGTGCTCGGTGGCGCGGTGTCGACGGTCGAGCGCTTCCCGGGGCATCTCGTGGACCGCGGTTCCTCGGCGCACATCATGATCCGCCACACCGGCATCATCGAGGAACTCGAACTGGAGAAGTTCGGGCTGCGCTACATCGACTGCGACCCTTGGGCTTTCGCACCCGCGCCGGTGGGTTCCGGCGCCGAGCCGATCGTCTTCC
>NZ_BAFW01000071.1 GCF_000308535.1 Nocardia cerradoensis NBRC 101014 | reverse complement strand
AATTCCTCCCAAGTTCACGGGAGGTATCAGGCGCCTCAACAGTTTCACCGGCGGATCGGTGATCGTGAAGATCGCCTCCAGCACGACGGCGACGAACCCCCGCGGATGCCAGTCGCGCGCAAAGCTGCGGATGAACTCGACGATCACTCGGCTGATCAGCAACAGCCAGAAGAGGAAGAGGAGTACATACAGCACCTGAAACAAGGCCACCTGTCCACTTTGCCTCAGATTCGGTGTCCTGCAAACTCCCCGCGCCGTGCATTCGACGTCATTTCCCCCCGTCGCGGCTCACCCGACCGGGGCCGCCGCCGCGCGCGGCACCCGGTTCGGGGTTATTTCTGGTTGTAGAAGCCGTTTTCGGCGATGCGGCGGCGCTCCTCGGCCGATACATCGACATCCGACGGTGAGAGCAGGAACACCTTGGTGGCCACCTTGTCGAACGAACCACGCAGCGCGAACGCCAGTCCGGCGGCGAAATCCACCAGACGGCGCGCGTCGGCGTTGCTCATCTCGACCAGGTCCATGATCACGGGCGTACCGTCACGGAAACGCTCGCCGATGATCGCGGCCTCGGCATAGGTGCGCGGACGCAGTGTCGTGATCTTGGACAACGGACCTCCGTCCTCGAAGACGGGGGCGCGGCGCGGAGCCGGCTCGAACCGGGCGCGCTCCTCCATCCGCCGCTCTTCCATCCGGCGTTCGGCCTCGGGATCGACGGCCAGCGCACCGTGTGTGGTGCCACGCACCATCGGCGTGCCACCGCCGAGTCCGCGCGAGCGGCCCGAGGGTGCGGATTCGATCCGGGTCGGGCGGCGCAGGGGCTCGTAGCGGTCGTCGGAGTAGGACTCGTCGGCGAACTCCGAGCGGCGCGGCACCGTGTAGCCGGGCTGATAGGGCGCCTTGTACGCCGGCTCCGGGTAGCCCGGATCGTCGGCGAAGCGGTCGTCGCCGAACCGCGAGCGCCCGGCGTCGTACGGATCGTCGTCGAAACGCGAGCGGCGCACGCCGCGGTCGTCCGCACCCAGCGGGCCGCGGTCGTCGATCCCCCGAGGGCCACGGTCGTCGACGTAGTCGTCCTCGTATTCCTCGAGCGGGACCATGCCGAAGTAGGCCTTGAACCTGTGCAGCGTACTCATGCTCCCACCTCACTAACGCTGGGCTCCAGCACGAGCATGCTCGTGGCTGCGCTGATGTCTCGCTCGCTACGCTCGCTCATCCTGGTCGACCTTCCTACGGCCCCCGACTGACCTGGGGTGTTGAAGTCCTGCTCAGTCCTCGTCAGCCCCAAGCATATGTTTCGAATGTGACTGATGAGGTTTCTTTGCTACTGCGAGGTTATCGGTCGTTCGCCCATGAGAGCAGTACCGACACGCACGCAGGTAGACCCGTGTCGAATGGCGACCTCCAGGTCGCCCGACATGCCCGCCGACAATTCGGTCGCGCCCGGATGCGCGACCAGCAGCGTGCGATGCAGACCGGCCAGTTCGTCGAACGCGGCATCCGGCTCGGCGCCCAGCGGCGGAATCGCCATCAGGCCCGCGAGCTGCAGGTTCTCGGATTTCGCGACCTGATCGGCCAGCATCGGGAGATCATCCGGGACGACGCCGCCGCGTGCCGGATCGCGATCCAGGCTCACCTGCAGTAGCACACGCAGCGGATCCGCGCGTGCTCCCTCCGCGCGTGCGGCCGCGGTGGCGGTGTCAAGGGCCCTCACCAGACGCTCCGAATCCACCGAGTGCACCGTATCGGCCCAGCGCACAACCGATTTCGCCTTGTTGCGCTGCAATCGGCCGATCATGTGCCAGCGCATCTGCGCCAGATGTCCTAATGAGGCCACCTTGGCGGAGGCCTCCTGTTCCCGCGATTCGCCGAATTCCCGGCGCCCGAGCCGATACAGGATCTCCACGTCGGAGGCCGGGAAGTATTTGGTCACCGGCAGCAACCGGACGGTGTCACGTTCACGCCCGGCGGCGCGGCACGCGGCATCGATGCGGTCTTCCAGGCGGGTGAGCGCGGCGGCGAGTCCGGCCGCACGCGACTGCGGCGCACCCTGCTCGGATTCGGTTGTGCCGAACCCGGATTCGGCGTGATTCACCGGTTCTCCTCCATCCAGATCACCCCGGCGATGCGGCCGGTGGGCGCGCCGCGGCGGTGGCTGAACAGGGTCGCGTCGGAGATGGTGGAGCGCGGATCGACCGCGACCGCGCCGACCCCGGCCGCTTCCAGCTGCCGGCGGATTCCGGCTCGCAGATCCAGCCCGGGCGTCCCGCGCCGGGTCGTGGTGGCGCTGCCGGGCAGATGGGCCTCGACATCGTCACGCATGGCGGCGGGCACCTCGTAGTCCTCGCCACCGGCGGCCGGACCGAGGAAGGCGCCGATGCGGTGCGGCTGGGCGCCGACCGACATCATCGCCTCGAGAACCTTCGGCACGATTCCGATGCGGGCGCCGACGCGGCCGGCGTGCACGGCCGCGATCACCCCGGCCTCGTCGTCGGACATCAGCAGGGGGACGCAATCGGCGGTGAGCACCACCAGCGCGAGATTCGGCACGGTGGTGACGAGCGCGTCGGTCACCGGTACCGGTTCGGCGCGCGGGCCGTCGACGATCTCGACGTTGCGGCTGTGCACCTGTTCCATCCAGACCAGGCGGCCGGGCGGCAGGCCGATGCCCTCGGCGAGACGTATCCTGTTGCGCCGCACCGCTTCCGGATCGTCGCCGACATGGTCGCCCAGGTTGAACGAGTCGTAGGGCGCCGCCGAGAACCCACCGGCCCGCGTGGTCGTCACCCGTCGCGTCCGAACCGAAGCCTGTGTCATATCTCCGAGATTAATAGGCTGCACCGGTCCGGAGTCGAGCGTGGCGCCGAGTGATCCGGAACCTAGGTGGCGGGGCGGCGGAACGGGGCACAGCGCGAGCATGCCCCGCGAAGTACCCACGGCGTGCGAGTTCATGCACACGACAGTGCCGCGCACCACGATGCCGCGTTCGCCACTGGCGGGTGCGACGCTTCGGGTCGCGGTGTTCGTTCTCACAGGCCGTTGCCCCGGACGCCGGCGGCGACGCCCCGGAGAGCGACATCACCCGGCCGCCCGGCACCGGTACGCCGGATTTTCGGTGGCACAGGGAGTTTCGATCGCCCCCACGAGCCGCAAACGCCGCTGCCCCCTCCGAAACGTTCGGAGGGGGCAGCGAGATCGGCGTGCTTACCGGCGCATGAAATCGGGGACGTCGACGTCGTCGGTGTCCTCGTCCGGCATCTGAATGTGCGAACGGCTGTTGTGCGCGATGGTCGGCTCGGTGGCCGGGCGCGGTTCGTAGGACGGGGCCGGGCCACGGGCCGGCGTCGGATCGGCCGGGCGCTCCGGCTCGGACTGACGGGTGCTGCCGAAATCACGGCGAGTGGTGGACTGGCCGATGTCACCGGCCCGGCCCGGGCCGATATTCGTTCTGCCCGCCGGTTCGATGCGCCGGGCCGGGGTGCCCCCGTCGAAGCCGGCGGCGATCACCGTGACCCGGACCTCGTCGCCGAGCGAATCGTCGATCACCGTGCCGAAGATGATGTTGGCCTCGATGTGCGCGGCCTCCTGCACCAGCGAGGCGGCCTCGTTGATCTCGAACAGACCGAGATCCGATCCACCGGCGATCGACAGCAGCACGCCGTGCGCACCATCCATCGACGCCTCCAGCAGCGGCGAATTGATCGCCGCCTCCGCGGCTTTCACGGATCGTCCCTCGCCGCGCGAGGAGCCGATGCCCATCAACGCCGAACCGGCGCCGGACATGACGCTCTTGACGTCGGCGAAGTCGACGTTGATCAGACCCGGGGTGGTGATCAGGTCGGTGATGCCCTGCACACCGTTGAGCAGCACCTCGTCGGCGGAGCGGAAGGCGTCCATCAGGCTCACCGCCGCGTCGCCGAGCTGCAGCAGCCGGTCGTTCGGGATGACGATGAGGGTGTCGCAGGATTCGCGCAGCGCCTGGATACCGGCTTCGGCCTGGTTGCTGCGGCGCTTGCCCTCGAAGGAGAACGGCCGCGTCACCACACCTATGGTCAGGGCACCCAGCTTGCGGGCGATCGAGGCCACCACGGGCGCGCCACCGGTACCGGTGCCGCCGCCCTCGCCGGCCGTCACGAAGACCATGTCGGCGCCCTTGAGCACCTCTTCGATCTCGTCCTTGTGATCCTCGGCGGCCTTGCGGCCCACCTCGGGATCCGCGCCGGCGCCCAGACCGCGAGTGAGTTCGCGGCCGACGTCGAGCTTGACGTCCGCATCACTCATCAGCAGTGCCTGGGCGTCGGTGTTGACGGCGATGAACTCGACTCCCTTGAGTCCCTGTTCGATCATTCGGTTGACGGCGTTCACGCCGCCGCCGCCGATACCGACGACCTTGATCACTGCAAGGTAGTTGTGCGGGGGCGTCATGGGCTCTCGCCTTCCTTCGATCCAAAGCCTGTCGTTTTCGGATTCTCGGCAGAGCGCCGATTCGAGGTCCCCGGTCCGCCCGGGTTTTCACTCGGACAAACCCTAAACCTGAACCATAGGGTTGGCGTTATGTCAAGTATCCGACTGGTGCGGAACGCTATTCGCACCCGTCGCGATCCGTGCGCAGGCGCGCCGACACGAGGGTCAGAATCTTGTGTGATCCATCTCGTCCGAGCCCGTCGGGCATGGTACCGCGAACGGCCGCCACAGACATCGAGATCGGGTCTCGATCTCCGCGGGACCGCGGATTCACCGGCCCCGCACGCGACCGCGGCACCCGGACGGGCCCCGGTGCCACGGCCGTCACGCACGGCCATCGACTCCCGGCCGCCGGTCGAAAACCACAACGGCACAACGAGTGTCACTATCTTACCGTTACCAGATCGGGGCTCGAAACGTCGAATACCGTTCCCGGGCGCGTCAGCACCGGAAGGACCACCGCGGCTTTGCGTTCCGAGTCGTCCGGGCCGCCCCAGACCACCGTACGGTCGTCGCGCAGCTTCAGTTCGATATCCGAAACCGTCCGCGCCACAACCTCTCCCACCTGGGCCCGAAGCGCCGGCGGCGCGGCGTCGAGGACCGCGACCGCGGCCCGGGTCACCGGATCGGCGCTACCGGGATGGTCGGTGACCAGTTTCGCGACGCCGGGCGGCGGCGGTTCGATCGCGAATTCGACGCTGTCGCCGTCGAGCAGATGCGGTCCCTGCGGACTGTCGAAGAAGACCACGGCGGAGCGCTCGTCCACCGTGACCCGCACCGTGGACGGAAACACCCGCTGCACCCGCGCCGAGCGCACCTTCGGCAGCGATGCCACCCGGCGCGCGATCGCGTCGGTATCGATACGCAGCATGGAACGGCCGTCGGGGATCTGCAGCACCGCGCGAACATCCTGTTCGGGCACCGTCGACACACCCTCGACCTGCACGGTGCGCACCGACAGCGCGGGGGTGAAATAGGCGACCACCAGCAGCACGATCACCACGACCACGATCGGCGCGCCCCACAACAGGATCCGCCGCCACCGGCCCTCGAAGGGCAGCCGCGCGCGGGCCCCGGCGCGGTAGCGGCGATCGTCGCCCTCGTCGCCGTCCGCAGCGGATTCGGCCTCGGCGTCCGGATCGATGTCCTCGATCGTCCCGCGGCGTGTCATCTCCACCTCCCTCTCCGGCCGCCGGGCGGGGGCGCCGGGCTCACCGCCCCGTCGACGGGCGCACCCGCAGTCCGTCCAGAATCTGCCCGCCGAGCATCGTCACGTCGCCGGCGCCCATGGTGATCACCACATCGCCCGCGCGGGCCAGGCTCGCGGCCTGCCGGCCCACCCGCGACATATCCGGTTGGTAGTGCACGGGTTTGGTGACCGCCTGCGCCACCAGCGCGCCGTTGACCCCGGGCAGCGGCTTCTCGCGCGCGCCGTAGACGTCGAGGACCACGACCTCGTCGGCCAGCGACAGCGCCGCCCCGAATTCCTCGGCGAAGGTCGCCGTGCGGCTGTACAGGTGCGGCTGGAACACCACGATCACCCGGCCCTGGCGGGAGCGGGCGCCGTCGGCCGCCTCCTGGCGGACCAGTTCGGCCGCCGCCCCCAGTACGGCACGCACCTCGGTCGGATGGTGGGCGTAGTCGTCGAAGACCCGCACCCCGTTCTCGCGGCCCACGAACTGGAAGCGGCGGTGCACGCCACCGAATCCCTCCAGGCCCTGCAGGATTTCGTCCACCTCGGCCCCCGCATCGCGGGCGGCCAGCAGCGCGGCGAGGGCGTTGAGGGCCATGTGGCGGCCGGGCACCGACAGGCGCAGCGTGCGCGGGGCGGGTTCATCGCCCAGTTGCACCGTGGCCACACCGCCCACGTCGCGCGGTTCCCAGCTCACCAGCCGGGCCTGCATCGGTACCGGCGCGTCGGCCGTCTCCGTCGAGCCGTAACCGGCTACCCGGATGTCGAGTTCCCCGGCCGCGACCCGGTCGGCGACCCGGCGGGCCAGCGCCAGCGAGCCGGGATCGTCCAGGCACACCACGAGCAGTCCGCCGGAGACCAGCCGCGCCACGAAGTCGTCGAACACCTGGACGTAGGCCTCGTCGGAGCCGAAGAAATCCAGATGATCGGATTCGATGTTGGTGACCACCGCGACGTCCGGATCGTATTGCAGCAGTGAGCCGTCCGACTCGTCGGCCTCGGCCACGAAATAACCGCCGGTGCCGTGATGGGCGTTCGTCCCGGCCTCGTTCAGTTCACCGCCGACGGCGAACGACGGATCGAAGCCGCAGTGCTGCAACGCCACGACCAGCATCGAGGTGGTGGAGGTCTTGCCGTGGGTGCCCGACACCAGCAGAGTGTGGTGGCCGCGCATCAGTTCCGCGAGGACCGTGGGGCGCATCAGCACCGGCACACCGCGCCGATTCGCCTCGACCAGTTCGGGATTCGTCTTCGGGATGGCGGCGTAGGTGGTCACGACCGCGCTCGGGCCGCCCTCCAGCAGATCCAGCGCACTCGCGTCGTGACCGATGCGGACCTGGGCCCCGCGCGCCCGCAACGCCAGCACGCCGCGGCTCTCCTTGGCGTCCGAGCCCGACACCTCGCCGCCGCGGGCGAGCAGAATCCGCGCGATCCCCGACATGCCGGCACCGCCGATGCCGACCATGTGGACCCGCCGCAACAACTCCGGCAGTTCGGCGAAAGCCTGCCCCGTCTGGTTCACCGGGTCCGCGGCTCCCACTTCGGCCGTCTCGTTTCCTCCGGTCACCGTCCGGTCACCTCCAGCACGATTCGCGCCACCGTGTCCGCGGCGTCGCGATGTCCGGCACCGGCGGCGGCGACCGACATGTTCGTCAGCGCGGCCGGGTCGGTGAGCAGCGCGATCACCTCGTCCATCACATACTTCGGTGTCATCTCCGCATCGGCGACGATTCTGCCACCACCCTGCGCGACGATCGGGCGGGCGTTGAACTCCTGCTCGCCGTTGCCGTGCGGCAGCGGCACGTAGAACGCCGGCAGACCGACCGCCGAGACCTCGGCCACGGTCATCGCGCCCGAGCGGCACACCGTGGCATCGGCGGCGGCATAGGCCAGATCCATCCGCGACAGATACGGCACCGCAACGTATTTCGCACCGTCGCGGCCGGATTCGGTGTCGATGCCGTCCAGATCGAGCGTGTTCTTGGGTCCGTGCGCGTGCAGTACCGAGACGCCCGCCGCCAGCAGTTGCGCGGCAGCACCGGACACCGCCTCGTTCAACCGGCGCGCGCCCTGCGAACCGCCGAAGACCAGCAGAACCGGCCCCTGCTGCGGCAGACCGAAGTGCTCCCGCGCCTGCGCCCGCAGCCCGGCCCGGTCCAGGGTGGCGATCGAGGCGCGCACCGGAATCCCGACCACCTCGGCATCGGCGCGCCCGCGCGCGTGCACACCCGAATTCGGCACGGCGGCGAGCACCCGCACCGCGCGCCGGGCGCCGACCTTGTTCGCGATCCCCGCCTTCACATTGGCCTCGTGCACCACCAGCGGCACCCGGCGCGAGCGCCGCAGCACTCCCCCGCCGGCCGCGAGGTAGGCGGGCACCGAGACGTAGCCGCCGAATCCGATGATCACATCGGCCTCGACCGCGTCGATCACCGCGCGGGTGCGTGCCACCGCGGCACGGACCCGGCCGGGCAGGCGCAGCAGATCGGCGGTGGGTTTACGTGGCAGCGGGACCGGCGGAATCAGTTCCAGCGGATAGCCGCGTTCGGGAATCAGCGTCGTCTCCAGCCCGCGCTGGGTGCCCAGTGCGGTGATCCGGATCGAGGGATCCAGCCGGCGCAGTGCGTCCGCGACCGCCATCGCGGGTTCGATATGCCCGGCCGTGCCCCCGCCGGCGACGATCACCGAGAGCGTCCGTTGCCCGGAACCCGTCGTGCCGCCGCTCTCGCCGGTTGTCACCTCGAATTACCTCGTTCTCTCGCATGTGTCATCGGATAGCTGGGCTCCCAGGCCCGGGTGGTGCGCCACGACGACGCTCCGCGCGCCTCCCGCCGTCCGGCGTCGGCGCTGCGTCGTCGTGCCGAATCCGAATCTATCGACCGCCGCGGTATCGCCGCACTCCCACCCCGCGCCGCAGCGGCCCCGCGGGACTTGCCCCCGCCGCGCGACTGACCGGATTTGCCCGACCGCTTGCGTGCCGGCGGCAGTTCCCGCCGGCGCGGGCCGGAGACCGCGCGGGCCCGGCCCGCACGCGCGGGTGCGTAGGTTTCCGGGATCGGCAGCCGCAGCAACCGGCTGAACCGCCCGTCCTGGCCGCCCTTCAGCGCCGCGATCGCCTCGGGTTCGTGCCGGGCCGCGCTCGCGATCAAGCCGAACATCATCAACGTGATCGCCAGCGACGAACCACCGGCCGACACCAGCGGCAACTGCAGACCCGTCACCGGCAGCAGGCCCACGACATAGCCGATGTTGATCAGCGCCTGCCCGGTGATCCAGGTGGTCGCGGCCGCGGTCAGCAATCGCAGGAACGGATCGGCCGACCGGCTGGCGATGCGCAGGCCGACGAAGACGAACAGGGCGAAAAGCCCCAGCACCAAGGCACATCCGAGAAATCCGAGTTCCTCGCCGATGATGGCGAAGATGAAGTCGTTGTGCGCGTTGGGCAGATAACTCCACTTGGCCCGGCTCTGGCCGAGCCCGCGCCCCCAGATGCCGCCGTCGGCGAGGGAGAACAGCGCTTGGCGCGCCTGATAGCCGATGCCCTGCGGATCATCGCCGGGATTGAAGAACGCGCGCATGCGATCGGATCGATAGCCGGCCGACAGCGCCAGAATTCCCGCCGCCACCGCACCCGAGACCGCGATGGTCACGAACAGCCGCACCGGCAACCCGCCGAACCACAGCAGCGCGACCAGCACCAGGCCGACCGCGATGGTCGTCGACAGATTCGGTTCCAGCACGATCAGCAGGCAGGTCAGCAGACCGGCCGGCACCAGCGGCACCAGAATGTCCTTGTACCCGGTCTGGTCGCTGCGGCGGGTCGCCAGCAGATGCGCACCCCACACGATCAGGGTGACCTTCACGATCTCCGACGGCTGCACCGAGACGAAGCCGAGGTCGAACCAGCGACGCGAACCCTGGACCTGCGAACCGATTCCGGGAATCAGCACCAGCACCAGCAACAGCACCGACGCCGCGTACAGCGGGAACGACAGCTGCCGCAGCACGCGCATCGGAATCCGCAGCGCCAGATAGAACAGCGCCGCGCCCAGGCCCGCGAAGAACGCCTGCTGCATGAACAGCGAATAGGCCGAACCGCCGTCGGCGTAGGCCTCCACACTGGAGGCCGACAACACCATCACCAGCCCGAGCACGGTGAGCAGGGTGGCGATGGTGACGACCAGGTGGAAATCGGCCAGCGGGCGCGCCAGCCAGGCACCGAACCAGGTGCCCACGGGCTTGCGCGCCGGCTTCGTCACTGCTGGCTCCCGATATCTCTCTCGTCCAGGGCCTGCACCGCCGCGACGAAACTGCGGCCGCGATGGGTGTAGTCGGCGAACATGTCCAGGGAGGCCGCGGCCGGGGCGAGCAGGACGGTGTCACCGCGCCCGGCATATCCGGCGGCGATACGGACCGCGCGGGCCATCACCGCATCGGCGCCGTCGATCTCGGCGACCAGAGACGCCGTGGAGGGTTCCCCGCTCATCTGTGCATCGTCACCCGAACCGAGCTCGACCACCGGGACATCCGGCGCGTGTCGCGCCATTGCCGCCGCGATGATCGGCGCGTCCTGACCGAAGACGACCGCCGCGACGAGACGCTCGGCGACCTCCTCGACCAGATCGTCGATATGGGCGCCCTTGAGCTGACCGCCGGCGATCCACACCACCTGCGGATGAGCCAGGATCGAGGACCGCGCGGCATGCGGATTGGTCGCCTTCGAATCGTCGACGAATCCGACTCCGGCCAGTTCCCGCACGAAGGCGGCGCGGTGCGGACCCACCTTGTGTTCGGCCAAGCCCTCCTTGACGAACTGCGGGGCCACGTCGATGGCACGGGTCAGCGCGGCCGCGGCCAGCGCGTCGGCGACACCGGCGGGTCCGGGCGGGCTGATGTCGCCGACCTCGGCGAGGATCGCGGCCTTGGTGAAGGCGCGGTCCAGCAGTTTGCCGTCGACCACGCCGAGTTCACCGTCCGCCGGCACGCCGATCCGGAAGCCGACGGTGCGGCGCGCCTTGGACTTTCGCGCCAGCGCGGCGGCCACGGCGTCGTCGAGTCCGACCACGCCGACCCGTCCGGTCAGCGCTCGCGCCTTGGCGGCGGCGTAGGCGTCGAGACCGCCGTGCCAGTCCAGATGATCCTCGGCGACATTCAGCACCACACCGGCCTCCGGGCGCACCGACGGCGCCCAGTGCAGCTGGAACGACGACAGCTCGACCGCGAGGATCTGCGGGCCCGGGGTGCGCCGCAGCGCGTCCAGGATCGGCAACCCGATATTGCCGCAGGCGACGCTGGGCAGTCCGGCCGCGCGCAGGATGGCGTGGGTCATCTGGGTGGTGGTGGTCTTGCCGTTGGTTCCGGTGATCACCAGCCATTTGCGCACCGGACCGTAGAGCCGCGCCTGATCCACCCACCAGGCGAATTCCACATCGCCCCAGACCGGAATGCCCTCGGTGACCGCCGAGACCAGGACCGGTGAACCCGGTCGCCAGCCCGGGCTGGTGATGACGAGCGCGAACCGTTCCAGCGCACCGGGTTCGAGCAGTGCGGCGCCGGTGGCGGTGTCGAGGCCGAGTTCGGCGGCCTCGGCCATCGCCTTCTCCCCGGCGTCGGTGACTACCGGACGGGCGCCGATATCGCGCAGCGGCTCGATCAGCGAGCGGCCCGACACCCCCCATCCCGCGACGAGAACGTCACGGCCACGCAGAAATTCGAGCATGGGACCCGGTGATCGCAGGGCCCGCGGAGTATGTTCGACCATCGCTGCTTACCCGACCTGAGAGAGGTATTCGCTGTAGAACAAGCCCAGACCGACCGCCGCCGCGATTCCGGCGAGCAGCCAGAACCGGATGATGACCGTCGTCTCCGCCCATTTGCTCAGCTCGAAATGGTGATGGAACGGGGCCATCTTGAACAACCGGTTGCGGGTGGTCCGGAACACCGCCACCTGCAGCACCACCGACACGGTCTCGGCGACGAACAGTGCGCCGATCACGACCATGAGCAGTTCGGTGCGGGTGGTGATCGACAATCCGGCGAGCAGGCCACCGAGGGCCAGCGAACCGGTATCGCCCATGAAGATCTTGGCGGGCGCCGCATTCCACCACAGGAAGCCGACACACGCCGCCGCACCGGCGGCACACACCAGCGCCAGATCCAGCGGATCGCGCACGTTGTAACAGCCGGCCTCGGCCTTGAATTCGCAGGCGTGGTAGTACTGCCAGAACGTGATGATCACGTAGGCGCCCAGCACCAGGCTCATCGATCCCGCGGCCAGACCGTCCAGGCCGTCGGTCAGATTCACCGCGTTCGACCACGCGACCACGACCAGGCAGACGAACGCCAGGAAGATGATCACGCTCATCGAGACGGTGTTGATCTCGCGCACGTACGACAGATGCCGGCTGGCCGGGGTCCGTCCGCCCGCGCCGCGGAACTGCAGCGCCAGCACCCCGAAGATCACCGCCGAACCGAGCTGGCCGATGTACTTACCGGCCGCGGTGAGGCCCAGATTGCGCTGCTTGCGCAGCTTGATGAAGTCGTCGATGAAGCCGACCACGCCCAGCGCGGTGGCCAGGCCGAGGACCAGCAGGCCCGAGGCCGACGGCCCGTCGGCGTGATAGCCGATGCCGATCAGATGCGAGCCCAGATATCCGGCCCACATGCCGATCAGGATCGCGACACCGCCCATGGTCGGGGTGCCGCGCTTGGCCTGATGACTTTCGGGGCCGTCGATGCGGATCTCCTGGCCGAATCCGCGCCGCGCGAACATGCGGATCAGCAGCGGCGTCAGCAGGATCGATACCGCCAGCGCGATCCCCGCCGCGAACAGAATCTGCCTCATCCAGCTGCCTCCGTGCCCTGCTCACCCGATGCGAGCACGTGCTGCGCCACCGCCCACAGACCGGCGGAGTTCGACGCCTTGACCAGCACCACATCACCGGCCGCGATCTCGTTGTCCAGCAGGGCGATCGCGGATTCGATATCGGGTACGAGGATCGATTCCTCGCCCCACGAGCCTTCCATGACCGCACCCTGGTGCAGCGCGCGGGCCGGGCGCCCGGTGCCGACCACGATCAGCCGGTCGACATCCAGCCGCACCGCGAGCCGGCCGATGCCGTCGTGTTCGACGACCGATTCCTCGCCCAGTTCGGCCATTTCGCCCAGGACCGCCCAGCTGCGCCGGCCGCGCGGCGCATCCGGCGTACCGCCGGCGCGCGACATCGACACCAGCGCCTTGAGCGCGGCGCGCATGGAATCCGGATTCGCGTTGTAGGAGTCGTCGACGACGGTGACCCCGTCGGGGCGGGTCCGCACGTCCATCCGGTGCGCCGAATCGACCGTCGCACCGGCTAGTGCCCGGGCCACGGTGTCGAGATCCGCACCGCATTCGAGCGCCACGGCGGCCGCGGCCAGCGCGTTCGAGATCTGGTGTTCGCCGTACACCGCCAGATGCACCTCGGCGTGAGAACCGTTGGCGTGCAAGGTGAACCGCGCGCGTGCTTCGGAGTCGAGCACGATGTCGGTGGCTCGCACGTCGGCGCCGGACGCCTGGCCGAAGGTCACCACCCGGGCCCGGGTCCGGGCGGCCATCGCCGCCACCCGCGGGTCGTCGGCGTTGAGCACCGCGACGCCGGTCGGCGGAAGCGCTTCCACCAGTTCACCTTTGGCCTGCGCGATGGCATCGCGGCCGCCGAACTCACCCAGGTGCGCGGTGCCGACGTTGAGCACCACACCGATCCGCGGGGGCGCGATCTCGGTCAGCGCCTTGATATGGCCCGGACCGCGCGCGGACAGTTCCAGCACCAGGAAGCGGGAGTCGGCGCCCGCGCGCAGCGCCGTCCACGGATGGCCCAGTTCGTTGTTGAACGATCCGGGCGGGGCGATCACGGCGCCCAGCGGCGCCAGCACGCGCGCCAGCAGATCCTTGGTGGAGGTCTTCCCGGCCGAACCGGTCACCCCGACCACGTTCAGGCCGGCGGCGGCCAGCCGGTCCACGCTCGCGCGCGCCAGTTTGGCCAGCGCCGCCAGCACGGCGGCGCCGGAGCCGTCGGTGTCGTGCGCCAGCACATAGGAGCGGCTCGCCGCCGCGTCGGCCGCGGAGGCGAACGGTTCGACCACGATCGCCGGAACGCCGACCGGACGCGCCGCCAGCACCGCCACCGCGCCGGAGGCCACGGCCTTGCCGGCGTAGTCGTGCCCGTCGACGTGCTCGCCCGGCAGCGCCAGGAACAGGTCGCCGGAATTGATTCGGCGCGAATCGAATTCGACCGCACCGGTTACCGTCACCGCGGGATCGCTCACGTCGTGCAGCGTGCCGCCGACGATGTCGGCGATCTCCCGCAGAGTCATTTCGATCATGAAACCGTCAGGTCTTTCATTTTACGTTCCAGGGCCTGTCCCAGCACCTGACGGTCGTCGAACGGATACTTCACACCCGCAATCTCCTGCCCGGTCTCATGTCCCTTACCTGCCACCAGCACCACATCCCCGGGCCGTGCCCAATCCACGGCCGCGGCGATGGCGGCGGCCCGATCGCCGATCTCGCGCACCTCACCGCGCTCGGCCTCGGCGAGACCCAGCGCGCCCGCGCGGATCGCGGCGCGGATCTCGCCCGGATCCTCGGTGCGCGGATTGTCGTCGGTGATGACCAGCAGGTCCGCGCCGCGCGCCGCGGTGGCGCCCATCAGCGGCCGCTTGCCGGCGTCGCGATCGCCACCGGCGCCCACGACCACGGCCAAGCGGCCGCCGGTGTCGCGCAGATGCCGGCGCAGCGTCGCGATCACCGATTCCACCGCGGCCGGCTTGTGCGCGTAGTCGACGAGGGCGAGGAAATCCTGTCCCGCGTTCACCCGCTGCATCCGGCCGGGCACATCCACCTCGCCCAGCGCCGCGGCCGCCACCGCCGCGTCGACACCCGCCTCGGCGCACACCGCGATCGCGAGCAGACCGTTGGCGATGTTGTAGCGCCCGGGCAGCCGCAGCCGGGCCGCAATCTCGCCCGCCGAGCCGACCGCGGTGAACTGCTGGCCGCCGTCGGCGAGCGCGGCGGCGCCGGTCACCGTCCATTCCGGCTCGGTCTCCCCGGTCGGGCAGTCCGCGGTCGCCACGGTGACGACCCGGGCACGCCCGCTCGCCTCCCGCGCCAACCGGCGGCCCCAGGCGTCGTCCACGCAGATCACGCAGGTGTCGGCCGCGACCTGGCGCTGCGGCGACCCCGGATCCGGAACGAAGAGCCGGCGCTTGGCGGCGAAATAGTCCTCGAAGTCGGCGTGGAAGTCCAGGTGGTCCTGCGACAGGTTGGTGAACGCGCCGACGGCGAAGTGCACACCGTCCACTCGGCCCAGCGCCAGCGCGTGGCTGGACACCTCCATCACCACGGCCTGCACACCCTGTTCCACCATCAGCGCGAACATCGCGTGCAGCTGCGGCGCCTCCGGGGTGGTCAGCGCGCTGGGCACCCGGCGGTACTCGACGGCGCCGCTCGTCCCGGCCGTGCCCTCCCCCGGGTTCGCCTCGACGCGCCGCGCGATCCGCGTCTCGATCGTGCCGATCAGGGCGGTCGACAGCCCGCCCGCGGTCAGTCCGGCCTCCACCAGATAGGAGGTGGTGGTCTTGCCCGACGTGCCGGTGATGCCGATGACCTGGAGCTGCCGCGACGGATGACCGTAGATCGCCGCCGACAGTTCACCCAGCACCGCACGCGGGTCGTCGTGCACGAGGATCGGCACATCCAGCTCGCCGATCAGTTCGGCGCCGGCCGCGTCGGTGAACACGGCGACCGCACCACGCGCCACGGCATCGGCGGCGAAGCGGGCGCCGTGGGCCTTGGCACCGGCCAGACCGGCGAACAGATCACCGGGCTGCACGGCGTTCGAGCGCTGTTCGATGCCGGTGATCTCGATCCCGGCCGGGCCGCCGGAGTTCAGCCGCGCACCGGTCAGTTCGGCAACGGCCTGCACCGGCGTCGGCAACGCAACGGCGGGGCGAAGCACCTGCGGGCTGGGCTGCACGGGCACCAGGCTCCTTTCGTGGGCGCACATCTGTGCATCGGGTCGAGATTCGGGGTCGGGGAGTCAGGTTACCTGTGGACGATCGGCGGCCACGCAGCGTGGCCGCCTCGCGCGCACCGGCTCCCCGGCCTCACCGCGCCCGCGCCCGCCCGTGCAGCGGACCGCACCCGGACACCCACGCTTCCGAAACCGGACATTCAGCCGCACACACCACTACATCCCCTGGAGCACAAGCTGTTTCGGCGGCACGGTCGACGGCGGAACGCGATCGCGCTGCAGCGCCCACGAGGCGATGCTGTGGAACAGCGGCGCCGCCGACTGCCCGCCGCTGCCGTCGGTGCTGCGCACGGGTGCGTTCAACATGATGCCGATGACGTAGCGCGGATTGTCGGCCGGGGCGATTCCGGCGAAGGTGATCCAATACCGATCGGCGGAATAGCACTGGCATTTCTGGTCGATCTGCTGCGCGGTCCCGGTCTTCCCGGCGATCTGGTAGCCCTCGATCGCGGCGGGAGCACCCGTGCCCTGCTGATAACCCATCGGATCGCGCTGCACCACGGCCTGGAACATCTGCCGCAGCGTACTCGCGGTCTGCGGGCTCACCACCCGCACGCCGTCCGGCTGCGGTTCGCTGGTGCGGTGCCCGTCGGGGCCGATCACGTCCTTGACGATGCGCGGCGGGATCCGCACCCCGTCGTTGGCGATGGCCTGGTACATACCGGTCATCTGCAGCAGCGTCATCGAAAGGCCCTGCCCGATGGGCAGATTCGCGAACGTCGAACCGGACCACTGGTCACGCGGCGGCACGATGCCCCCACTTTCCCCCGGCAACCCGACACCGGTGCGCTGCCCCAGCCCGAAACGCTTGACCATATCCGCGAAGCGATCCTCGCCGACCCGCTGGGCGAGCATCAGTGTGCCCACGTTCGACGACTTACCGAAGATGCCGGTGGTGGTGTACGGCATCACGCCGTGCGACCACGCGTCGTGCACGACGACCCCGCCCATGTGGATCTCGCCGGGCACCTGATGGACCTCGTCCGGGTTGGTCAGGCCGTATTCGATCGAAGCCGCCGCGGTGATGATCTTGTTCACCGAACCGGGTTCGTAGGCGTTGGTCACCGAAGGATTGCCGATATCGGCCGAGGCCCAGAACTTCGGATCCTGCGCCGGATTGAAGGTGTTGTCGTTGGCCATGGCCAGTACCTGGCCGGTGTGGGCGTCCAGTACCACCGCCGAAGCGTCCTGGGCGCCGGATTTGTCCTTGGCCTCCTGCACCTGCTGCTGCACGTAGTACTGCAGATCGGAGTCGAGGGTCAGTTCGACATTGGAGCCGTTGACCGCGGGCACCTTGTCGCGCTCGCTGCCGGGGATGACCGCGCCGTCGGAGCCGCGGTCGTAGGTGTGCGAACCGTCGGTGCCGGCCAGCGTCGCGTCCATCGACGCCTCGAGCCCCACCTGGCCGTGTCCGTCCCAGCCGGTCGCGCCCACCACATTCGCCGCCAGCGCGCCGCCCGGATAGACCGGCGTGTCCTGACGTTCGGTCCCCACCTCGGGGAACTTCTCGGTGATCTCGTCGGCGACCCGGGAGTCGACGTTGTAGGCCAGATAAGTGAACTGGTCGTCGCTGCGCAGCTTGGCGAGCAGTTCCGCTTCCGGGGGCGCGTCCTTGCCCAGCTTTTCGTGAATCGTCCTGGCGATCGCTTCCAGCCGCTTGTCGACCTCGGGCGCCTTGTCGCTCTTCGCCCGCGCGTCGGCCAGATCCTTGCGCACGGCGATCGGCCGGAAGTTGAGCTTCTTGGTCACGACGGTGAACGCGAGCGCGCGGCCGTCGCGATCGAGGATGGCACCGCGTTGCGCCCAGTCGGTCTGATGCACCGTGCGCTGGCTCGCCGCCTCGGCCGACAGATTGGGCGCGGAAAACGTTTGCAGCCACAGCAATTGCATCGCGACGACGAGCAGCGCCACCAGCATGAGGACGCGTCCGACTCCGAACCGCAGCCGCGTGGAGGCATCCGCGGGCGAGCCCGCCCGCGGCCGGGGAGTGCGACGCGGCCGGGCGGGTGTGGATCGCATACCCGCCCGGCCGCGGCCTGTGGCACCCCCGCCGGTTCTGCCTCCGCCGCGGCCGGTCATCGATCGGCCCCCTCGGGTGCCGCCTGGACCACCGGCTGGGTGCCGGCCGGCTGCGCGGCGGGTGCGACGGGTGCGGG
>NZ_BAFW01000072.1 GCF_000308535.1 Nocardia cerradoensis NBRC 101014 | reverse complement strand
GCGGCAGCAGCGGGGCGGCCAGCCGGCAGGTGACCTCCAGCACGGTGTGCAGGGTGTCGATCGCGTCGCGATCTTCCTCCCAGAACCGCGAACGCGACCGGCGCACATACCAATTGGTGAGCGCGTCGGCGAACGAACGCAGTTCGTCGCAGGCGGTGGCGATGTCGTAGACCTCGAGCGCCTCGGTCATCACATCGCGGGCCGCGGCCAGTTTGGCGAGGATGTAGCGATCCAGCACATTCACCGAATCCGTCCGCCACACACCGGGTTTCGAGGCGTAGAGCTGCAGGAACGTCCACGCGTTCCACAGCGGCCGCAGCGCGTGGCTCACCCCTTCGCGGATCCCGCGTTCGGTGACGATCAGGTTGCCGCCGCGCAGCACCGGCGAGGCCATGAGGAACCAGCGCATGGCATCGGAGCCGTCGCGGTCGAACACCTCGTTGACGTCGGGGTAGTTGCCTTTGGACTTGGACATCTTCAATCCGTCGTCACCGAGCACGATGCCGTGCGCCACAACGGATTTGAATGCCGGCCGATCGAACAGCGCGGTCGAGAGCACGTGCAGGTTGTAGAACCATCCCCGCGTCTGCCCGTTGTATTCGACGATGAAGTCACCGGGGCTGTGCGCCGGGCGGTCGGGCGTACCCTCGAACCACTCCTTGTTCTCGAACGGGTAGTGCACCTGCGCGTACGGCATCGACCCCGACTCGAACCAGCAGTCGAGCACCTCGGGGGTACGCCGCATCATCGACTTCCCGGTGGGGTCGTCGGGGTTCGGGCGCACCAGCTCGTCGATGCCCGGGCGGTGCAGATCCGCCGGGCGCACGCCGAAGTCGCGTTCCAGCTCGTCCAGCGAGCCGTACACGTCGACGCGCGGGTAGGCCGGATCGTCGGAGATCCACACCGGGATCGGCGCACCCCAGTACCGGTTGCGGCTGATGTTCCAGTCGCGCGCGTTCTCGAGCCACTTGCCGAACTGGCCGTCGCGGATGTGCTCGGGCACCCAGGTGATCTGCTGATTCAGCTCCACCATGCGGTCGCGGAACTTCGTGACCGCCACGAACCACGAGGGCACCGCCATGTAGATCAGCGGCTGACCGGATCGCCAGCTGTGCGGGTAGGAGTGCTCGATCGTCTCGTGCCGCAACAACTTTCCGGCGGCCTTGAGGTCCTTGATGATGACCGGGTTCGCGTCGAAGACCATCAGGCCCTCGTACGGCGGCACCATCGAGGTGAACTTGCCGCCGGCGTCGAGCGGCTGCACCACATCGATGCCGTTGGCGGAGGCGACGTCCATGTCCTCCTCACCGAACGCGGGCGCGAGATGCACCACGCCGGTTCCGGAGTCGGTGGTCACGTAGTCGGCGTTCAGCACGCGATGCGCGTTGGGGTGGCCGAGGAAGAAGTCGAACGGCGGCCGATAGCGCAGCCCCGCGAGCGCCGCGCCCGCATGCTCCGAGAGCACCTCGAGTCCGTCGTCGGCGGTGCCGAGTTCGCGGGCGTAGTGCGAGACCCGCTCGGCGGCCAGCACGTACCGCTTGCCGTCCTTGCCGCGCACATGGGCATAGGTGATGTCCGGGTGGACCGCGATCGCCAGGTTCGACGGCAGCGTCCACGGCGTGGTGGTCCAGATCAACGCGTTGGCGCCGTCGAGTTCGCGCAGCGGGTGATCGGGCGCGACCTCGAGCAGCATGTCGACGGTGACCGCCGGATCCTGGCGCATCCGGTAGGCATCGTCGAGGCGCGCCTCCTGATTCGACAGCGGCGTCTGCTCGTACCAGCTGTAGGGCAGCACCCGGAAGCCTTGGTAGACAAGCCCTTTGTCGTGCAGCGACTTGAACGCCCACATCACCGACTCCATGAAGTCGAGATCGAGGGTCTTGTAGTCGTTGTCGAAGTCGACCCACCGTGCTTGGCGTGTCACATAGTCGCGCCACTCATTGGTGTAACGAAGCACAGAGGATTTACACGCGGCATTGAATTCCGCGAGTCCCATCGCGTCGATCTGTGATTTGTCCGTGATACCGAGTTGCTTCTCCGCTTCGATTTCCGCGGGCAATCCGTGTGTGTCCCAACCGAAGCGCCGTTCGACGCGCTTACCGCGCATCGTCTGGAACCGCGGAACCAAATCCTTCACATATCCGGTGAGCAGATGTCCGTAATGCGGCAAACCGTTGGCGAACGGCGGGCCGTCGTAGAAGACGAACTCGTCGCACTTCTCCCCACGGTTGTCGATGCTGGCACGGAAGGTGTCGTCGGCGGCCCAGTAGTCCAGCACCCGGCGCTCGAGCTCCGGGAACGACACGCTCGCGCCCTGCCGCGAGCCGGCGTCCGCATCGGTGAAGTCGACGCGGGGATAGGCGTTGCGGGTGGATGTCTCGTCCGCCATGGCGGCTGTGGTCTCCCTCGTGCCAGTGCGCGCGTTCGGCGCAGTCGGTGGGCACGGGGACGACGTCGGCGCCTGTGCGCCGCTGCCGCGGTACCACCCCGCTTGTCCGGGCCGGATGTTCCGGCGGGCGGACCTCTCGTTGCGAGCTGTGACGGGCTCACCCGTTCGGTTCTACTGGGCGCCTGTGGCGCCGTTCTTCCGAAGGCTCCCCGGTGATGGCCGGATCACTGCCGATCTACAGGTTTGATTGTAGCCAGTGCGGGCAACGTTATTTCCGTGCCCTGTTGCCGCCCTGTTCACCGTGCCCGCTCAGCGTTTGGCGTGACGGCCGGGACGTGATTGCGGGCCTTCCTCGGGTTCCCGCATCGCCAGCGCGCTGACCAGCAGCAGGACCGCACCGATCACGCAGACGACGATGCAACCCCACGCCCAGATCACCGATCCGGTGGTCAGCGCCGTCACCAGCAGGGCGAAGCCGATCGCGGCCAGGACGAGCGTCAGAACGAGCATGGTCACCCCCTAGGCGGGCAGGGCGGGCCGCATCGCCCCGGAGGGGCCGGGCGGCTCGGCAGAACTACGACCACACAGCGGCATGCGACGCCGGACCCCGTCGTATCGGCGGGGTGGCGGGCACCCGGGACGAGCTATTTGCCACCCTTGGCGAACGACGCCGGACCATGGCTGTTCGATACCGCCTCGAATGCCTCGCCACCGTCGACCGGTACGGCCGAACCACGGTTCTCCAGCTCCTCGAGCTGCGATTCCAGGTAGGACTTCAGCCGCACCCGGTACTCGCGCTCGAAGGTCTTCAACTGCTCGATGCGGCTCTCCAGCACGCTGCGCTGCTGGGTGATGGTGGCCATGATCTCGGTGTGCTTGCGCTCGGCGTCGGCCTGCAGGGCGTCGGCCTTCTCCTTGGCCTGGCGAAGCTGGCTGTCGGAACGGGTCTGCGCGTCCGAGAGCAGCGAGTCGGCCTTCTGCCGCGCCTCGCCCACCATCGCGTCCGAGCGGGTCTGCGCTTCGCTCACCATTCGCTCGGAATTCGCCCGGGCGTTGGACAGCAGCTGTTCGGCCTCGGCCTTGGCGTCGGTGGTGAGCCGGTCGGCCATCTCCTGCGCCAGGCTCAGCACCTTCGCGGCCTGCAGGTTCGCATCCGCGGCGGAGTTGTCCTTGGGGGCCACCGGCGCGGGGGCCGGCACCGGCACCGGCGGCGCCACGGGCGCGGGCTTCGGCGGTTCCGGTTGCGGCGGAGCGGGTTTCACCGCCTGCGGCGCGGGACGCGACTTCTTGGCATCCGCCAATTCGGCATCCAGCTCAGCAACCCGCTGGCGCAGGTCCGCATTCTCCTCGATGAGGCGCGAGAGCTCCTGTTCGACCAAGTCGAGGAAGGCGTCGACTTCATCCTCGTTGTAGCCGCGCTTCCCGATCGGCGGTTTGCTGAACGCGACGTTGTGCACATCGGCTGGAGTCAGCGGCATGGAAGGATCCCTTCGCGCTTCGTACGGAGATCTAACGTAGATCTTCTAGCAAGCTCTTCTTCTCGGCCCATTCTGTCACACCGGAGCTATCGGCTGCCCGAGCCTGCTGACGATGGACATCAGAATGAACACGATGAAAAGCAGGACCATAATCGACAGATCCAGGCG
>NZ_BAFW01000073.1 GCF_000308535.1 Nocardia cerradoensis NBRC 101014 | reverse complement strand
GTCCAGCGCCCGGGCTGCGGTACGCAGAATTCGCAGCCCGGGCACTCTGCTCAGAAGAAGCGGCGGATCGCGTAGATGTCGAATTCGCTCAGCGGTGTCAGCCCGATCGGCACGCCGGGCCCGTAGGCGTTGAGCAGCATGCCGCCGCCGGCGTAGATGCCCTCGTGGGAGCCGTCGGTATTCACGATGACCACATCGCCGGGCATCATCGCGCCGAACGGCACGGCACTGCCCGCGGTGGCCTGCTCCCAGGTGGTGCGCGGCAGCAGGATGCCGACCTGCCGGAACGCCCACTGCACGAGTCCGGAGCAGTCGTAGGCGTTGGGCCCGGTCCCGCCCCATTCGTAGGGTTTGCCCGCCTGTGAGCCGGCAACGCTCAGCGCGATCGACGCCCGCGGGCTCGGCAACGGCAGCGCCGCCGAACCACTGGCGCTACCGGAGGCCGATCCGCTACCCGATCCGGAGCTGCTGCCCGAGTCGAGAGATCCGGAGGAACTGCCGGTGTCGGCGGGTGCGGCGGTGGCCGGACCTGCCCATATCGAGACGGAGACGGTCGCCGCGATCGCGGCCAGGAGATAGCGGGTGTATCTGCGGCGCGAGGATCCGCGCACGGATGACGGTGCCATGTGCTCGCCCTTCGGTATGACATGCATCCACCACGGCATACCGACCGGCGATTACACAGCACACAGCATGGACTTGGGATGGCCGCTTCCCCACGGGCATCTCAGCCGGTCAACTACCTGGTAGTGCAGTTTCAACGGGGGTCGATCCGGAAAAAACACCTAAGCTCAACTAAAGAGTGATGGTTGCTGTGACATAGCTGTTTTAGCGCAAGTCACACGTACACCACAAGTACCAATCCGCAACCGTGATCCGTTCCGGCCTCACGGGACACACCCCAGGTCATACCGGGAATCGACGCGCCACACGCCGCGCTCACACCCGTCGCCTCACTCAGGTGCGGTGTGTAACCCCCGTCTACCTGGGTATACATGCGCCCGACCGAGCCGACCGAGCCGACCGAGCCGACCGAGCCGACCGAGCCGACCGAGCCGACCGAGCCGACCGAGCCGACGCGATCAAGGCTCATACGGCTCCGCACGCGCGCTGCCCGCGCAGCCGTGAGGCGGGCGAAGGATCGGGCAGTGCCGAACGAGCCCGGTCCGACAGTCCGGACCGGGCTCGTTTTCGGGATTCGCGTGCTCAGGCCTTGGTGATCGCGGCGCGCACACCGCCGACCACCTCGGCCGCCTCGGCGCCCGCGGGCGCGAAGCTCAGCTCGGTGGCGAGGATTTCCCCGGCGATGAGGTCGCGGTGGGTGCGCGCCCATTCCGCGCGCTCCTGCGGCACCTCCAGCACCACCGTGATCCGGTCGGAGACGTCCAGGCCCAGCGACTTGCGGGTCTCCTGCAGATCGCGGATCAGGTCGCGGGCCCAGCCCTCGGCCTCGAGTTCCTCGGTGACCTCCGAATTCAGCACCACCAGCCCGGCATTGCCGGGCAGGGCGGCGGTGGACTCGGGTTCGGCCGCCACCAGACGCTGGGTGTACTCCTCGGGCAGCAGCGCGATGCCGTCGTCGTGGCCGGGCACCAGCGCCGTGACCACGCCGTCGTCCTCGCGCCACTGGCCGGCCTTCACCGCCTTGATCACGCCCTGGACGTCCTTGCCCAGCCGCGGACCGGCGGCGCGGGCGTTGACGACCAGTTCGAACCGGCCGTGCGCGGCCACATCGGTGGTCAGGTCCACCTTCTTCACGTTGACCTCGTCGGCGACGAGATCGGCGAACGGACGCAACCGCTCCGCATCGGGCGCGGCGATGGTGACCTCGGACAGCGGCAGCCGCACCCGCAGGTTCTGCGCCTTGCGCAGGCTCAGCACCGTCGAGCACACCGAACGCACCTCGTCCATCGCCGACACCAGCTCCGGATCGCGCGGCAGTTCGGTCTCGCCGGGCCAGTCGGTCAGATGCACCGACCGCT
>NZ_BAFW01000074.1 GCF_000308535.1 Nocardia cerradoensis NBRC 101014 | reverse complement strand
CTGTCGGGTTCCTGTGCGTGCAGATGCACTGCCGACCACCCCGGCACCCGCATCGACCCCGGCGGATGCCCGCTGACCAGGCACGAGACCGCCGGTAGCCGCGGCGGGGACAGAGTGCATACCCGGAAATCTACGCGCGGGGACCGACATATCCGGCAGCGGAAGTGTGTGATGATCGGTTCATGACCATCCGCAAGGCAGTGATCCCAGCCGCCGGCATCGGCTCCCGCCTGCTGCCGCTGACCAAGGCCATCCCCAAGGAGATGCTGCCGGTCGGCGACAAACCGGTGATCGAGCACACCGTGCGGGAGCTGGTAGCCTCCGGCATCACCGATATCACGATCGTGGTGAGCGGCGGGAAGTCCCTGATCCAGGACCATTTCCGTCCCAATCCGGCATTGGTGGCGCAGCTGCGCGCCGACGGTAAGTCCGCCTATGCCGACGCCGTGGAAGAGGTCGGCGAACTCGGCCGGCTCGGCCACATCACCTATCTGGACCAGCACGGCCCCTACGGCAACGGCACACCGGTGCTCAACGCCGCCCGCGCGCTGGGCGACGAGCCGATGCTGGTGCTGTGGCCCGACGACGTCTTCGTCGCCGAGGTGCCGCGGGCGCAGCAGCTCATCGACGCCTACAACAAGACCGGCTCGCCGGTGCTGGCGTTGATGCCGATGGATCCCGCCGACTCCCAGCGCTACGGCGTGCCGGTCGTCGAGGATTCCTACGAGCCCGGCCTCATGCGCATCAGCGGGCTGCGGGAGAAGCCGAAGCCGGAGGACGCGCCCTCGGCCTACGCCGCGATCGGCGGATACGTCGTCACCCCCGGCATCGTCGACGAACTGCGCAAACAGGTCGACCAGTGGTACACCCACCACACCGGCGAGGTGTATCTGACGGACGCCATCAACGTGTTCGCCGCCTCGAACCCGGTCTACGGACAGGTGATCCGCGGCCGCTGGTACGACACCGGCAATCCGGCGGACTATCTGGTCGCCCAGTTCGCCTCCGCGCTCAGCCACCCCCAATACGGGCCGCTGCTGCGCGATCTGTGCAACGAGTGAGGCCCTGAGCGCCGCGACGATTCTCACGGCGTAGAACCGCACCCGCCGCCTCCGGGGACGGGCGTCGGTGACGCGCGGCGGTCAGCCACCGTCGGCGGCGTTGTAGCGCTCCAGATAGGCGGCGAGCTGGGCGACGTCGCGATCGTCCCAGTCGCGGAAGCGTTCGTTCACCGCCGCACTGCGCGCCCGCTCCGAGTCGGCCGCGACGCGCCGGCCCTCCGGCGTGGCGCGCAGGACGTGGTTGCGGCGGTTGGCCGGGTCGACCTCCTTGACGAGGTAGCCCTGCTTCTCCAGCGCCGCCACCTGCCTGCTCATCGTGGACTTGTCGAGCACGAAATATTCGGCCAGCTCGGCGGCGAGGCAGCCGTCGCGCGCGATCACCAGATCGAGAATGCTGTAGGCCACCAGCGGTAGTTCCGGATGGAGTTCGGCGGCACGCCCGCGGGCGCGACGGGCGAACGCGGTGAGCTCGCGCTGGACTGTCTGAATCGCCACAGTGCGGGACGGGTATGGCTGCGACCCCTTCATGGTTGTATAGTACAACAAATAATAGTTGTATTTACCAACCTTTGGAGTGTTGATCATGTCCCTGCACCAGCTTCGGCACATGGCCGGACATCTGCTGACCCCGCTGCTGATGTGCCTGGGCATGGGCCTGGCCTACCTGGGCGCGTTCCATCAGCCCGAACCCAACCATGTGCAGGTCGCGATCGTCGGCGACAGCCCCCAGGTCAAGGTGATGGCACAGACGCTGAAGGACCGGGCCGGTGACGCACTCGACGTGGTCACGATCGCCGACCGCGCCGACGCCGTGGACCGGTTGCAGCACCGCGCCCTGGCCGGCGCCTTCGTCCCCGCCGCGCAATCCCCCGAACTGCTTGTCGCCAAGGCGAATTCGGATACCACCGCCATGGCCGTCGAGACGGTGTTCGGCACCGTGACCGCCCAGCAGAATCTGCCGCTGCGCACGACCGATATCGCGCCCACCGCCTCGGGCGATCCGACCGGACAGGGCCTGTTCTTCGTCCTCGTCGCGCTCAGCATCGGCGCCTACGGCAGCGTCGCCGCGATCAGCGTCGCCGGTGCGGGCACGCGCATGGCCGTGCGGGCGCTGACCGCGGTGGCCACCTCGTTCGTCGTGAGTGTGATCGGCATCGCGCTGGCCGGACCGGTCTTCCACGTCGTCGACCACGATTACGCCTCGATCTGGGCGATGGGCTGGTTGTACGCCGCGGGCATCCTCTTCATCGGCATCGGCCTGCACCCGTTCCTCAAGCGCTGGACCACGCTCGCGGTGATGGTGCTGTTCGTCATGCTGAACTTCACCACCTCCGGCGGCATCTACCGCCCCGAACTGCAGAACGGCTTCTTCGGCGCCCTGCACTCGTTCTGGAACGGCGCGGGCTTCGTCGAGGGCGCGCGCAGCCTGCTCTACTTCGACGGCAACGGCGGCCTCGGCGGCCGGATCGCGAGCCTGGCGCTGTGGTTCGCGGCCGGTGTGG
>NZ_BAFW01000075.1 GCF_000308535.1 Nocardia cerradoensis NBRC 101014 | reverse complement strand
CGCTCGCGGTCGCCAGAGCCCAGCGGGGCGCGGTATCGGCGCCGGACAGCGACTCGTGCGCACGCGCGAGATAGTCGGCGACGCGTTCGCCGGAGTCCGGCCCGAGCCGGTCGGTGCCGAGGATCGACGCCCGCGGCGGCCGCGCCCAGCCCAACGCGACGACGGCGATCACCAGCACCACCACGACCCCGAAACCGGCTGCGGCGCGCCACTTCTCACTCACCGGCCGCCCCGTCACACCGCGCGCAGCACGTCCAGGGCATGCTCCAGATCGTCGGGGTAGTCGCTGGTGATCTCGACCCAGCGGCCGTCGGCGGGATGGGCGAAGCCGAGACTGCGCGCATGCAACCACTGCCGCTGCAGACCCAGCCGCTCGGCCAGCCGCGGATCGGCGCCGTAGGTGAGATCACCGCAGCAGGGGTGGCGGATCGCGGAGAAATGTACGCGAATCTGATGGGTGCGCCCGGTTTCCAGATGGATGTCGAGCAGGCTCGCGGCCTGGAAGGCCTCGACGGTGTCGTAGTGGGTGACGCTGGGGCGGCCGTCGGCGGTGACCGCGAATTTCCAGTCGTTGCCGCGCGCCCGCCCGATCGGGGCGTCGATGGTGCCGCTGGACGGATCCGGATGCCCCTGCACCAGTGCGTGATACCGCTTGTCGACCGTGCGCTGTTTGAAGGCCCGCTTCAGCACCGTGTAGGCGTGCTCGGACTGCGCCACCACCATGACCCCCGAGGTGCCGACGTCGAGCCGGTGCACGATGCCCTGGCGTTCGTGCGCGCCGGAGGTCGAGATGCGATAGCCCATCGCGGCCAGCCCGCCCACCACGGTGGGACCCGACCAACCGACACCGGTGTGCGCGGCGACGCCGACCGGTTTGTCGACCGCGACGATGTCGTCGTCGGCGTAGAGGATCTTCATGCCCTCGACCGGGGTGACCTCGACGGTGAGTTCTCGTTTCGGTTCGGGGAACTCCACTTCCAGCCAGGCCCCGGCCACGAGCCGATCGGACTTCCCGGCCGCGGTGCCGTCGATCTGCACCGAACCGTCCTCGGCCAGCGCGGCGACCGCGGTCCGCGACAGCCCGAGCAGCCGCGAGAGTCCCGCGTCGACCCGCATGCCGTCCAGACCGTCGGGGATCGGCATGGCTCGTGTCTCCCTCATTCGCCCGCCTTCCCGTCATCCTCGTGCCCGGCGCGGGTGCCGTCGGGTTCGAATCCGAACACCGTCAGCACCACCAGCAGAATCGCGCCGCACACGATCGAGGAATCGGCGACGTTGAACACCGGCCACCATTTGGTGACGGCGATGAAGTCGATCACATGCCCCTGCAGCGGGCCGGGCGAACGGAACAGCCGGTCCACCAGATTGCCCAGCGCACCACCGAGAACCAGGCCGAGGCCGATCGCCCAGCTCAGCGAGCGCAGGGTGCGGCCGATGCGGATCACGCCGATCACGACGGCGACCGCGATCAGGGTCAGCAGCCAGGTCATGCCCGTGGCCATCGAGAACGCCGCGCCGGAATTACGGATCAGGGTCAGCCGCACCACGTCGCCGATGATCGAAATCGGTTCGCCGGGCGTCATCTTCGCGACCACCAGGGCCTTGGTGCCCAGATCCACGGCCAGCACGACGGCCGCGATCAGCAGCAGCCACGGCAGGCGGCGCGGGAAGGCCGCGGGCGCACCGGAAGGCCCCGCGGCGGATCCGGCCGGCGCAGTCCCGTTCGTCCCGACCTCGCCGGGAGTTGCCGCATCCGAGCCGCCCGCCGCCGGAGCGGAACCCGCGCCGTTGTCGCGCGCGCCGGATTCGTCGTCGCGATCGGCGCCCCGATCCGCCGCGGTCTCGCGCGGGGGTTCGTCGGGGTCGTCGAGGTGCTGCTCACGCGGCCGGTCCGTATTCACAGCTAGACATCATTCCTTATCACGTCACCGCCGGTTCGCGGCGCCGTCACCGGGCACGGCCCGAGCGGGAGTCAAAGCTGTTTTTCAGGAACCGGTCGTACCCTGTTCGGCGTGACGGTGTTGTCTTCCCACTCCTGCGCCTCGGTAACCGGTCTGCGCCCCTCGGGCGCGTCCGGGCGGGGCCCGAATCCGCGCGCGGCGCGCTCGGGAGTGCTGTTGATGGTACTGGCGGTGACCTTGTCCGCGCTCGGCGTCGGTTGCAGCGACGGGACCGAGGCCACCAGCGACGCCGAGGTGGAGCCGTCGGGTTTCGGCAAGGAGGTCACCCTGCCGATCTCCGCCGCGGTCGCCACCCTGGTCACGCCGGGCGAGGAACCGCACGCTCCGCTGCGCCCGGCCGTCCGGCCCGGCACGTCCCAGCAGGTGACCCTGCGCACCGACCACCACGTCGAACAACAGATCAACGATCAGGCGGTGCGGGACTTCTCGCCGCCGTCGGTGACGATTCCGCTGACCGCGGACGCGAAGGCCGAGGGCGTGGACCTCGTCCTCGGCACGGCCACCTCACCGGATCCGGCCCTGGATCAGCAACTGCTGGGGGCCGACGGCTCCCACGCCGGCATCGAGTTCACCGATCTCGGCGCCGTCACCGCGCTGCGGATGGCGCCCGCCCCGTCGACGCCCGACACCGCCCGCGCCGCCATCGAACAGGCCTTCTACCAGGCGGTGTACGAGGCCATCGCCTTCCCCGCCGACGCCGTCGGCGAGGGGGCGGTGTGGACGGTGCATCAACGCGTCTCGGGTGTGGTTCCGCTGGACCAGATGACGACCGCGACGCTCACCAAGCGCGAGGGCAATCTGCTCACCATCGCCCTCGACATCACGCAGACACCCAAATCGGCCACCTGGCAGTTGCCCAACAACTCCGGTGACCTCGACATCATCGACTACCTGATGCACGGCGCGGGCACCATCACCGTGGATCTCGGCCTGCCGCTTCCGGTTTCGGGCGCGATCACCATCGGCGGCAATCAGTGCTACCGGGATCCACACACCGATGTGCTGCTGCGCCAGGACGTCCGGACGCAGGTGCGATGGGGCGAGTGAATCGCGCCGCGGGCGTCCTGGCGGGCGTCGTCGTCGGGGTGAGCGCGTGCGGACATCACGACGATTCGCTGCCGGCGCTGCCCGCGACGGCCACCGTGCCCCCGATCACCGCCCCCGCCGTCACCGATTCCGATGCGCTGCGGGCGCGATTGCTCGCCCCGGCCGACCTTCCCCCGGGTTTCACCCAGCTCGAGGACGCCGCACCGGGTAACGGGCAGACACCGCCGGACCGCTCCCGCACCGATCCGGCCGAATGCGCGAAAGTGCTGGCACCCGTGGGTGATCTGTACAGCGGGCCGTCCGCCCGCGGCGCCGTGCACTACTCGTCGCCCAATTTCGCCAGTATCGATATCGATATCGCCAGCTATGCCGACGGCAACGCGGCGCAGGCGTTCGCGGCGGCGCAGAAGCTGCTGCGCGACTGCCGCAGCTACTCCGGCACCGATGCCGACGGCACCTCCGTCGACTACCGGCTCGGCGGGCTCGATCAGCCCAAGGCCGGTTCGGCGTCGGCCTCGTTCCTGATCCGCACCACCAGCGGCGGCATGTCGCTGTACTCCGCGGCCACGATCGCCGTGGTCGGCAGCAGTGTGGTGCAGATCGCGGAAACCTCACCGGCGCAAGTGGATCCGGCGTCGCTACAGGACCTCACGGCCAAACAGGTCCGGCGGCTGGAAGGTACCGCCGGACCCTAGCGGCCTCATCCCCAGGCGGTGTTGATGTGGCCCGGATTCCACATGCCGCCGTGGGTCTCCCGGGTCACCGTGGGCACCGCGGAGGTCGCGGAGGTGTCGCGCGGGGCCAGCCGCTGCAGCTCACCCCAGTCCCGGCGCCAGTCGTCCTTCAGATAGGTGGCCAGAGTCTGCGAGCTCAGCAACTGCTGGCTCCAGCCCAGCGGGCCGCCGCCGTCGTGGCTCTCCCACAGTGTGGTGTCGTGTGCGGCAGTGCGGTCGGGCAGGATGCGCCAGTTCGGAACCTGCGCGATCCCGTCGCGGTGATCGTAGGGGCGCTGGCACGGGAACTGCAGTCCCACCGCCCAGTCCAGCAGCACCGGACTGCGCGAGCCCACCATGTCCTGCAAGGTCGTGGTGCGCGGGACACGCGGCGGTGTCAGCGCCACCCACTGATTGGGGTCACGGCTGCTGTCCTGGGCGACGATGCGGATCACATCGGCCTGCGGCGGAATCTGGCCGAACGGCACCCGCAGGTTGCGCCACGACGGTGTCGGCCCGATATCGACGGGGATCACCGAGCCCAGCGCGTGCGCCGCGGTCGCTGAATCACTGGCGCCGTATTCGATCTCGACGCGCTGGCCGGGGGTGACCACGCCGTCCTTGTCGATCGAGCGGATGCGCCCGGCCGCGGTGATCGCCACGATCCCGGTGCGCTCGGCGGCCGGAGGCAGCCGGTACCAGCCGGTGGTCAGTTCGGCCGGATCCTGCTGGCCCGCGGTGCCCAGTTCCGGGGTGGTGGCCGAGTCCAGGCCGTACGGCAGTGGCGCACCGGCGGTTTGGGTGCCGGCCTCGCCCTGGTTCTTCCCGCTGTCGAAGGCGCTGGAGATACTGCTGCTGTTGGTCGGCTCCCCCTCCGGGGTCAGATCGCCGACCCCGTTGGGCACGAATCCGGTCGCGCCGGCGGTGAACGTCGTCTGCGGATCACCGGTCAGCGGCGCCAGCATCGAGGCGTTGGGATCGGTTTCGACGAGTACGTCGTTGGCCAGTCCGCACGGTTCACCCAGTACCGCATCCACATTCGAACGGGCCAGCGAGAACGCCGGATACTGCGCGACCGCGCCCTTGGCGAACGAGGCCATCTCGAACACCACCAGCAGCGCCGCGGCCACGGTCAGCGGCGGAATCTTCGCCCATCGCCACGCCGAGCGCGAAATCCGGTGCGGCGTACCGGGTTCCGGTGCGCGCACATGCCACCATCCGGCCAGTGCCAGCAGCACCACGGCCACCGCGAGGAAGAGCTTGCTCAGCCCGAAGCCGTGGATCGAGGGCGGCTTGTCCCACCACGGAATGCCGTAGCTGGACACATACCACCATTCGTTGACGCTGGTGAAGATCTGCGCCATCACCAAGGCGACCACAGCGCCGAACAACGCCCGGTTGCGCGGCGAACGCATCACCCGCGGGCCGACCGCGACCGCGGTCAGCACCGCCACCGCACCCGCCAGTCCGGCGTATACGCCGTTGTGGTGGGTGAATTTGGTGGGTGTGGTGGCCATGAGCAGCATCGACGCGAAGGTGATGCCGAGCAGCCGCCGCGCCGGCCCGCCCGCGGTGAACGGGATGCGCCCGCCCTTGCGCAGCAGGACGAAGACGCAGACCAGCAGGCCCAGCCACATGGCCACCATGCCGAAGCGGCGCCCGATCGAACCGTCGGCGGTCGGCATGAACAGCCACTGATAGTTCAGGTAGTCGTTGTACCAGGGGTCGGACGGGCCGACCGCGGTGTGCACGCGGCGCATCTCGAACATCGCCGAGAGCGGCTGCACCGAGAACGCGAAGGCCAGTACCAGGGCTCCGGCCGCCGCCAGCGGCGCGAGCAGGGACCCGTAGCCGTAGACCACAGCCCAGCGGGAGCGATGCTCACCCGTGCGCGGATCGGTGGCCAGGTCGCGCGCCCGGGCACTGCCGAAGCGGAACACCGAACGCATCCCGGCCAGCAGCGGCGCCACGCAGATCACGCCCGAGGGCGCCGCGGTGAAACTGAACGCCGCCACCAGAATCGCGATCGCATACGGCAGCAGACGCCGGGTCGCGATGGCACGTTCCACGAAACACCAGGTGAGCAGGACGCAGACCGCGATCACGGGTTCCGGTCGCAGACCGTTGTTGTAGGGCAGCCAGACCGCCAGGAAGATCAGCGCGCCGGTCCACACCGCCACCCGGTCGTGGCGCACCGCCACACCGAGGCGCGGAATCACCTCCCGGCTCAGCGCCAGCCAGGTGACCACACCGGCCAGCAGCGTCGGAATCCGCATCCACGGACTCGCGGTGCTGATCTCGGTCATGTGCGCGATGATGTCGTACGGCGGTGTGCCGACCGGGTTTTCGGGCACGCCGAAGAACCGGAAGTAGTTGGCCATATAGCCCGACACCAGCGACGCGCGCGCCATGCCGAACTGATAGCCGTCGTCGGAGGTGGTCGAGCCGATGAAATGCCAGATCACCAGTCCGCCCAGGACCACGGCGTCGACCGCGCCGAAGCTCCACCACCGCTGCGGTAGCCAGCGCCGGATGCGGCGGCCGTCGAGCCGGTCCAGGCGGAACAGTGCGGCCAGCGCGATGAGGGTGAACGCCACCGCCAGCACGGTCGCGATCCGCTTGAGCACGGTGGGCACCACCGAGAATCGGCTGTCGACCTGGGCGGTGACGCTGGTTCCGGCGGCCCGGGTCAGGTCGCTGTACACACCGACCAGCTGTGGGCGCCAATCACCCTGCAGCGTCACCGGTTTCACGTCGGCGCCGGTGAAAGTCGCTGCGGTGTGGGATATCTCGGAATGCACGGTGAACGCGCAGTCGCCGCCGAGCCGGTCCACCGGCACACTGGCCAGGGACTGGTTGCGCAGCACCGCTTCGAACTGGCCGGGTTTACCGTCGGTTCCGGGCCGGACCCGCGCGACGAAACCGTATCGCTCCAGGTCCGGGGCACCGGACGGCATGGTCGCGGCCAGCGTGGAGCCCTCCGCGGGC
Source organism: Nocardia cerradoensis NBRC 101014 (assembly GCF_000308535.1). Taxonomy (GTDB): domain Bacteria; phylum Actinomycetota; class Actinomycetes; order Mycobacteriales; family Mycobacteriaceae; genus Nocardia; species Nocardia cerradoensis. The sequence goes on along the minus strand of NZ_BAFW01000075.1, from coordinate 2,419 downwards.
AGCTGCGCGAGCGCCGCGCACGGGACGGTGGCGTCGAAGGTCAGCGGAGCGTAGGAGACCAGCGGCGCGTCGATGCCGCGGGTCGAGCCCTGCTGCGGCCACGACAGGGTGGTGTGGTCGACCTGCACCGGCAACAGCGGTACCGCGATGGCACAGAGAGCGCCCAGGAGCCCGGCGATCAGCGCGATCGGCTGGGCCCAGCGAGCGAGTCGTGACCGGTCGACCCGGTGTCCCTGTCCTGCCGCGGGCGTGTCGTCCGCCCTCACCATCGTGTCGGTCACGGAGGCAGATGCTAGCGCGGGGCCTCCGGAACGAACGAAGTCGTCCGACCTTTCTCAGTCTTTGTTTAGTTTCATTGTGCGTCCGTCACGGCATCGCACCTCGTCATAGGCCTGGGAGCGACTCGGGCCGGCGTTCCGCGCGGAACGCCGGCCCGGACCGGTACGACGAGAACTACTCGCACGCGGGCGACTGCTGGCCCAGGTTCTTCAGGCCGGCGCAGGCCCAGCTCTTCTGCAGCTTCCAGCTGTTGCCCTGGGCGACGAACGGCACGTCGGCCTTGGTCGGCGCACCGCCGTTGACGGAGAAGTCCACCTTCGCGGTCAGCGTGTCGCCGCCGAGATACGCCACATCGGTGACGTTGATCTTGGCGTTGTTCTGCTGGTACGCGTCGGTCAGCTTCTGCATCATCTCGGGATCCTTGGCCAGGGCGTCCTGACCGTCCTCGAGCCACTGGGCCTTCTGCGCGGCCGGCACGCCCGGGTCCAGCGCCTGTGCCAACTCCGAGTTCAGATCGGCGACCGTGGGCACCGGCGGCACGTTGGCGGCCGAGGAGGCGGCGGCCTTGGTCGTGGTGGACTTGTGGCTCGAGTGCTTGTCACCGCTGCCGCAGGCAGACATGCCGAGCGCAGCCACGACAGCCAGGGTGGCGACCGCGATGCGTCCAGTCATCTGAAGCTTCAATGCTCGTCCTTTGCGTTCGAGTTGGGTCTGGTTCCGTTCACGTGACAGCTCCCACCCGACCGGCGGCAGTGCACGAGTGGCCTCACGCTACCCGCCAAATTTCAACGAAGACTAAGGAGCGGATCGGCCGGGGTGAGATCGTCATCGTCGGCAGCGAACGTATACGCCGGGCCCGGCCCTGTCGAGCGGGTCTCGAATCGGACGGTCACCCGGCCGTGCCCGCTGCCCTGTACCCAGCCGTGGCCATACCGGGGATGGCCGACATCGCGTCCGGGATACCAGAACTCGGTGGTGTAGGAGCGCGTCGGCGGCGGCACGACCGGCTCATCCGCCGGCGCCGCCGCGGCGATCGGCTCCTCGAAGACCGCGTCGCCCACCGCACCGGCGTCGCGATCCAGCTCGGGGAACAGCGATTCCTGCCGCACCGCCGACAAACCACCGAATCCCACGCCCACCAACCGGATCGAGCCCAATTCGACGGGATCGATGGCCGAGCGCTGGGCCGCCGCGGTGAGCGTGGCCGGATCGGTGGTGGCGTAGGGCAGAGTGAGCGAGCGCGTCACGATGCTCATATCGCTCTTCTTCAATTTCAGGACCACCGTGCGGGCCGCACGGCCGTCGCGCAGCAGCCGCCGGTGCGCGGCCTCGGCCATCGCCTCGATCGCCGGACGCAGCTGCGCCAGCGTGACGATGTCGGTCTCGTAGGTGGTTTCGGCGCTGATCTGTTTGGCCTCGGCCCGCTCGGCGACCGGACGTTCGTCGATACCGCGGGCGAGCCGGTGCAGCGCCGCGCCGACACTGCCACCCAGCAGCGACGCCGCCTCCGGTTCGGGCAGGGCCGCGAACGCACCGACGGTTTCGATGCCCACCGAGCGCAGCCGGTGTTCGGCCACCGGCCCGATCCCCCACAGTTTGCGCACCGGCAGCCCGGCCAGCAGCGCCTGCTGTTCGGCCGGTGAAATCACCCGCACCCCATCGGGTTTCGCGAGTCCGGACGCGATCTTGGCCAATTGTTTGCCGGTGCCGGCGCCGACGGAGGCCACCAGCCCGGTTCGCTCCCGGACCGATTGCCGCAGCTGCTCGCAGAATTCGCGCACCTGTGCCGTGTTCGCGCCGGCGAGTTCGGCGGGCTCACCGAACGCCTCGTCGAACGACAGCGTCTCGAGCACCGGAATCCACGACCGCAGGGTCTCGAAGACCTGCCCGCTGACTTCGCCGTAGACCACCCCGCGCGGCGGGATCACCACCGCGGTGACGCCGACCAGCCGGCGCGCCTGATGCATGGGCATCGCCGAGCGGGCGCCGAAGACCCGCGCCTCGTAACTGGCCCCGGCGACCACGCCCCGGCCGCCCATCCCGCCGACGAGTACGGGCCGGCCGCGCAATGTCGGGCGGGTCAGCTGTTCGACCGAAGCGAAGAAGGCGTCCATATCGATGTGCAGCACCCAGCGCCGCG
>NZ_BAFW01000076.1 GCF_000308535.1 Nocardia cerradoensis NBRC 101014 | reverse complement strand
ATGCCGCCGAATACGGGTGGAACACCGACTACGAGGCGCTGGTCGCGAAGATCGTGGCCGATTTCCTGGCCGGGCACGACCCCGGCACCGAGCGGGCATGGATCGCCGAGGCCGGCGGCGTCGCGGCGGGTGCGGTGTTCTGTGTGCGCGAGGACGACACCACCGCCCGGCTGCGGCTGCTGCTCGTGGAACCGTCGGCGCGCGGGCTCGGCGTGGGCACCGCACTGGTCGAGCAGTGCCTGCGGTTCGCGGCCGAGGCCGGATATCGGGCCATGGTGCTGTGGACCAACGATGTGCTCGGCGCGGCGCGGCGGATCTACCAGCGCGCCGGATTCGAACTCGTCGATTCCCGGCCGCACCACAGTTTCGGCGCCGACCTCGTCGGCCAGACCTGGCGGCGCAGCCTGCGGTAACAACGGCCCATCGATAGCCACCGGATTACCGGCCCGGCACGACCCGGCCCACCCGCACCGGCGGCTCCGGCGCGACGGTTACTGTCGATACATGGTTCGGCCCGATACATCCGGTGAGATGACGCCTCTCGGCGTCTGGCCGGGCGCCGCCTATCCGCTGGGCGCGACCTACGACGGGGCCGGTACCAACTTCTCGGTGTTCTCCGAAGTTGCCGAACGGGTCGAGCTGTGCCTGATCGATCGTGCGGGTGGTGAGCACCGCATCCCGCTCGACGAGGTCGACGGGTACGTGTGGCACGCCTATCTGCCCACCGTCGCCCCCGGCCGGCGCTACGGGTTCCGCGTGCACGGTCCCTACGATCCCGCCCGCGGATTGCGCTGCGACAGCAGCAAATTACTGCTCGACCCCTACGGCAAGGCCTTCGCGGGCACGTTCACCGCCGATGCCACCCTGCACACCTACGGCGCGGATACGCTGGGGCACACCATGACCGGAGTGGTGGTCAACCCGTACTTCGACTGGGCCGGCGACCGCCCGCCGCGGCGGCCCTATCACGAAACCGTCATCTACGAAGCCCACGTCAAGGGGCTGACGATGGCGCATCCGGCGATTCCGCGGCGACTGCGCGGCACCTACGCGGGTATCGCGCATCCGGCGATCATCGACCATCTGCTGTCGCTGGGGGTCACCGCCATCGAACTCATGCCGGTCCACCAGTTCCTGCACGACCGGATCCTGCTCGACCGCAGTCTGCGAAACTACTGGGGGTACAACAGTTTCGGTTATCTGGCGCCGCACCACGAGTACGCCGCCGACCCGCGCGCCGGGGCCGCGGTCACCGAATTCAAGGCGATGGTCCGGGCACTGCACAGCGCCGGCATCGAGGTGATCCTCGACGTGGTCTACAACCACACCGGCGAGGGTAATCACCTCGGGCCGACGATCGGCCTGCGCGGGATCGACAACGCGGCGTACTACCGTCTGGCCGAAGACGATCCGGCCCACTACATGGACTACACCGGCACCGGCAACAGCCTCAACGTGCGCCACCCGCACACGTTGCAGCTGATCATGGATTCGCTGCGGTACTGGATTCTGGATATGCACGTCGACGGCTTCCGCTTCGACCTGGCGGCCACGCTGGCGCGCGAATTGCACGATGTGGACCGCCTTTCCACCTTCTTCGACCTGGTACAGCAGGACCCGGTGGTCAGTCAGGTCAAACTGATCGCCGAGCCGTGGGATGTCGGCGAGGGCGGCTACCAGGTCGGGAACTTCCCCGGGCTGTGGACCGAGTGGAACGGCAAGTACCGCGACACCGTGCGCGACTACTGGCGCGGCCGACCGGCGACCCTGGGCGAATTCGCCTCGCGGTTCACCGGCAGTTCCGACCTGTACGAGGCCACCGGCCGCCGGCCCGGCGCGAGTATCAACTTCGTCACCGCCCACGACGGCTTCACGCTGCGAGACCTGGTGTCCTACAACGACAAACACAATCACGCCAACGGCGAGGACAATCGCGACGGTGAGGACTACAACCGGTCCTGGAACTGCGGGATCGAAGGCCCCACCGACGATCCGGAGGTGTGTGCGCTGCGAGATCGCCAGAGCCGCAACATGATCGCCACCCTGGCGCTGTCGCAGGGCACACCCATGCTGCTGCACGGCGACGAGATCGGGCGTACTCAGCAGGGCAACAACAATGCCTACTGCCAGGATTCGCCGGTGTCCTGGATGGATTGGGGGGCCGCGCAGAAATATGCCGATCTGCTGACGTTCACCCGAGCCGCCTTCGCGCTGCGCCGCGCCCATCCGGTGTTCCGGCGCCGGCGCTTCTTCGACGGACGTCCCGGCACCCCCGACGAACTCCGCGGCGCCGGATCCGACGAACTCCCCGGCGCACACGCCGGTGATATCGCGTGGTTCACCCCCGGCGGCACGGAGATGACCACCGCCGACTGGAATACCGGCTTCGCTCGCTCGCTGGCGGTGTTCCTCAACGGCGAGGCGATCGCCGAACCGGGCCCGCGCGGGGAACGAGTGCGCGATGATTCGTTCCTGCTGTGTTTCAATGCCCACGACGCACCCCTCGAATTCGCCGTACCCGGACCGGAATTCGGCGCGCACTGGACGGTGGCGCTGGATTGCTCGACACCCACCGGGCGCGCAGATGCCACCTATTCCGCAGCGACCACGGTCGCCGTACCCGCTCGCTGCCTGCTCGTTCTCCGCCGTTCCGAATCCACACCGATATCGAGATGACAGACACCCCTTCCCCTGAACACCGCACCGGCCCGATCGCCCGCCGGACCCCCGTGCGCAGCACGTACCGACTGCAACTGCGCCCGGACGCCCTGACCTTCGCCGATGCTCGCGCGATCGCCGAATATCTGCAGCAGCTGGGTATTTCGCATCTGTACCTGTCCCCGGTGATGACCGCGATGCCGGGCTCCGCGCACGGCTACGACGTCACCGATCCGACCACCGTGTCGGCGGCACTGGGCGGGCCGGGCGGGCTGAAGGCCCTCGCCGACGAGGTCCGCGCCCGCGGCATGGGACTGATCGTCGATCTGGTGCCCAACCACGTCGGCGTCGGTGATCCGCGGCGCAATCCGTGGTGGTGGGATGTACTGCGCAACGGCAAGAATTCGAAGTTCGCGCACTTCTTCGACATCGACTGGAGTCCGGGCAACGGCGCGGGCGGGCGGCTCGCGCTCCCGGTCCTGCACAGTGAGAACGATCCGGCGGCGCTCACGGTCGACCGCTCGGGCCCCGAACCCGTACTGGCCCTGCGTGATCTGCGCTTCCCGATCGCCCCCGGCACCGACGGGGAGAACGCGCTGCGCATCCACGATCGCCAGCACTATCGCCTCGTCAGCTGGAAGGCCGGGATCTGCAGCTATCGGCGATTCCTGGCGGTCTCCGAACTGGCGGCGATCCGGCAGGAGGAGCCGGCGGTGTTCGACCTGACCCATCGCGAACTGGCCGCCTGGTGCGAACACGATCTCATCGATGGCGTACGGGTCGACCATCCCGACGGCTTGTCGTATCCGGGCGCCTATCTGGCGAAACTGCGCCGGCTGATCGGCCCGCAGCGGCTGCTGATCGTGGAAAAGGTGCTCGGCCGGAACGAACCGCTCGACGCCACCCTGCCCGTGGACGGCACCACCGGATACGAAGCGCTCGCGGAGGTCGGCGGCATCTTCGTCGATCCGGCCGGCGAGCACGCGCTCACCGAACTGTCGCGGCGGATATCGGGGCACGGCAGCGACGCCGCCTGGATGGCCGACACCGAACATCGCATCAAACGGGCGGTGGCCGAACGACTGCTCGTACCCGAGGTCCGGCGATTGGTCGGCGCGGTGAAGCGCGACGCCGCGGTGAACGGATTCGATTCGGCGGCGATCAGCGATATGGCGCTGACCAATGCGACCATCGAGGTGCTGTCCTATATGCCGGTGTACCGCACCGACTACGCACCGCTGTCCGGTGTGCTCAGCACCGTGGTAGCCGAGGTGCAGCAGCGCAACCGGGAGCTGACCGCCCCGCTGTCGGTCCTGGTGCGGGCGCTGGCCGCGGGCGGGGAAGCGGCGCGGCGGATGCATCAGGTCGGCGGCGCGGTCGCGGCCAAGGCGGTCGACGACACCATGTTCTATCAGGCGGCGCGTCTGGTGTCCTTGCAGGAGATGGGCGGTGATCCGAGCCGGTTCGGCCGTTCGGTGCTGGAATTCCATCTGGCCAATGCCGAACGCGCGGTGCGCCGCCCGACCACGATGACGACGCTGTCGACGCACGACACCAAGCGCGGTGAGGATGTGCGGGCCCGCATCACGGTGCTCTCGCAGGTCGCCGACAGCTGGGCGAAGGCGGTGGGCGCGTGGCTGGAACTGGCACCCGCGCCGGACGGGCAGACCGCGAGCTTCCTGCTGCAGAACATGTTCGGCGTGTGGCCGGTCGACGGACGCCGCCCCGCCACGGTGCCGCGGTTTCGCGAGCGTCTGCACCTGTTCGCCGAGAAAGCGGTGCGCGAGGCCGGATTGCGTTCCTCGTGGGAGGAGCCCGACGTCGACTTCGAGGCGGAGGTGCATCGCTGGCTGGACACCGTGATCGACGGGCCGGTCGGCGCCGAGCTGGGTGAGCTGGCGACCCGGCTCGCACCGCACGCGTGGTCGGATTCGCTGGGGCAGAAGCTGCTTCAGCTGTGCGGCCCCGGCATTCCCGACGTGTATCAGGGGTGCGAGTTGTGGGAGGACTCGCTCGTCGACCCGGACAACCGGCGGCCGGTCGACTTCGGTCACCGCCTGGCGATGCTGCAATCACTCACGGGCACACCGGAATTGGACAACTCCGGGGCGGCGAAGATGTGGATCGTCGCCTACGCCCTGTGGTTGCGGCGGGAGCGGCCGGGCTGCTTCGTCGGCGGCTCCTACACACCGCTGTTCGGCAGCGGCGACCGCAGCGAACACCTGGTGGGGTACGCGCGCGGCCGCAGCGGCGAGGCGCCGCAGGTGATCGTGGCCGCGACCCGCTACAGCGTGGCCCTGACCGAGGGCGGGTGGGCCGATACCGTCCTCGACCTGCCCTCGGGCACCTGGACCGACCGCCTCACCGGCCACACGTTCACCGGCCGCACCCGGCTGGAGAAGCTGTTCGCCCGCCTGCCGGTGGCGCTGCTGGTGCGCTGAGGCCGGCGCGAACCCGGATCAGTACGCCGAGAACACGCTGTCGATCGTGCCGTAGCGGTGCGCGGCGTAGTTGCAGGCGGCGGCGATGTTGGCGACCGGGTCGTAGATGTCCCCCGAGGTGCCGTCGACGTGGTAGGCGGCGAAGGTGGGATCGATGACCTGCATCAGGCCCTTGGACGGGATGCCGGCCGCGGCGTTGGAGTCGTAGAGGTTGATGGCACGCGGGTTGCCGCCCGACTCGCGCATGACGTTGCGGTAGATGCCGTCGTAGCTGCCCGGAATGCCGTGCTGACCCATCACGAAGAGCGCGTGCTTGATCCAGCCGTCGAGGTTGTCGGCATACGTCTGCGGGACCACCTGCTGCAGCGGCTGCGGCAGGGTCTGCAGGAATTGCTGAGCCTGGTCCTGCTGCGTCTGCGGCAATCCCTGCACCAACTGCTGCAGTTGCGGCGGCACAGCGGGGGCATCGGCGTGGGCCGCGACGGGCACGGTGACGACGGCGGCGAGGACGGCGAGGGGTAACAGTCTTCTGATCTGCATGGTGATACGAACTCCGGATACGTCGAACGGTGGTGGGACCAACGCGACGATCCGCAGAACAAAAGCCCGCTCGCCGCGGTGAAAACAGACCGTTGGTCTGCTTCCTGGCGAGTCACAGAATGATTGCGGCACGTTAACGTAAACATAACGTCAAGTGAACAACGGATGTTATTACGCTGAGAAAAATCCGCTGGACCTGCGGTGATGTGTGCAACGGATCACACGCCGCTTTTATCTCGATCAGATCACGCACCGACGCCGCGAGTCGGACCGAGAGCGCTCCACACCCTTAAGCCACTGAGACACAAGAGAACCCGGGCGCGAATCGGAAGCGCCCGGGGACGGGTTCCAGCGGCCGGAAATCGTCCGGCGGCGGACCGCTCCACGCGGCGGAAATCACGGGCCGCGATGCCACCTGTTACGAGGCGGCTCCGTGGCGAGCACCGAAAACCGGTCATTTCCGGCAGCAGGACGCGGCAGCTTCCCTGAGCTGCGGCACCGCGCCCCCGGCGAACGTGCTGGGCGGAGGCCGGGGCACGCGGTGACGATCAGGCGGCGGTGCCGGCTACCGAGCCGCTGCCTGCCGGATGCTCGCCGCCCGGCACATGCTGTTCGGCTGCCGGGTGGCGCCGGTCGGCTCCCTCGTCGTGCTTGCCGACCGGCAGGGTGGGCAGCGGTCCGGCGAGTTCCTCCGCCCAGCGGACGACGTTCGGCGGGCGGTAGGTCGCGCAGGGCGCGGCGCAGTCGGCGAGGTAGACGAGCCGATCACCGGGTGCGGACAGACGGCGCCAGGAATCGGCGTAGAAGCGGGGGTTGCGCGGATGCAACGCCCAGCCGACGCGATTGAGGACGCGATAGAAGAGGGTCAGCGAATCGTGCGCCCGCGGAGGCGACTTCGTCGTCGAATCCTCCACAGCGACAGCCGAATCCGGCACAGCGACAGTCGATTCCGGCACCGCGACAGTCGAGTCCGGCGCGGCGACAGTCGAGTCCGGCGCGGCGGCCGGCTGTACGGGGGTACGGCCGTTCAGGAGTTGTTCGATGCGCTCGTCGTCGAAACTCAGTCCCGCCCTGCGAGCCTGGTCGACCATCCAGCGCAGCGTGATGTCGGAGAGCCGGCTGTCGGCGTAGCCGCCGCCGATATCGGTGTGCACTCCCTCGAACCACACCTGCTGCACCCGGTCGGCGCCGGTCGGGCCGCCCTCGGGGTCGTCGGTGACCTCCCACAGGCACGGCGCGTACATCCGGCGGCGCTCGTCGATCGCCAGCGCTTGCCGCGCGTACCGCACATTGCGCGACAGCCGCACATCGTGGAAGCGGTAGCGCCACGAGGTCAGCAGCGGCACCCCGAGCGCGCCCACGGTGTCGAAGACGCCGACGAAGTGGATCGGCACCGGATAGACGCAATGCCGCTCGCGGAATTCGATCCACTCCGGCCGATCCGGGCCGTCGGGATCCACTTTGCGCTGGCGGTAGATCGCCAACGCCTCCGGATATGCCCGCTCGATCATCGCGTCGGCGGTGAGCAACCCGAGCCGGTTGACCATCCCGACCAGGCTGCGGGCGGTATAGGCCCCGCGACTGAAGCCGAAGACGTAGATCTCGTCCCCCGGCTCCCAGTTCAGGGCGAGCTGCCAGTACATCGTGGACAGATTGGCGTCGAGTCCGAGTCCGAACGCGCCGCCGAGCAGTTTATCGGCCAGATAGCCGCGGGAGCCGGGGCCGTCGACATAGAAGACCCGTTGTCCCACATGGTCGCCCGCGTCGGAGACGGCACTCGACCGCACCGACTCGGCGATCTTCACAACATTGGAGACCGTCGGATTGCTCTCCGATCCCCACGTGCCGTCACAGCACACAACCAAACGCTTCATGCCGGTAATCCTCCCGCCCCGGACCGTGTCGCTCACGAGTAGCGAACTACTCGAATCATCGCGCCGGACGAGTGATTACGTTAATGGCAGCGCGCATCGGATGTCAGGGATGCGAGTAATGGAATGATGACGGCCGACCGCCCTCGTCTCGGTCGACCGTCATCGGCGAGACGGGGAGCGGCACGATGACCGCCGACCGCCGTGACGCACCGATCTGCCCTTGTGGACCGTTCGTCTCTCGCAGCCGGGTTATCGCCGCCGGGCCCGCGCGGCGTTACCGGGGCCACTCGAATCCCTTCCGGCTATCGGCTGCGGCCGCGGCCGTGGCGGTGAGATTCGCCACGGTGATGCGGGAGGTTCGCGGCGATTCCGGCGGACTCGCCCGACACGCCGAGCCGCGAATTGCACGCATGTAGTTCCCTGGCGCCGGGTGTCGGTCCGGTCGACTAGGATTCCTCGCGTGGCCGACTCGGGATTCGTACATCTGCACAATCACACCGAGTACTCGATGCTCGATGGCGCCGCCAAGATCACGCCCCTGTTCAAGGAGGCGGAGCGGCTCGGGATGACCGCGGTCGGGATGACCGACCACGGCAACATGTACGGCGCCTCGGAGTTCTACAACTCGGCCAAGAAACAGGGCATCAAGCCGATCATCGGCATCGAGGCGTACATCGCGCCCGAATCGCGGTTCAACACCAAGCGCGTGCAGTGGGGCGACCCGAGCCAGAAGAGCGACGACGTCTCCGGTTCCGGCGCCTACACGCATATGACGATGGTCGCCGAGAACGCGACCGGCCTGCGAAATCTGTTCAAGCTGTCGAGCCTGGCCTCCATCGAGGGACAGCTCGGCAAGTGGGCGCGGATGGACGCCGAGATCATCGCCCAGCACGCCGAGGGGATCATCGCGACCACCGGCTGCCCATCCGGCGAGGTGCAGACCCGGCTGCGACTGGGCCACGACCGCGAGGCCCTGGAGGCCGCGGCCAAGTGGCAGGAGATCTTCGGGAAGGACAATTTCTTCCTCGAACTGATGGACCACGGGCTGTCCATCGAACGCCGGGTGCGCGAGGGCCTGATCGAGGTCGGCAAGAAGCTGGGCATCCCGCCGCTGGCCACCAACGACTGCCACTACGTGCACGAATCCGACTCCACGAATCACGAAGCGCTGCTGTGCATTCAGACCGGTAAGACGCTCTCGGACCCGACCCGCTTCAAATTCGACGGCAGTGGCTACTACCTGAAGTCGGCCGCGGAGATGCGCGAGATCTGGGACGGCGAGGTCCCCGGCGCCTGCGACAACACCGTGCTGATCGGCGAGCGGGTGCAGTCCTACGAGGACGTGTGGACCCACCGCGACCGGATGCCGAAATTCCCGGTGCCCGAGGGTGAGACCGAGGCGTCGTGGCTGCGCAAGGAGGTCGCGCGCGGCCTCGAGTACCGCTTCCCCGACGGTGTCCCGCAGAAGTATCTCGACCAGGCCGAATACGAGATCAACGTCATCCTCGAGATGGGCTTCCCGGCCTACTTCCTGGTCGTCGGCGACCTGATCAACCACGCCCGCGAGGTCGGCATCCGGGTCGGGCCCGGTCGTGGTTCGGCCGCCGGTTCGCTGGTCGCCTACGCGCTGAAGATCACCAACATCGACCCGCTGCCGCACGGTCTGCTGTTCGAGCGATTCCTCAACCCCGAGCGCGTGTCGATGCCCGATATCGATATCGACTTCGACGATCGCCGCCGCGGTGAGATGGTCCGCTACGCCACCGAGAAGTGGGGCAGCGACCGGGTCGCCCAGGTCATCACCTTCGGCACCATCAAAACGAAAGCGGCGCTGAAGGATTCGGCCCGCGTGCTGTTCGGCCAGCCCGGCTTCGCGATCGCCGACCAGATCACCAAGGCGCTGCCGCCGCCGATCATGGCCAAGGACATCTCGGTGTCGGGTATCACCGACCCCGAGCACGAGCGGTACAAGGAGGCCGCCGAGGTCCGCACCCTCATCGAATCCAATCCCGATATCGCCAAGATCTACGACACGGCGAAGGGACTGGAAGGCCTGATCCGCAACGCGGGCGTGCACGCCTGCGCGGTGATCATGTCCTCGGAGCCGCTGACCGACGCGATCCCGGTGTGGAAGCGGGCCCAGGACGGCGCCATCATCACCGGCTGGGACTATCCGTCGTGTGAGGCCATCGGCCTGCTGAAGATGGACTTCCTCGGCCTGCGCAACCTCACCGTGCTCGGCGACGCGATCGACAACGCCAAGGCCAACCGCGGTGTCGACGTCGACTTGGACGCGCTGCCGCTGGACGATCCGAAAACGTTCGAACTGCTCGCCCGTGGTGACACGCTGGGTGTGTTCCAGCTCGATGGTGGGCCCATGCGCGATCTGCTGCGGCGCATGCAGCCCACCGCCTTCGAGGACATCGTGGCCGTCGGCGCGCTGTACCGCCCCGGCCCGATGGGCATGAACGCGCACAACGACTACGCCGACCGCAAGAACGGGCGCCAAGAGGTCAAGCCGATCCATCCGGAGCTGGAGGAGCCGCTCAAGGACATCCTCGGCGAAACCTACGGTCTGATCGTCTACCAAGAGCAGATCATGCACGTCGCGCAGAAGGTGGCCGGCTACTCGCTCGGACGAGCCGACATCCTGCGCCGCGCGATGGGTAAGAAGAAGGCCGAAGTGCTGGCCGCGGAGTTCGAGGGCTTCGAGAAGGGCATGCTGGAGAACGGTTTCTCCAAGGCGGCGATCAAGGCGCTGTGGGACACCATTCTCCCGTTCGCCGGTTACGCGTTCAACAAATCGCATGCCGCCGCCTACGGCCTGGTCTCCTACTGGACCGCCTACTTCAAGGCCAACTATCCGGCCGAATACATGGCCGCCCTGCTCACCAGCGTCGGCGACGACAAGGACAAGGCCGCGGTCTACCTGTCGGACTGCCGCCGCCTCGGCATCACGGTGCTGCCGCCCGATGTCAACGAGTCGGAGCAGAACTTCGCGCCGGTCGGCACCGATATCCGGTTCGGTCTGGGCGCGGTGCGCAATGTCGGCACCAACGTGGTGTCCTCGATCATCGCCGCCCGCACCGAGAAGTCGAAGTTCACCGACTTCTCCGACTACCTGAACAAGATCGACACCATCGCCTGCACCAAGAAGGTCACCGAATCCCTCATCAAGGCAGGCGCTTTCGACTCGCTCGGTCATCCGCGCAAGGGCCTGCTGCTGGTACATTCCGACGCCATCGACGCGGTGATGGCCACCAAGAAGGCCGAGGCGATCGGACAGTTCGACCTGTTCGGTGGGCTCGACGACGGTGACGATTCGATCTCGTCGGTCTTCGATGTCAAGGTGCCCGACGAGGAGTGGGAGGCCAAGCACAAGCTGGCCCTGGAACGCGAGATGCTGGGACTCTACGTGTCCGGCCATCCGCTCAACGGGGTGGAGCATGTGCTCGCCGCCCAGGCCGATACGCCGATCCCGGCGATTCTGCAGGGCGATGTCAAGGACGGCGCGCAGGTGACCATCGGCGGCATCCTCGCCTCGGTGACCAGGCGCGTGAACAAGAACGGAATGCCCTGGGCCTCAGCGCAATTGGAGGACCTCACCGGTGGTATCGAGGTGCTGTTCTTCCCGCAGGCCTATTCGGTGTACGGGATGGACATCGCCGAGGACGCCGTCGTGCTGGTGAAGGCGCGCGTCTCGGTGCGTGACGACCGTATCTCGCTGATCGCCAACGATCTGGTGGTGCCGGATCTGTCGTCGATCGGCATGGAGAAGCCGCTGGCGGTGACGATCCCGACCCGGCTGTGCACGCCCGACAAGGTGAGCGCGCTCAAGCGGGTCCTGTCCAGCCATCCCGGTACCGCCGATGTCCACATCCGCCACATCGGATCGCGGGAGAAGACCACCCTGCTCAAGGTCGCCGACAACCTGCGGGTGTCGCCGTCCTCGGCGCTGATGGGTGATCTGAAGGCGCTGCTCGGCCCGGGCTGCCTCGCGAGCTGAGGATGCCCGGCGCCGCGCCACGGCCGGGGCGCTGATAGCCCGTGGAGTGCGGGGGTCAGGCGGTGTGGTGCGGGCGATGCGCCGCGACTCCCACGATCCAGCGCAGGGCCGCGAACCCGGCACCGACCAGTACGGCGAGCTGCGCCGACCCGGTGATCAGGCCCAGCATCAGGGCGAGCAGCAGACCCAGCGCGACGGCCTCGAGTTTGTACACCGGCCACGGCACACCGGCGAGCCGCACCGTATGCGTGGCACGGCGGGCCGGGCGAACGATGGGGCTGACCGCTGTCATGTCGTCAGGTTACACGTATCCCGAAGTTCGGTCCACCGAACATTTGCGGCGATACGGTCACGGACGACGCCGGGAACACATCCGCGGGCCACGATTGTTATGCCCGGCATGCCACTCACCGGAGAATACGCACCCAGCCCGTCCGACTGGTCCCGCGAGCAGGCCGAGAAGTACGAAGCCTCCAACGGGACACAAGCCAACACCCTGCTCGACCGCGGAATTCCGATCATCCTGGTCACCAGTGTCGGCGCCAAGACCGGCAAACTGCGCAAGACTCCGCTGATGCGCGTCGAGCACAACGGCGAGTACGCGGCGGTGGCCTCCCTCGGTGGTGCCCCGAAGCATCCCGTCTGGTACTACAACCTCAAGGCCAACCCGACCGTCGAACTGCGCGACGGCGATGTGGTCAAGGACTACACCGCGCGCGAGGTGACCGGCGAGGAGAAGGCCGTGTGGTGGGAGCGCGCGGTCTCGGCCTACCCGGACTACGCCGACTATCAGAAGAAGACCACCCGCGAGATCCCGGTTTTCGTCCTGACCCCGAAGTCCTGATTCACCGGTTCCCGACCACCGCTGCGACGCCCGGCCCTCGGTCCGGGCGTCGCCGGTTTCCGGGCGTACCGGACCACTGGGGAAACTGCCGCGCGCCGCACCTACCGCGCCCGATAGCATGTTCGGGTGTCTGAACCGCTGGATGTCGTAGAGAAAGTATCCGCTCCGCTGCCCGAACTGAGCGCGGACGAGATCGACGCGGCCGCCAAGCGAATTTCCGACATCGTCGAGCCGACGCCGCTGCAGCGAATCGAGCGGTTGTCGGCGGCCACCGGCGCGAATGTCTACCTCAAGCGTGAGGACCTCACCGCGGTCCGCTCCTACAAGCTGCGCGGCGCCTACAACCTGATCGTGCAACTCGATGCCACCGAACGCGCGGCCGGCGTCGTCACCGCCAGCGCCGGCAATCATGCCCAGGGTGTGGCCTTCGCGTGCCGGGCGATGGGAATCCAGGGCCGCATCTACGTGCCGACCACCACGCCCAAGCAGAAACGCGACCGTATCCGCGCCCACGGCGGCGAATTCGTGGAATTGATCGCGGTCGGCGACACCTTCGACGCGGCGGCCGCGGCGGCCGCCGACGACGTCGCCCGCACCGGCGCCACCATGGTCCCGCCGTTCGACGACGCCCGCACCGCGGCCGGGCAGGGCACCGTGGCGGTGGAGATCCTCGAACAGCTACCGACCGCCCCCGATCTGGTGATCGTCCCCGTCGGCGGCGGCGGTTGCCTGGCCGGCATCGGCACCTATCTGCGCGACCGCTCGCACACCACCGCCATCCTGGGCGTCGAACCGGCAGGTGCGGCCTCGATGACGGCCGCGCTCATCGCGGGCGGCCCGGTCACGCTGCCGCAGATCGATCCGTTCGTCGACGGCGCCGCCGTGCGGCGGGTGGGCGATCTGCCCTATGCCACGGTGTCGAAGTTCGGTGGGCGGGTGGTGTCGCATGCGTCGCTGCCGCTGCTCATCGGCACCGAATCCCCCAGGGGCGCAGGCTCTTTCCGGATGATGCAGGTCGACGAGGGCGCCATCTGCACCGCTATGCTCGAGCTGTATCAGAATGAGGGTGTGATCGCCGAACCGGCGGGTGCGCTGGCGGTGGCCGCGCTGGCCGAGATCGATATCGAGCCCGGATCGACGGTGGTGTGCCTGCTGTCGGGCGGTAACAACGACATCTCGCGCTACGGCGAGATCATCGAGCGCTCGCTGGTGCATCGGGGCCTCAAACACTATTTCCTGGTGAACTTCCCGCAGGAACCCGGTGCGCTGCGCCGCTTCCTCGACGAGGTGCTCGGCCCCGACGACGACATCACCCTGTTCGAATACGTCAAGCGCAACAACCGGGAAACCGGGGCCGCGCTGGTCGGCATCGAATTGGGCGCGCCCTCCGGCCTGGCGGCACTGCTGGCGCGGATGGACGATTCGCCGATCCAATGCCAGCAGCTGGATCCCGACTCCCCCACCTACCAGTACCTCACCTGATCTCCCCCGGCGAACTGCCCTGTGCCGCGGAATATCCTGCGGCACAGGGCAGTTCGACGTTCATGCGGCGCGGCGCGCCGACGTGCGGCGGCCGTCGCGCATGGCGCGGGCGCCGCGCATCACCAGCGGCAGCACCCAGGCCGCGGCCAGCTGATCCCAGACGAACGACTGGGGCGTGAACCGGTTGTGCACGAAGCCGACCGACAGCCCCAGGCGCGGCTCCGCCCAGCCGAACGACCCGGCCAGCCCGATATGGCCGAACCCGGAGGAAGCTCCCGGGATCGGGAACGTGTGATAGCCCAGATGCCACATCATCGGGAAGTAGAACAGGGCGTGATCGAGCCGGTGGGTCTGCACCCGCCGGATCTGGCGCATGGTCTGCGCCGACAGATACCGCCGACCGGCGATCATGCCGCCGTCGGCGAGCACGCCGTAGACCGACGCCAGTGCGTTCGCGGTGAATACGCCGTTGCCGGCGGGCATTTCGGTCGCGAGGATGGACGGTTCGTCACCGTCGAACAGCGCGTGCAGTCCCGGCAGGAACAGCGCGCGAGTCGCGGCACCGGCCGGACCCGGGAAGCGTCCGGCCTGCCCGAGGACCAGGGCACCCAGCGCGGTTCCGGCCACCGCCAGCCGGGAACCGGCGAGCGCGGCGACGGTGGTGCCCGAATCCGGCGCCGGACGTCCGAGATGCAGACCGTCGATGCCCAGCGGCTCGGACACCTCGGTGCGGAACAGCTCGCGCATACTCGTGCCGGTGACCGCTCGGGCCAGTCCCGCCAGCAGCCAGCCGTAGGTGAGGGCGTGGTAGGCGGGTACCCCCAGCAACCGGTCCGGCGCGGCGGCCGCCAGGCGGTGTTCCATGAGTTCGTGGTCGAGCACCTCGTCGAGTCCACCGGCGACGGGCGGGAGCGAGGACAGTCCGGCACGGTGAGTGAGCAACTGCGCCACCGTGATTCGCGATTTTCCCGCCGCGCCGAATTCCGGCCAGTATTCGGCCACCGGAGCGGAGTAGTCGATCAGGCCGCGGTCGGCCAGGCGATGGATGACGGTGGAGGCGATGCCCTTGGTCGCGGAGAACGCGACGCTGCCCGTCTCGCGGGTCCAAGGCGTGGTGAGATCGGAGTAGCCGGTCCAGACATCGACCACCGGCTCACCGTGCCGAAGCACGGTCAGACCGCCTCCGGCTCCGGCACGGCCCCCGACAATGCGTGCGAAGTTACGCACCAAGGGTTCGAACTCGACCGCGGCCGAGCCACGCACACCTGCGGGCAGAGCCGCAGAATCTGCGGGTAAAGCGTCGTTGCTCACAGAGCCTACGGTACGGGCGTACCGTTGTGCGGGCAACGACGTTGTCCGCACGGTGATACCCCCGAGACCGGTTCGACGCGGACCGCACGCGGCGCGGGCCCGGCCTGTGATCTCCCCGGCCGCTTCGGCATCCCGTGTCGTGACCTGCCGAAACAGCCCTGCGCCCGCGACGGTGTGTCATCGTTGAGCTATGCGATCGTTGCGGTCCGAAAGCTCCGATTTGCCGGGTGCCCGCGGCCGAGCGGGGGCGCCGCCGACATCGCGGCGGCATCGGGAGCTGATCGCGGTGGTCGCCACGCTCCTCGCGGTGGCCCTGGTGGCGGCCTGCTCGAGTTCCGACACGGTGACCGCGACGCCGCGCCCCGCCCCGGTCACCGGCGACTGGAACGGGGTACTGCCACTGCCGAATCAGCAGCTGCCGGTCGGGGTGACCTTCACCGAAGACGGTGGGAGCGTGACGGTTCCGGCGCAGGGCATCTTCGACCTGCCCCTCGAACAGGTCGACATCGCGCCGGATGCGATCGCCTTCACGATCCCCGGACTGCCGGGCGATCCGCACTTCAACGGCCGCTACGACCGTCGCGCCGATGTCGTCACCGGCACCTTCACCCAGTCCGGTCACGATCTGGCGCTGACCCTGCACCGCGGGAAAGTGCCGGCCCCGCTGCGCCCGCAGGAGCCGCGTCCGCCGTGGCCGTACCTCTCCGAGGACGTCGGCTACCGCAGCAGCGACGGCACCCACATCGCCGGGACGCTCACCCGGCCGCGAGGTCCGGGACCGTATCCGGCGGTCGTCCTGGTCTCCGGCAGCGGACCCCAGGATCGCAACGAGGAGATCGCCGGGCACAAACCGTTCCTGCTGCTCGCCGATACGCTCACCCGCGCCGGATACGCCGTCCTGCGTACCGACGACCGCGGCGTGGGCGGCACCGGCGGACAGCTCGACACCAGCAGCTACACCGACCTCACCGACGACATCATGGCCGGACTGGGCTATCTGCGCAGCCGTCCCGATATCGACGGCAACCACATCGGCCTGCTCGGCCACAGCGAGGGTGGCTATCTCGCACCGCTGGCCGCCACCCGCCCCGACAGCCGGCTCGCCTTCGTGATCATGATGGCGGGGCCCGCGGTGTCGGGCTCGGAGGTGCTGCTCGCACAGAACCAGCTGCTACTGCGCGGCGAGCACGCCGACGCCGACGCCATCCGCAAACAGGTCGGCTACATCACCACGCTGACCACGTTGATCCGCACCGGTGACGACGAGCAGGTCCGCCGCTTCGCCACCGAACACAACGACTCGCTGCCGCCGGAGCAGCGCCAGTCACAATCGGCGCTCGATCAGCTGACGACGCCGTACTTCCAGGCTTTGGTCGACTACGACCCGGCACCGGCCCTGCAGGCGCTGCGCATTCCGGTGCTGGCCTTCTACGGAACCAAGGACGTGCAGGTTCCCGCCGCCCAGAGCGCCCCGGCCGCCCGGGCGAACCTGGCGGGCAACCCGAATGCCGACGTCCACGTCTTCGACGGCCTCAACCATCTGATGCAGCCCGCCGATACCGGCAGCCCGAAGGAATATCCGACCATCGAAACGACGATCGCGCCCGAGGTGCTGAACTACATCACCACGTGGCTCGGCAAATACGTCACGCCGGTGCCGTAGCGATCCGGGCGGCGTGGACACTCAGACGAGGTGGAGATACGTGTCGCCGCTGAACACCGTGCGGTAGATGTCCCAGCCGCCGCTGATCTTCTTCCCACCTTCACCGGCCTCCCACGTGGCAGTGCCGTCCCGCCAGCCGGCGTGGCGATACCACTGCAGATCACCATTCGGCTTGATGCCGTAGATCGCACCGTCGTAGCCGGCGAACACGGTGTCGTAGATGTTCCAGCCACCACTGATCTTGATCCCGCCCGCACCGGCGGTCCACCTGGCGGTACCGTCGACCCAGCCGTCGTGGCGATACCAGTGCAGATCGCCGTTCGGCTTGATGCCGTAGATCACGCCGAGGTAGCTGCCGAACACGGTGTCGTAGATGTTCCAGCCACCACTGACCCTGTTCCCGCCCGCACCGGCGGTCCACCTGGCAGTACCGTCCTCCCACCCGTCGTGGCGATACCACTGCAGATCACCGTTCGGCTTGATGCCGTAGATCACGCCACGGCCGATGCTGAATACCGTGTCGTAGCTGCCCCAGCCGCCACTGATTCTGTTGCCGCCCGCACCGGCGGTCCAGTACGCGCCGCCGTCCTGCCATCCGTCGTGGCGATACCACTGCAGATCACCGTCCGGTATGACGGCGTAGATCACGCCGCTGTCGCGGCCGCTGAACACCGTGGAGTAGATGTCCCAGCCACCACTGATCTTCTTTCCGCCCTCACCTGCCGTCCAATAGGCTCCGCCGTTCTGGACGCCGTCGTGGCGATACCATTGCAGATCGCCATCCGGCTTGATTCCGTACATCGCAGTGCCGACAACCGTGGTCATTTCCGTTCCTACCTTTTCTGTCGCGAGTGAGATGCTGTCGTCCTGTCGACGACATCGCGGTTGCCCGGCCAACCTTCGCCGATAATTTCAGGACGCCGGGCCGCGAACACCCGTAGTCGACTACTCGTTTTCGGGACATAGCCGACAAATTGCGGCCAGCGGCATACGTCACCCCCGGTGCCCTGGCGGGTAGCGGCGCGGAGGGCGACTTGACGAAGTGAGGGGGTGGGAATCTACAGCGAGCGGGTGCTGCCGCGGTTGATCGATCGGGTGTGCGGAGTGGCGGCCAACGACCGGTTGCGGGGCCGGGTGTGCGCCGGGTTGCGCGGCCGGGTGGTGGAGATCGGTTTCGGCTCGGGTCGCAACGTGCCGTTCTATCCCGCCGGGGTGAGTCGCGTCAGTGCCGTGGAACCGGCGGATCTGGGGTGGCGGCTGGCGGCGAAGCGGGTCGCGGATTCGCCGGTGCCGGTGGAGCGGGCCGGACTCGACGGACAGTCGTTGCCGTTCGCGGACAACAGTTTCGACAGCGCGTTGTCGACGTGGACGCTGTGCACGATTCCCGATATCGCCGTCGCGCTGCGGGAGGTGCGGCGAGTTCTGGTGCCCGGCGCGAGCTTCCATTTCGTCGAGCACGGTCTGGCGCCGGATGCGAACGTGCGCAGCTGGCAGCATCGGCTCGATCCGATCCAGCAGGTGATCGCGGGGGGCTGCCACCTGAACCGCGATATCCGCGGAGCACTGGAGGAGGCCGGATTCGAGATCATCGAGCTGGATCGGTTCTACGATTCCGCGGCGCCGAAGACGTTTGCCGCACTGTCGCTCGGTATCGCCGTCTCGCCCTGATAATTCGATATCGGAAAGACCGGCGGCCGAAGCGAATTCGGCCGCCGGTCGCGCGCTACCGCTGTTCGCCGGTCGCCACCGGCCAACCGCCGTACGGTACGGTCAGCAATTCCATATAGTGACCGCTGGGGTCGAGGAAATAGATTCCGCGACCGCCGTCGTTGTGGTTGATCTCGCCTTCCCGGCTCTGCTGCGGATCGGCCCAGAACGGCAGTCCGCGATCCCGGATCTTCGCGTAGGCCGCGTCGAATTCGGGTTCGGAGACCAGCAGGGCGTAATGCTGCGGCTGAATCTCGGTGATATGCGGCGGGACCCGGGCGAAGTCGAAGGTGACGCCGTTGTGCACGGTGACCGGAATGAACGGACCCCACGGCGTTCCCACACTCAACCCCAGAATATCGGCCCAGAATTGCGCCGATTCCCGATTGTCACGACAGCCGACAATGGTGTGGTTGAACTGGATGGACAGGATTTCTCCTCTGATAGTGACGATCCCGACCCCGGACCGGTACTCGTCGGCCTACGGGAGCATCGCCACGAATCCGACATTAACCCAGCGCGTCCCGCCGTGCCAAGCGCCGGGATCGCCGCAGCGCGTCCCCGGTGAAGACCGCCAGAGCCGTCCAGATCAGCCCGAATCCGATCCAGCGCGAGGCCGGCATCGGTTCGTGGCCCACCAGCACGCCCCACGCCAATTGCAGTGCGGGAGTGAGATATTGCAGGATCCCCATGGTCGACAGCGGTACCCGCGACGCCGCGAAGGCGAACAGCAACAGCGGGAGCAGCGTCACCGGTCCGGTGGCGACCATCAGGGCGGTGTGGCCGGCGCCGTGCCCGAATTCGGCGTCCCCGCGCACGCCCAGCGCGATCACGACCGCCAGCGCGAACGGCGCGGACACCACGCCCTCGGCGGCGACGCTGCGCATCGGGTCGAGCCGGATCACCTTCTTCACCAGACCGTAGGTGGCGAACGAACAGGCCAGTACGAGCGCGATGATCGGCGGCTTGCCGTAGTCGACGGTCAGCACCACCACCGCGGCCCCGCCGAGACCGAGCGCCACCCACTGCGGCCACACCAGCCGCTCCCGGAACAACACGACCGCGAACAGGACCGTGACCAGTGGATTGATGAAATATCCGAGCGCGCATTCCACCACGTGCCCCGAGGTCACGCCGTAGACGTAGGTGCCCCAGTTGATCGAGATCGCCGCCGCCGCCACCGCCGCCAAGCGCCAGGTGCGGCCGTCGATCGCCCCCAGTTCACGCAATCGCCCGGCCGCCAGCAGCAGCACCAGCACCACGACCAGGGTCCACAGAATCCGCTGCGCCAGGATCTCCACCGGCCCCGCGAAGTCGAGCAATCCGAAGAAGGCGGGAAACATTCCCCAGATCAGATACGCCCCCGCGCCGACCGCCACGCCGCCACCGGCCGGAGAGCGCCCCCACCGTCCTCGGCCCCCGGCGGCACCTCCGCCGCCGGTCGCCTCGTCCACGTCGTTCACCGCTCCACGCACCCGCACCAGCCGCACGCTACTTCCGTCCGGTAACGCCTGTCGAGCGGGTTTCGGACCACGCCCTCAATCGTCGGCACGGCCGCAGACCGACGCGGTCACGGGTGCCCGGTCACCGGCCCGATCCGACGCCGGGAGCGGATTCGTTCAGGGCGAGGTCGGCAGGATGTCCGCCTGCGGGAGGCGGACCACCCCGTCGAGGTAGCGGTGGCAGCGGCCGGTGAGCAGCACGCGTGAGCCGCTGACCGTGCAGCGCAGGCGGCCGGTGCGGGCGGAGAGCTGGCGAGCCGACAGATCGCCGCGGCCCAGATCGCGGGCCCACAGCGGTGCCAGCTGGGCATGCGCGGAGCCGGTGACCGGGTCCTCGTCGACACCGACGCCAGGGGCGAAGAAGCGGGACACGAAATCCGTGTGGTCGCCGGGTGCGGTGAGGATCACCCCGCGGCGCAGCACCGGGAAGGCGGCGAAATTCGGGCGGGCACGAACCACTTCGGCTTCGGTGGCGACCACGACCACCTCGTCCTGGCCGGTCAGCACGCGCACCGGCCGCACCCCGAGCGCCGCGATCAGATCCGGATCCGGGACGGTGTCCACCGATTCCACCAGCGGCAGGTCGAGCTCGAGCTCCGCGCCGTCGCGTTCGACGCCGAGCCAGCCGCTGCGGGTGAAGAAGTGCAGCCGGTCGGCGGTGGGATGCATATCGTCGAAGATCTGCGCCGCGGTGGCGAGGGTGGCGTGCCCGCACAGGTCGACCTCGGTGGCCGGAGTGAACCAGCGCAGCCAGAACGCCGGGCCGTCACCGGGCGGCAGGCCGGCCTCCACCGGCAGCGCCGAGGTGTAGAAGGCCGTCTCGGACAGCCGGTTCTCCTCGGCCAGCCGCTGCAGCAGCTCGTCGGGCAACCAGCCCAGCAGCGGCATCACCGCCGCCGGATTACCCGTGAAGGGCGCATCCGCGAACGCATCGATCTGATGCAGCAGGACCTCCATACTGCCGAAGGTACCCGCGTTGCGAATCGATGCGTGGCACAGGAACGTTCACGGCGCGCCATACCATGCGACCAGTTGACGCGCCGTCGCGGCTCAGTCCTTGTGCCCCAGGGGCTTCCGGCCCGGTGAATCCGGGAACAGGTGCCGCTGTTCGCCGGTCACCATCGCGGTGATCCACCACGCCACCTCCACCAGCACGATGCCGACGGCGCCGCAGGCGAAGGCCACCCCGGTCAGCTCCGCGTTCGACGGGTCGAGTTTGAAGAAGTGGCGGGTGAACGGCACCGTGAACAGGATCAGATAGCCCGCGACCGAACCGGCGATGAGCAGGATCTTCCACCAGTTCCACGGCCGTGCCACGATCGCCAGCACCCACACCGCGATCACCAGCAGCGTGATCAGCGCCGTCGTGCCGATCTGCACCTCGCGTGCCTCGGTCGGCAGGCTCTGGTCGGCACTCCAGTAGGCGATCAGATAGGCGATGAAGGTCATCACCCCGATCACCGTGCCGGAGGGGATCGCCAGCCGCAGCACGCGCGGCACGAAACCCGTTCGCGCCCTTTCGTTGTTGGGGGCCAGCGAAAGGATGAAGGCCGGAATGCCGATGGTGAACCAGGCGGCGATGGTGACGTGGCGCGGCAGGAACGGATACGACAGCGGGGCGTAATCGAAGATCTGCGATCCGATGCCGGCGACGCCCACCAGGAAGGCCAGCAGGACCGAGTACACGGTCTTGGTGAGGAACAGGTTCGAGACGCGCTCGATATTGCCGATCACCCGCCGGCCCTCCCCCACCACGTACGGCAGGGTGGCGAAACGGTTGTCCAGCAACACGATCTGCGCGACCGCGCGAGTGGCCGGACTGCCCGAACCCATCGCGACACCGATATCGGCGTCCTTGAGCGCCAGCACGTCGTTGACGCCGTCGCCGGTCATCGCGACGGTGTGCCCGCGCGACTGCAACGCCCCCACCATCGCCCGTTTCTGATCCGGGCGGACCCGGCCGAAGGTGGTTTCGCGGTCCAGCACATCGGCCAATTCGCCCTGGGCGGTGGGCAATCGGCGCGCATCGACGGCATGGTCACCGCCGGGCAGGCCGAGTGAGGACGCCACCGCACCCACCGACACCGCGTTGTCGCCGGAGATCACCTTGATCGAGACATCCTGGCCGGCAAAGTAATCCAGTGTTTCGCGCGCATCCGGGCGGACCTTCTGTTCCAGCACCACCAGCGCCTGCGGCGTCACCGTGCCCGGCGCGTCCGGGTCGTCGACGGGGCGATCCGAGGAGGCCAGCAGCAGCACCCGCAGGCCCTGCGCGCCGATGTCCTGTGCGGTGGCGGCGATGCCGGAATCGGGATCGAGCAGCACGTCCGGTGCACCGAGCAGCCAGTTGCCGTGCTCGCCGTAGGAGAGACCGCTCCACTTCTTCGCCGAGCTGAACGGCGCGACCGCGGTGGACGACCAGCCCGGATCCTCCGTCATGGCCTCGGCGATGGCGAGCACGCTGGCGTTGGGACGCGGATCGTCGTGGGCGAGCGCGGCCAGCACCGAGCGCAACCGCTGTTCCGGCACATCGCCGACGACGCGCAGTTCCGACAGCCGCATCCCGTTCTCGGTGAGGGTGCCGGTCTTGTCCGCGCACACCACGTCGACCCGGGCCAGTCCCTCGATCGCCGGCAGCTCCTGGACCAGGCATTTGCGCTGACCCAGCCGCACGACGCCGACCGCGAACGCGATCGAGGTCATCAGCACCAGGCCCTCCGGCACCATCGGGACGAGGGCGGCGACCATACCGTTGAGCGCGTGCCGCCAGCTCTGGTGACTGGAGAACAGCTGGTTGTAGATGGTGACCAACCCCGCCGGAATCAGCAGGTAGGTGATCACCTTCAGGATGGTGTCGATACCGCTGCGCAGCTCCGAATCGACCAGGGTGAATTTCGACGCCTCGTCGGCCAGTTGCGCGGCGTAGGCGTCCTTGCCGACCTTGGTGGCCCGGTAGGCGCCCGATCCGGCGACCACGTAACTGCCGGACATCACCTTCGCGCCGACCGTTTTGTCGATCGGATCGGCCTCACCGGTGAGCAGGGATTCGTCGACCTCGAGCAGTTCGCATTCGACGACCTCGCCGTCGACCACGATCTGGTCACCGGGACCCAGTTCGATCAGATCGTCGAGCACCACATCCTTCGGTCCGACCTCGGTGGCGGCGCCGTCGCGACGCACCACCGGCTTGGCCTGGCCGACGATGGCGAGTTTGTCCAGGGTCTGCTTGGCGCGCAGTTCCTGCACGATGCCGACCACGCTGTTGGCCACGATCAGCAGGCCGAACATGCCGTCGATCATCGATCCGGTGGCCAGGACCAGCACGAACAGCACGCCGAGGATGGCGTTGATCCGGGTGAACACATTGGCCCGGACGATGTCGGCAACCGATCGGCTCGCCCGATCCGGCACGTCGTTGGTCTGCCCGTCACGAACGCGCTGTGCGACCTCGGCCGCGGTCAGACCCGGTGCGCGCGCTTGCTGCTCGGTGATCGACATGTCCGACAGCCTAGAGCGTTTCCGGCGAATCGGACGGCACCCGGTACCGGCCACCAGGGCGGGCAACCATCGGCACCCAGCGGCAGCGGTGCGCGGTTCAGCGATCGACGATGCGGCGGGTGAGCGCGACCAGATCGTCACCGCGCAGCCGCGGATATCCGTGCAGCAGCGCGACCCATTGCGGCGGGATGGCGGAGGCGCCCCAGCGGGCGCCCAGTAATCCGCCCGCGATGGCGGCGGTGGTATCGGTATCGCCGCCCGCGCGCACGGCCGCTTCCAGCGCGGCCGGCAGGGATTCGGTATGGGTGATCGCCCACCACGCCGTCTGCAGCGCGTGCACCACCCAGC
The DNA here is from genome assembly GCF_000308535.1 of Nocardia cerradoensis NBRC 101014. Classification (GTDB taxonomy): domain Bacteria; phylum Actinomycetota; class Actinomycetes; order Mycobacteriales; family Mycobacteriaceae; genus Nocardia; species Nocardia cerradoensis. Next base: position 923 of record NZ_BAFW01000076.1, on the reverse strand, counting down.
CGTTCTTCGGAAAGTCCGCAGGAGTGCCGGATTCGGCCTCGTCCAGCAGCGCGGCCCAGAAATCGGCGTCCACGAAGGCCAGCCCACCGCGCACGCCGTCGTAGTCGCCGTAGAGCACGGCATGCCGGATCGCCCACGTCCACAGCACGCACGCCTCGCCGGCCCGCACATCGCTGTGGGTGAGTTCGCTCACCGCCCGGGCGGCGCGCGCGCAGTTGTCCGGATCGTCGAGGTAGCACAGGGCCACCGGCGCGGTGCGCATCAGCGATCCATTGCCGCCGGTGAGTCCGTCGAGTTCGAAGGAGCGCCGGCGCATATCGGCCGCGTCCGCGCTGCGCCACTGCAGCACCTGACTGGTCTGATATCCGACATCCTTGGGCCGGCTGTCCCACCAGCGCACGAACTGGCGGGCGACGGCGTCCAAGCCCGCCGGATGGTGTAACGCACCGTGTTCGGCCGCCGCGAGCGCGACACCCACCGCCATCGCGGTGTCGTCGGTCCACTCCCCCGGCTCCCACCGCAGCGAGCCGCCGCCGCGCATCTCGATCACCGAATCCGCTGCCGGATGGGTGAATTCGTAGCCGGCGCCCAGTGCGTCACCGGCGGCGGTCCCCAGCAGCACCCCCTGCGCCCGGTCCCGCAACCCCGCGTCTCGTTCCACCGGCACATCCTCTCCCCTCGCCTGCCCTCGATTATGCCGGGTGGCACCGACAGCGCCGGTGGTCCGGATTCAGTGGTCGGGGATCGGGCCGTCGTCGGGCCCCGGTGCCACGACCTCGACGTGTTCGGGCAGGAGCGGCAACACGGCGAACGCACCCGCGGAGGCATCCGGCGGCAGCGCCTCCACGCTGCGAATCTCGCTGCGGGAGGCCAACCCTCGCAACTGGGCGAGGGTGCCCCGGACCACCAGATTCACCGCGCAG
>NZ_BAFW01000077.1 GCF_000308535.1 Nocardia cerradoensis NBRC 101014 | reverse complement strand
AAATGCGGAAGGCCCCCAACCTGGTGGTTGGGGGCCTTCGCGAATGTATGTTCCGGCGGTGTCCTACTCTCCCACACCCTGTCGAGTGCAGTACCATCGGCGCAGGTGGCCTTAGCTTCCGGGTTCGGAATGGGACCGGGCGTTTCCCCACCGCTATAGCCGCCGTAACTCTATGAAACTATCCACACAGTCGTGTGTTGTTTCAGATACCGCACAGTGGACGCGTAGCAGCTTTGTTGGTAAGTCCTCGGCCTATTAGTACCAGTCACCTCCATGCGTTACCGCACTTCCAGTTCTGGCCTATCAACCCAATGGTCTGTTGGGGGCCTTACCCCCTCGAGGGGGTGAGAAACCTCATCTTGGAACAGGCTTCCCGCTTAGATGCTTTCAGCGGTTATCCCTTCCGAACGTGGCCAACCAGCCGTGCCCCTGGCGGGACAACTGGCACACCAGAGGTTCGTCCGTCCCGGTCCTCTCGTACTAGGGACAGCCTTCCTCAAGTTTCTAACGCGCGCGGCGGATAGAGACCGAACTGTCTCACGACGTTCTAAACCCAGCTCGCGTGCCGCTTTAATGGGCGAACAGCCCAACCCTTGGGACCTACTCCAGCCCCAGGATGCGACGAGCCGACATCGAGGTGCCAAACCATCCCGTCGATATGGACTCTTGGGGAAGATCAGCCTGTTATCCCCGGGGTACCTTTTATCCGTTGAGCGACACCGCTTCCACATGCCGGTGCCGGATCACTAGTCCCGACTTTCGTCCCTGCTCGACCTGTCAGTCTCACAGTCAAGCTCCCTTGTGCACTTACACTCAACACCTGATTGCCAACCAGGCTGAGGGAACCTTTGGGCGCCTCCGTTACACTTTAGGAGGCAACCGCCCCAGTTAAACTACCCACCAGGCACTGTCCCTGAACCAGATCATGGCCCGAGGTTAGAGGTCCAATACGACCAGAGTGGTATTTCAACGACGACTCCACGAACACTGGCGTGCCCGCTTCACAGTCTCCCACCTATCCTACACAAACCGTACCGAACACCAATACCAAGCTATAGTGAAGGTCCCGGGGTCTTTTCGTCCTGCCGCGCGTAACGAGCATCTTTACTCGTAATGCAATTTCGCCGAGTCTGTGGTGGAGACAGCAGAGAAGTCGTTACGCCATTCGTGCAGGTCGGAACTTACCCGACAAGGAATTTCGCTACCTTAGGATGGTTATAGTTACCACCGCCGTTTACCGGGGCTTAAATTCTCAGCTTCGCGAATTGCTTCGCTAACCGGTCCTCTTAACCTTCCGGCACCGGGCAGGCGTCAGTCCGTATACATCGTCTTACGACTTCGCACGGACCTGTGTTTTTAGTAAACAGTCGCTTCTCTCTGGTCTCTGCGACCCAACCCAGCTCCGAGTGCAAGACTCATCACCAGATCGGGCCCTCCTTCTCCCGAAGTTACGGAGGTATTTTGCCGAGTTCCTTCACCACAGTTATCTCGATCGCCTTAGTATTCTCTACCTGACCACCTGTGTCGGTTTGGGGTACGGGCCGTGTACCAACTCACTAGAGGCTTTTCTCGGCAGCATAGGATCACTGAATTCACCTCAACCGGCTACGCATCACCTCTCAGGCACATGTTGTGCGGATTTGCCTACACAACGCCCTACAGGCTTACACCCGGTAATCCACCACCGGGCCCAGCTACCTTCCTGCGTCACCCCATCGCTTGACTACTACAGCCAGGGTCGTGCGCAGCCACATCCGGCCTCCCGAAGGAGGTCCATCCGCTTTTGGGCACTTAGCACAACTGATTCGCCATTGGGCGCGGATACACGGGTACGGGAATATCAACCCGTTGTCCATCGACTACGCCTGTCGGCCTCGCCTTAGGTCCCGACTCACCCTGGGCGGATTAACCTGGCCCAGGAACCCTTGGTCATTCGGCGGACGAGTTTCTCACTCGTCTTTCGCTACTCATGCCTGCATTCTCACTCGCGCAGCCTCCACAACTAGGTCACCCCGCTGCTTCCCTGGCTACACGACGCTCCCCTACCCACCCAGTCGACTGGCCCGAAGGCGATCTAATGACTGAGTGCCGCGGCTTCGGCGGTGTACTTGAGCCCCGCTACATTATCGGCGCAGGATCACTTGACCAGTGAGCTATTACGCACTCTTTCAAGGGTGGCTGCTTCTAAGCCAACCTCCTGGTTGTCTCAGCGACCCCACATCCTTTTCCACTTAGTACACGCTTAGGGGCCTTAGCCGGCGATCTGGGCTGTTTCCCTCTCGACTACGAAGCTTATCCCCCGCAGTCTCACTGCCACGCTCTCACACACCGGCATTCGGAGTTTGGCTGACTTCGGTAAGCTTGTGGGCCCCCTAGGCCATCCAGTAGCTCTACCTCCAGTGTGAAACACGCGACGCTGCACCTAAATGCATTTCGGGGAGAACCAGCTATCACGGAGTTTGATTGGCCTTTCACCCCTACCCACAGCTCATCCCCTCAGTTTTCAACCTAAGTGGGTTCGGGCCTCCACGACGTCTTACCGTCGCTTCACCCTGGCCATGGGTAGATCACTCCGCTTCGGGTCCATGACATGCGACTCAAACGCCCTATTCGGACTCGCTTTCGCTACGGCTACCCCACACGGGTTAACCTCGCCACACACCGATGACTCGCAGGCTCATTCTTCAAAAGGCACGCCATCACCCCACGACCGAAATCGAAGGCTCTGACGGATTGTAAGCGCACGGTTTCAGGTACTATTTCACTCCCCTCCCGGGGTACTTTTCACCTTTCCCTCACGGTACTAGTCCGCTATCGGTCACCAGGGAGTATTCAGGCTTACCGGGTGGTCCCGGCAGATTCACAGCAGATTTCACGGGCCCGCTGCTACTCGGGT
>NZ_BAFW01000078.1 GCF_000308535.1 Nocardia cerradoensis NBRC 101014 | reverse complement strand
CCTCGACCCGCAGCGCGGAAGTGTCTGCGGTGGGCACCTTTCCGGTCACCGTGGTCATGCCGGGGGCGGTGAAATCCACACCGAGGCCGAGCTGCGCGGCCGCGCGGGTCAGCCCGTCGGGCCGAAGATTCACCGCGAGCCGTCCCATCGTGGTGTTGCAGGACCGCGCGAACGCGGTGTGCAGGGGCACGGTGCCGAGATCGAAGTTGTTGTCGTTGGGGATCTGCCGGCCCTCGATGTTCTCGGTTCCGGGGCAGGCGACCATGGTGTCGGCGGTGACGTGCCCGGCCTGCAACGCGGCCGACACGGTGACGGTCTTGAAGGTCGAACCCGGTGGGTAGAGCCCGGTGAGCGCGATCGGGCCCTGGGCGTCGGCGGGCGCGTTCTGCCCCACGGCGAGGACGTCGCCGGTGGACGGTCGCAGCACAACCATCGCCGCCGGAGTGGGGATCGGCGCGAGCGCGGCCTCGGCACGGCGCAGCATCCCGGTGTCGAGCGTGGTCCTGATATCGGCGACAGGTTTCGGATCCTGCCCGCCCACCGTGTGGACGCCGTCGCTGGCCTGTGCGCGCACCGCCCAGCCGGCCGCGGCATCGGTGCTGTGCTGCCACAGGTCGCTCACCCCGGACAGGGCCGGCGAGGTCAGTGCCTTGTCGGCGGTGAGCAGCCGGGTCTGCTGCGCCAGCGTCACATTCGGCAGCGCGGCGAGCCGATCCTGCACGGGGGCGAGGTCGCCGGCCCGCAGCGCGATCGCGGTGACGGGTTTGCCCTGGGCCTTGTCCATGTCCTGGCGCAGGCTCGCCGCGGAGATGCTCGGATCGATCGGACCGAGTACGGCCGCAACGGCATTCGGGTCGGCGCCGGGCGCCAGCTGGACCAGGGTGACGACCTGCTGGTTCATCAATTCCGCACCGTCGCGGTCGAGCACGCGCGCGGCCGGCTGCGGGGTGACGGTGTCGTAGGACAACGGCCCGATCTCGAGGCCGGGCGCCACGGTGGCGGGATTCCACCGGACCTTCCAGTCGTCGCCGGATTCGTCGGCCGTCCCGGTGGTGGTGTAGGTCCACTGATTTCCGGCCGCGCCGAAGGTCCACGTGGTGGCCAGGTCGAACGTCGCGTGGTGGTCGGACCGGTTTACCGCACGCACGTCGACGCGGACCTTCTTGCCGAGGCTGTCGAAGAGAGTGCCGAGGGTGGTCGTGGCCCGCGCCGGATCGCTGGTGACGGCGGCCGCGGCCGCGGGATCGCCGTGACTCAACGCATCGGCGAAGGTGTGCACACTGCGGTCGAGCCGATCGGCGGAACTGTCTCCGGAACACGCGGCGGCAGCGAGAATCGGGGCGGCGAGCAGGGCGAACAACTTCGATCCGGTGCGCACGCGGCCGACACTACCGCCGCGAGCCGCCGCCGCGGGGTAATCGGCCGCCGCGCGCGGGCCGCCGGTCGGCCGCACAGCCGGTCGTCAGTGTGGCAGCCAGACCCCTGCCGCCAGTTTCGCCGCGTCCGCGTCGTCGAGTTCGATATCGAATTCGGCCGCCAGGATCTTCGGCAGATCGGCCGGCGGCAGGTCGCGGCTGTGCGCGGTGCCGTCCGGATATTCGGTGATCCAGGTGGTGTTGTCGACGATGTCGTGCCGGTCCGGCCGGAACCGCTGCACATACGGCCGGGTCACGAACGGTGAACGCGCAAATGTGGAGACGAAGTGATTGCCGACCGCGTAGTCGATGCGGTACTGCGGATTCATGGTGAAGCTGTAGCGGTCGATCCAGCCGTCGCGGGCGAAGTGGTGCAGCACCCACAGCTCCGAATCGAGTTCGCCGCGTGTGCGTTCCAGCCGGAATCGCCAATCACCGGCCCGCACCTCCCCGGCATCGGGATTCAGTTCGAGCGGGGCGAGCGGCCCGGAACCGAAACCGACATCGCACAGCCACACCCGGTCGTCGTCGGCGGTGGTCACACGCAGCAACGCATGCGTCGCCGGGCGGATCTCACCGCGCGCGCCCATACTCACCCGCCCGTGTAATCCGGTGACGCCGAAGCCGATCCGCTCCAATGCGGCGGCGAACAGGCCCACGTTCTCGTAGCAGTAACCGCCGCGCCGCGATCGGACGAGCTTGTCCTGCAACGACGGAAGGTCCAGCAGCACCGGGCGTTTCAGCACCGGCTCGATGTTCTCGAACGGGATGGTGGTGGTGTGCGCGTACTGCAGTGCGCGCAGGGTGGCGAGGGTCGGCGCCGGCTCTGCGGTGAAGCCGATGCGGGCGAGATACGCCGGCAGATCCAGTGCCGCGCCGTCCCAGTTCGAAACCGGGGCCGGATTTTCCGTCATGACTTCTCCTGTCTTGTCACCGTCGTTCGCCCCCCATGATCAACGACCGCGGGTCCCGCATCCTTCCCACCACTGCGACCGGTCGCGTTCACCACGCGGCACTCACCCCGCCGGCATGCCGATCCGGCCCCGTTCGAGTTCGCCGCGCAGCCGCGCGAGCGTGCGTGCCACGGCCGGCAGGGACGCATCGGGCGCGATGGCGCCGAACAGCTCGGTGAGCCGCTGCGCGAAGCTCTCCTCGGCCGCGGTCACGAGCCGGGCGCCGTCCTCGGTCAGGGCCAGCACCGACGAGCGGCGGTCCGACGGATGCGGCCTGCGCACCACCCATCCCCGGGCAACCAGGCGATCGACGCCCTTGCTGATCGCCCCGATGCCGGCCGCGAATTCGGCCGCGAGATCGGCCACCCGCGCCTCCGGATGGTCGCGCAGGAAACGCAGCGCTTCGAACTGCGACGCGACGATGCCGTGCCGCTCCCGGAGCCGGTCGTTGACGGCGTTGTACAGCCGCGTCTCGCACCGGACGAGATCGGCGAACAGCGTCGGCAGATCCACGGCATCCGAGTCCACGGCATCCGAGCCAGAACTACATTCCATGGCATATACTGTACAGGAATATATTTCTCAGGAGGTGCATATGAGCGAGGAACAACGCGCGCAGGTCGACGCGATGCTGCGGCGGCCACACCCCGCGCAGCCGCGATCCGTCGCCGAGATACGAGCCGACTTCCGGACACTGATGGCACAGATGGCCGTCCCGTCCGGAATACGCACGCGGACGATCACCCTGGGCACTCGGCCCGCGGTGCTCGTCGAACCGCCGGAGCCGGCCGGAGCCGGAACGATCCTGTACTTCCACGGCGGTGGCTTCGTCTTCGGTTCCCCCGGAACGGCGCTGACACTGACCGGAAACCTGGTGTGTAAGACGGGTTTCCGGGCGTTTTCGGTCGATTACCGGCTCGCGCCGGAACATCCGTTCCCGGCCGCGATAGAGGACACCCTCGGCGCCTATCGCGCCCTGCTCGACAGTGGCGCGCAACCGTCGGCGATCGCCTTCGCGGGCGACTCCGCGGGCGGTGGTCTGACCATCACGACGGCTCTGGCCGCCCGCGACGCCGGCCTGCCGCTGCCCGCCGCGATCGTGGCCTTCTCCCCCGGACTCGATATGACGCGCACGGGTGCGAGCATGGAAACCAAAGCCGGCATCGACCCGTTGTTCACCCGCGCGAGCCTGGACCACACCGGCGCCATGTATCTCGCCGGGCAGGATCCGGAACAGCCGCTGCTCAGCCCCGCGGTCTCGGCCGATCTCACCGGTTTCCCGGCGATCCTGCTCCAGGTGGGAACCAACGAAATGCTGCTCGACGATTCCACTCGCCTGGCCGCACGCGCGCGGGAGGCCGGAGTGGACGTCATCCTCGACGTGACCGCCGATGTGCCTCATGTATTTCAGTCCTTCACCGGCCTTCTCGACGAGGCGGACGAAGCGCTGGACCGGGCGGCGCATTTCCTCGGCCAGCGCATCCGAATCCGGGACCGAGCAGGCTAGGATTCGACCATGCGTTCGATTACGGTCGCTCAGCGACGTGCGCGGCTGGCACGGCGGCATCGGCTCGCGTTCGAAGCCCGTGGTACCGATCCCGCCGATATCGCCGAGTCGATGGTCGCTCTGCACGCCACCGATCCCGCGACGGTGTACCTGTCGGTGTGCGCCCGCACCCGCGGCCTGGCGCCCGCCGATGTGGAACGCGCCCTCTACGACGATCGGTCGCTGCTGCGGCTGCTGGCGATGCGGCGGACCATGTTCGTCGCGCCGGTCGACCTGGTTCCCGTGCTGCAGGCCGCGGTGGCCGATGCGCTCGCCGTCAAGCAGCGCCGCGCCTACGGAAAGTATCTGGCCCAGGCCGTCGAGGGCGATATCGACGCCTGGCTGGCCGAAGTGGCCGACGAAACCCATCGCGAACTGCTGACCCGGGGCAGCGCCACCGGCGCGCAACTGTCGGCCGCCGTGCCCCGGCTGCGCACCCAGGTCGACACCGCCCCCGGCAAGCCGTATTCGAAACCGACCAACATCACCACCTGGGTGCTGCTCATCCTCGGATGCGACGGGCTCATCGTGCGTGGGCGCCCCAACGGCAGCTGGACCAGCAGCCAATACACCTGGGCGCCCCGGGAGGCGTGGCTTCCGGATGCCGCGCCGGTCGCACTCGACGCGGCGCGTGCCGAACTCGCCCGCCGCTGGCTGCGCACCTTCGGACCGGCGCCCGTGGACGATCTGGTCTGGTGGACCGGATGGACGAAAACCGATGTGCGCAAGACACTGTCGAGTCTCGAGCTCACCGAGGTCGACCTCGGCGGCAGGACCGGAGTGCTCCTGTCCGACGATACAGACCCCGAACCCGAGTCCGGACCATGGGCGGCGCTGCTCCCCGCCCTGGACCCGACCCCGATGGGCTGGCAGTCGCGCGACTGGTTCCTCGGCCCGCACACCCCCGCCCTGTTCGACACCAACGGCAATATCGGCCCGAGTATCTGGGTGGACGGACGGATCGTCGGCGGCTGGGCGCAGCGCGCCGACGGTGACATCGCCTGGCGGCTGCTGGAAGACGTCGGCGCCGACGCGAAGGCGCTGATCGATGCCGAGGTCGAGCGCACCGCCGCCTGGTACGGCGACGTGCGCGCCATCCCCCGCTTCCGGACCCCGCTGGAACGCGAACTCACCAGCTGAAGTCCGGCGGGCTCCGGCTGTTTCGACGCCATCCGCCTCCGGCTTCGCCGATAGTGCCGTGAGGATCGCCATGATTTCGTCCATTGACCCACCGACGGCAATTTCCCCGTGCAGGTGGCGGTGGGCGAACGGCGTTTTCTCTCGGATAGGTAAGTTTTGATTTAGCGATTCTGAAGCAGAACTGTATTGATCGTCGCGCGTGTCCCGATCACGCTGTGCTCGTACGTTTCCCGACGTCGTTTGCACCCATTCTCGATCGATCAAGGTTCCCATGTCACATGAACTCGCACGGCGACGCTTTCTCGCGCTCGGCGCCGCACTGACCGGCGCCGGGTTTCTCGCGGCGTGTGGCAGTCCCGCGTCACCCGGCACCGCGGCGCGCGCGCTGCCGGCGCCGAAAAACGCCGCGCCGATATCGGGCGGCCGAATCACCTACCTCAACGAGAAACTGATCGACGGATATCAGCAGCAGGCCACCGGGTCGTGGCATGTGGCGCAGGTGTGGAATCAGATCGTCGAGCGACTGTTCTACTACGACGCCGCGGGCCGATTCCAGCCCCATCTCGCCACCGGATTCACCCAGAACGACGCCCGCACCGAATTCGGGCTGACAATTCGGAAAGGCGTGACCTTCTCCAACGGCGAGCGGCTCGACGCAGCGGCGGTGGCGGCCAATCTGAACCTGCTCGGCAAAGGTGACAAGGGGCGCGGAATCGTCCGCGCGGCATATTTTCCGACCAGCTACGACAAGGCCGAGGCCGTCGGTGAATACGAGGTCCGGATCCGGCTGAGCCAGCCGTTCGGCGATTTCATCCAGAAACTGGCCGCCTGGACGACGGTCGGCATGGTGGCGCCGGCGACCGTCGAGGCGAGTCTGCGCGACCAGTCCGATCTGAGCAAGATCTACGGCACCGGACCGTTCGTGGTCGAATCCTGGCTGCCCAGTAAGGAAGTGGTGCTGCGCCGCCGCGAGGACTACTCCTGGCCGCGCGGCGACGCCAAGCACGACGGCCCGGCACGCTTGGAGCGGGTGACCGTACAGCAGGTGATCGAACCGTCGCTGCGCGCGGGATCGCTCGAGTCCGGGCAGGTCGACATCATCCACTACGTGCAGCCCGCCGAGGAGCCGTTCGTGGCCGACGGATTCCAGCTGATCGCGCCGACGTTCTTCGGCAGCGTCTGGGGACTCCAGCTGCGCCTGACCGCGCCGCACCTCGACGACATCCGCATCCGCAAGGCGCTCACGCACGGCATCGATCGGCGCGAGATCCTGACGACCAACTACCGCAGCGGCGCATGGACCGAGGCGAAGTCGACCTTCAACGACATCGTCCCCGGCACCCTGGATCTGCGTGACACGTTCGCCTACGACCGCGATCTCGCGAACCGCCTGCTCGACGAGGCCGGTTGGACCGATCGGGACCGCGACGGATACCGCGTCCGCAACGGTGAGCAGCTGAGCTTCCTGATCTACCCCTCGGTCTACATCACGACCTCCCAGGCGGACCTGCAACTGATCGCGCAGCAGTGGAAGAAGATCGGAGTGCGGCTCGAGATAAAAGGTACCGACTTCTCGACCTACAACGCCGTGACCGCGCAGCCGAATGTTCCGCTGTACGAAAATCATTGGCTGGCGGGAAGTCCGACGGAGATGTGGCGATGGTGGCACAGCTCGCAAGGTAATCAGTTCAAGAAGCCCGGTGCCGCGCTGGACGCGTTGCTCGACGCGCTGGTGCAGGCGAAGTCCGATCAGGCCCGGATCGAGGCGTCGAAAGCGGTGCAGCGGTATGTCATCGACAACGCCTACTACATCCCGGTGCACGAATTCCGCCAAACCTGGGGCGCCGCGGACCGCCTCCGCGATCTGAGCGTGGACGGGCTCGGGCTCATCAGCTTCTACGACGCGTGGCTCGACGTATGACCGGCCCGGAATCGAGGCAGTGAGAAATGAAGCAGTTGTCGCATTATCCGCGATATGTGGCATCCCGGATCGCGCAGGCCGCCGTGACGGTCGTTCTCGTCTACATCATCGTGTTCGTGATCGTGACGGTATTGCCGGGCGATCCGGTCGCCAACCGGCTGAGCAATCCCGAATACGGCTACTCCAAGGACCAGATCAGGGACATGCTGGTCTATTTCAAATTGGACCGGCCGATATGGGAGCAACTTCAGGTTGCGCTCGTCCGCCTCGCACACGGTGACCTGGGGTTGTCCTATGCCTCGAATCTGCCGGTGTCGACGGTGCTGTGGTCGGGCATTCCGTCCACGCTGAAGTTGGCGGGAACGGCCTTCGTCTTCGCGGTGGTCCTCGCCTTCGCGATCGCGGTGAGCGCGTTCTTCCTTCCGGACCGGTTCGGCGGCGGCCTGCTGCGGTCCCTCCCGTCGCTGTTTCTGTCGGTGCCGAACTTCCTGATCGGTCTGGTCATCATCGATGTGCTGTCGTTCCAGCTCGGATTGTTCACGCTCACCGATTTCCGCAGCGCCGGGGCGCTCGTCTATCCCGCTGCCACGCTGGCCATTCCGACCTCGGCGCCGATAGCGCAGGTCCTCATCAGCGCCCTGGACAACGCCCGTGCGCAGCCCTACGCCACGGTGGCGATCTCCAAGGGCATCGGCCGGTTCGGTCTGCTCTCCCGGCACCTGTTACCCAATGCCGCGCTGCCGACAACGACCATCGCGGCGATCATCGTCGGTGAGCTGCTCGGTGGCTCGATCATCACCGAGGCGATCTTCGGACGCACCGGAGTGGGCAGTGTGATCGAGAGGGCGGTCACCGAACAGGATGTACCGGTCCTGCAAGCGGCCGTGGTGCTGGCCGCGATCGTTTTCCTCACCATCAACCTCGCGGTGGACCTGATCTACCCCGCGCTCGATCCCCGACTGCGCCCGACGGAGGCACGCCGATGACGACCACGACCGATGCGGCCGCCGATATCGACGAGGAGCAGCACGAGGTCGTCGCGACTCTCGCGGTCACGCGCTCGCGCCGGCGGCCGGCGATGCCGGGACTGCGCGACCTCGCGACCGTCGCCGCGGTTCTCGTCGTCGCCGTGCTCACGGCCTGGGCGATCGCCCCGGGCCTGTTCACCGGCCACGATCCGTACGCCGGCGTGACCGCGGACAACTTCCGCGCGCCGTCGTGGGAGCACCTGTTCGGCACCGATCAGTTCGGCCGCGACATCCTCGCGCGGGTCGTGTTCGGCACGCGGACGGCGGTGCTGACCGCGCTGCTGGCCGTGGGCATCGGCCTGGTCGCCGGCAGCGCGGTGGGTCTGATCGCGGGCTTCTCCGGGCGCGTAGCCGACGCGATACTCGGACGGCTGATCGACGCGCTGCTGGCCATTCCCGGCTTTCTGCTGGCCGTCGTGGTGGTGGTGTCACTGGGTTTCGCCAGCGTGAATGCCGCCGTGGCGGTGGGCATTTCGTCGGTGGCCGTCTTCGCCCGCCTGATCCGGTCGGAGACGCTGCGGGTGAAGAACACCGCGTTCATCGAGTCCTCGCGCCTCATCGGCGGCGGAAAGATCGTCGTGCTGTGTCGCCATGTGCTGCCGAATGTGTACCGGTCGGTGCTGGCACTGGCGGTTCTGCAGTTCGGCCTGGCCATCATCAACATCTCCGCGCTGGCATTTCTCGGTTACGGCAATCCACCGCCGAGCCCGGACTGGGGCCTGCTGGTGGCCGACGGCAAAAACTTCTTCTATCGCTACCCGTGGTTCGTCTACGGCCCGGGCCTGGTGATCGTGCTGTCGGTGCTGTCGCTGGGACAGTTGAGCAAACTCATCGGCAGGAACAGGTGACATGACCGCTACGACAACAGCTCTCGCGTCCGATGCGGGCCGGGCGGCGCCGGTCGCGCCGCTGCTCGCCGTGCGTGACCTCGCCGTCGCCTACGACGGCAACCTCTCGGCCCCCACGGTGTCCGGAGTGTCGTTCGACGTGCCCGCCGGCGCGGCGGTGGCGATCGTCGGTGAGTCCGGCTCCGGGAAGTCCACGGTGGTCAATGCCATTCTGCGACTGCTCGATCACGGCGTGGCGGTAGGAGGTCGCGCCGAGTTCGGCGGCCGGGACGTATTGCGGCTGCCCGAACGCGAATTCCGCCACATCCGTGGCCGCCGTATCGGTTTCGTGCCGCAGGACCCGACCTCCTCGCTCGACCCGGTGCGCCGCATCGACCGGCAGATCTTCGAGGCGTTCCGCGCCTCCGGCCTGCCCGAGTACGCCCGCCGGTCGCGGCTGCACGCCCAGGCGGCCGAACTGCTGGACTCGGTGGGAATCGCGCAGCCGGAGCGCACGCTGCGCTCCTATCCCCATCAGCTCTCCGGCGGACAGTTGCAACGGGTGCTCATCGCGATCGCGATCTCGCAGCATCCCGATCTGATCATCGCCGACGAACCGACATCCGCACTGGACGTGACCATTCAGAAGACCATCCTGGACCTGATCGACCGGCTGCGCGCCGAGCGCGGGCTCTCGGTGCTGCTGATCACCCACGATCTGTCCCTGGCCGCCGAGCGAGCGGATCGGGTCGTCGTGCTGAACTCCGGCCGGGTGGCCGAATCGGGCCCGTCCTCGGCGGTACTGCGGGAACCGGAATCCGGTTACGCCCGCGAGCTGATCGGGGACATTCCGAGCATCGACCCCGATCGCTTCGCCGCCGCGAAAGCTCAGCGCGCCCGGCCCGGCGGCGAGCCGGTGCTGACGGTAACCGATGTCCACAAGACGTTCCGGATCGGCAGGCACCGGACGGAGGCGCTGAAGGGCGTGAGCTTCGATATCCCGGCGGGCCGCACCCACGCGCTGGTAGGCGAATCCGGTTCGGGGAAGTCCACCCTCGCCCGGGTCGTTCTGCGGCTGACGGAGCCGGACGCGGGGCGAGTGCTCGTCGCGGGCCGCGACATCTCGCATCTGGGCCGCCGCGAACTGCGTGTGGCAAGGCAGAACCTGCAGCTCGTGTATCAGAACCCCTTCCAGTCGCTGGACCCGACGTACACGGTCGCGCAGTTGGTGGCCGAACCGCTGATCCGCTACCGCTGGGGTTCGCGAGCACAGCGACGGGCGCGGGTACTCGAGGTCCTGGATCTGGTGGGTCTCGACGAATCATTGCTCACCCGCGGCATCCGGCGCCTGTCCGGCGGCCAGCGCCAGCGCGTGGCCATCGCGCGGGCGCTGAGCCTGAGCCCGAAACTCCTGGTACTCGACGAGCCGACCTCGGCGCTGGATGTGACGGTCCAGGCACAGATCCTGCAGGTTCTGGTCGACCTGCAGGTGAAGGTGGGCGTGAGTTATCTGTTCATCTCCCACGATCTGAGCGTGGTGCGACAGCTCGCCGATACGGTGACGGTGCTGCGCCGCGGCGAAGTGCAGGAGCAGGGCGCCACCGCGGACGTGTTCTCGAGCCCGTCCGGCGACTACACCCGGCGATTGGTGGATTCGATCCCGAAACCGCCGGGACACAACGTGGTTCAGCTGACTTCCGGAGGCCGCTCGTGAGCCGTTATCTGCATTTCACCGTCAACCTGATCCCGGGACCGCTACAGGCATCCGACGGTTCGCATCCCTTCATCGACATCGACGACTTCGTCCGCTCGGCGCAGCTGGCCGAGCAGGTGCGGCTCGACTCGGTGTTCTTCGCCGACTCGCAGGGAATCGGGCCGGACGGAAGGAGTTTCGCGTATCTGGACCCGCTGGTAACGCTGCCCGCGCTGGCTCGGGAGACCGAGCGCATCGGCCTCGTGGCGACGGTGTCGACCACCTACACCACACCGTACGCACTGGCTCGGGCGATCCTGTCGCTGGATCACATCTCCCACGGTCGCGCGGGCTGGAACATCATCACCACGATGGAGCCGACCGTCGCCCGCAACTTCGGCCTCACCCAGCCACCACCGCGTGCCGAACGGTACCGGCGCGCACAGGAATTCGCGGAGGTGGTCGAGAAGCTCTGGGTGTCGTGGGACGACGACGTCACCGCCACCTGGGATCTGCGCAAGTTACGGCGTGCGCCGATCGACCATCACGGCGAATTCTTCTCGGTCGCCGGGCCGTTGCAGCTTCCCCGCTCGCGGCAAGGCAAGCCGGTGATCTTCCAGGCCGGTGGGTCCGACGACGGCATCGACACCGCGGCCCGCTTCGCCGACGCGGTCTTCTCGGTCGGAGTCGACGAGGACGCGTCGCGGACCTACCGCGAGCGCCTGAACAAGGAGGCTCGGAGCCGACGCGGCGATTCGGCGGGCGTCCTCGTCCTGCCCGGAATCTTCCTCACCGTCGGCAGTACGGACGCCGAGGTACAGCGGCTGTTGCACGAGGCGGAGCAGGCACTGGAGGAGTCGGAAACGGTGCACCGCTTCCTGTCCCGGTTCGACCTGGATCCGGAGGCGGTGAACCTGGACGGCCCGGTGCCGCCGGAGGTCGCGGTCACCGACAGCACCCGCTCGATCGGATTCGCCCAGGGCGGCGTGGATTTGGCGCGTCGCCATCCGGATCTGACACTGCGCCGGTTCATCGTGCTGGGTGGCGGCGGACATCGGCGGATCTTCGGGACTCCGGAGTCGATCACCGACGAACTGATCGGCTGGGCCGAGCGCGGCGCCGCCGACGGGTTCACGGTGTTCGTCGAATCGCTGCCGCAGTTCGCCGAACACATCGTTCCGCGGCTCTGGGAGCGTGGCGTTCATCGCCGCGAATACACCGGCACCACGCTCCGCGACCACTTCGGACAGACCGACGGCTGACCCCTACATATCGAGGCCAAGGTCGAGCACCCGCACCGAATGGGTGAGGGCGCCGACCGCCAGGTAGTCGACTCCGGTGCGCGCGTAGTCGGCGGCGGCCTCGAGCGAGAGCCCGCCGGAGGATTCTAGTTTCGTGCGCGGCGAGCGGCTGTTGCGGCGCTGGACGGCGGCCTGGGTGGCCCACAGCGGGAAGTTGTCCAGCAGCACCAGTTCCACGTCCTCGGCGAGGACGGCGTCGAGCTGATCGAGGCTGTCCACCTCGACCTCGCATTCGATGTCGGGATCCAGTTCGCGCACCGCGCGCAACGCGGCGACCACCGATCCGGCGGCCACGACGTGGTTGTCCTTGATCAGGGCGGCGTCTCCGAGGCCCATGCGGTGGTTGACGCCACCGCCGACGCGCACCGAATACTTCTGCAGCGCACGCAGACCCGGCAGGGTCTTGCGGCTGTCGCGGATGCGGCAGTTCGTGCCCTCGACCGCGTCCACCCAGGCGGCGGTGGCGGTGGCGATCCCGGACATGTGGGTGACCAGGTTGAGCATGGTGCGTTCGGCGGTGAGCAGCTGCCGGGTCGGCGCGACGACCGTCAGCACCGCGTCGCCGGGGCCGACCCGGGTGCCGTCGGCGACGCGATCGGTCACCTCGTAGTTTCCGGCGCCGATCACCTCGTCGAGCACCAGCAGCCCGACATCGATGCCCGCGACCGTGCCCGGCTGCCGCGAGACCATCGCGGCCTTGACGGTCGCCTCGGCGGGAACCGTGGCGGCCGAGGTGATGTCGGGCCCGTAGCGCAGATCCTCGTCGAGGACCGTGCGGATCAGGGTGCGCAGTTCCCCGGGGTCGAGTTGCGGGTCCAGTGCCATCATCTACTCCTCGGCATGTGCGTGGCGGTCATCGGGCGCTCACCGCCGGCAGGGGGTCGGCGGTGGTGAGTGGATCGGCGACGACCTGCGGGCGGCCGTCGTCGCCGAGCCGGATCGCGACGCTGCGCCGCAATTCCTCGCGCGGCTCGGGGTAATCGGATCGGGTGTGGCAGCCGCGACTTTCGGCGCGGGCGGTGGCCGCGAGGAGCAGGGTCCGCGCGGTCAGGGTCAGGGCGGCGTCCTCCACCGCGGCCAGTACTCCGGCCTGCTCGCCGTGCAGCCGCGAAACCCCCTGCGGCGAGGGCATTTCCGCCGGCGCGGCACCGGACTCCACCGGCGCGGGGGCGGTAGTGCCGGTTTCCGATTGTGCCGCAGCGTCTTCCGGCGCATCCGTGGTCCCGGACTTCGTCGTGCCGCTGCCCCGCAGATGCAGGACGCGCAGCATCGCCCCGCGCAGTCCGTCACCGTCGCGCACCACGGCGGCGTGTGCCGACATCAACTGCTGCAGGGCGGTGCGATCGATGCGCGGCAGCGACATCTCCGGCACCGCCGTCACCTCCGGAGCGGAAGCGACCCGCTCGGCCGCGGCGGCCCCCGCCCGCTCGCCGACGACCAACCCCTCGAGCAGGCTGTTCGACGCCAGCCGGTTCGCGCCGTGCAGACCGGTGTGCGCCACCTCACCGGCCGCGTACAAGCCGGGAACGGCGGTGCGCCCGTGCGTATCGGTGACGACGCCGCCGCACTGGAAATGCGCGGCCGGCGCGACCGGGATCAGATCGGTGCGTGGATCCAGGCCCGCCGCGCGGCACGAGGTCGTGATCGTCGGAAACCGTTGTGCGAAACCGTCGATCGCGCGGGCGTCGAGATACACGTGATCGGTGCCGAGCTCTCGCATCCGGGCGGCGATGGCCTTGGAGACGATATCGCGCGGCGCCAGATCGCCCCGCGGATCGACACCGGCGGTCACGGAATCCCCGTTCGAATCGACCAGTACCGCGCCCTCGCCGCGCACCGCCTCACTGATGAGCGGCCGCCGCCCCAGCCCGCCGGGACTGAACAGCACGGTGGGATGGAACTGCACGAATTCCAGATCGGCGACCAGCGCACCGGCCCGCAGCGCCAGCGCGATGCCGTCGGCCGTGGCCCCGGGCGGATTGGTGCTGCAGGCGTAGAGCTGGCCGAGGCCGCCGGTGGCCAGCAGGACCGCCGGGGTGTGGACGACGCCGAAGCCCTTGTCCGACACCACGATCACACCGCGTACCCCGTCGGGCCCGGTGACGATGTCGAGGGCGGCGGTGCCGAACAGCACGGGCAGTCCGGCGGCGTTCAGCGCCCGCTGCACCTCGGCGCCGGTGGCGTCACCGCCGGCGTGGATGATGCGGCGCGTGCTGTGCCCGCCCTCGCGGGTGCGCGACACCTGGCCGTCGCGCCCGAGGTCGAAGACCGCGCCCAGATCGGTCAGGGCCGCGACGGCATCCCGGCCGCCCGCCACGATGGAGCGCACCGCCTGCGGATCGCACAGACCCGCTCCGGCGTCGACGGTGTCGGCGACATGCGAGTCGACGGTGTCGCCGTCCGGCGCGACCACCGCGATCCCACCCTGTGCGTATTGCGTGGACGTATCCGTCGGGCCCCCCTTGCTCAGGGTCAGGACCCGCAACCCCCGCAGCGAGGCGGTGCGGGCCGCGGTCAAACCCGCGACACCGCCACCGATCACCACCAGATCAGCTTCGGCTTCCCAGCCGATCGAAGGCGTCATCATCATCGATCGAACCTTTCCGGCCCGCCCGCAGGCGGGTGCCGGTGCTATTCGCCGCCGCCGGGATTGCCGATGGCGATCATGCGCTGCACCGAATTGCGTGCCAGCGCCGCGGTTTCCGGATCGACGTGCACCTCGTCGAGTTCGTCGGTCAGGCAGCGCAGCAGCGCGGCCGGCGTGATCATCTTCATGTACTTGCAGGACGCGCGATCGTTGACGGCCTGGAAGTCGATGCCGGGGGCGGCCTTGCGCAGCTGATGCAGCATGCCGACCTCGGTGGCGACCAGGACCTGGTTGGACCGCGCGGCCTTCGCGGCGTCGATCATGCCGCCGGTGGACAGGATGTGGACCCGGTCGGCCGGGAACGCCCCCTCCCTCGCGAGATACAGAGCCGAGGTGGCGCACCCGCATTCGGGGTGCACGAAGAGCTCGGCATCGGGGTGGGTGCGGGCCTGTTCGGTCAGCTCGTCACCGTTGATGCCGGCGTGCACGTGGCATTCACCGGCCCAGATGTGCATGTTCTCACGCCCGGTCACCCGCTTGACGTGGGCGCCGAGGAACTGGTCGGGCAGGAACAGCACCTCGCGGTCGGGATCGATCGAGGCGACCACGTCGACGGCATTGGACGAGGTGCAGCAGATGTCGGTCAGCGCCTTCACCGCGGCGGTGGTGTTCACATACGACACCACGAGAGCGCCGGGATGTTCGGCCTTCCACGCGCGCAGGTCGTCGGCGGTGATGGAGTCGGCCAGCGAGCAGCCCGCGCGCTGGTCCGGAATCAGCACGGTCTTGTCCGGGCTGAGGATCTTCGCGGTCTCGGCCATGAAGTGCACGCCGCAGAAGACGATGGTGTCCTCGGGCGCCTCGGCGGCGATCCGGGACAGCGCCAGGGAATCGCCGACGTGATCGGCCACATCCTGAATCTCGGGCAGCTGGTAGTTGTGCGCCAGGATGGTGGCGTTGCGCTCGCGCGCCAGCCGCTTGATCTCCTGCGCCCACTCCGGTGTGGCCTCGACTCCGCCGAACCCGTCCGGACCGTCGATGACCTGCGCTGCGAATGCCTGCGTCGTCGGACCAGTGGTCGCTGTCGTCAGACTCGTTGACGCCATGGCATGGCTCCTTCCTCATGCGCGCGGCACTCGCGCCACGCGCATCACCCCGGGCCGATTCGCTTCAACCCGGTTTTCGACTTACAATCGAAAACGTGGCCCATAGTAGCACCATTCACGAATCGCTCACCGCGGTGTTCCAGGTTCGTCGCTTCATGGACACCGTCACCGCAGGTCCAGGGGGTGATCACTCGGTGATCGCGAGCGAACCGGTGGATCCGCAGAGTCCGCGCGGCAATCACGGCCTCCGCACCGAACTCGGGGTGCTGCTGTGGCAGCGGGCGATGGAACCCCAGACCGGCACCTGGTCGCTACCCGGCGGCCGGCTGCGCGACGACGAGGATCTCGACACCTCCGCCCGCCGTCAGCTGGCCGAGAAGGTCGATGTGCGTGAGCTGTGGCACATCGAGCAGCTGTCGGTCTTCAGCGATCCGCATCGCGTGCCCGGGGTCCGCCGCATCGCCTCGGCGTATCTGGGACTGGTGCCGCTGACCGCGGACCCGCAACTGCCCGCCGACACCCGCTGGCATCCGGTGTCGGCCCTGCCGAACATGTCGTTCGACCACGGCACCGTCGTCCACCACGCCCGGACCCGGCTGGCGGCGAAGCTGTCCTACACCAATATCGCCTTCGCCCTGGCACCTTCGTCGTTCACCATGTCGACGTTGCGCGAAATCTATTGCACCGCGCTGGGTTACGAGGTAGATACCACCAACCTGCAACGAGTGTTGAGCCGCCGCAAGGTGATCACGCCGACCGGGGAGACCGCCGCGCCGGGCAAATCGGGTGGACGGCCCGCGGCGGTCTATCGGTTCACCGACGACGAGATCCGCGTGACCGACGAATTCGCGGCGCTGCGGCCCCCGGGATAGTCACCCGCCCCGCCCGCCCGCGCGGAGACGGCGGCGCCCTGGTTTCCCCGGCCACGGGCCGCGCACCGCGATGCCGCGGCCCGGGACGACACCCCCGGGACCGGCGCACACCGCTCGCCGGAGCACGGTAGCGTCGGCGGAATGGAATCGCTGATGCACCGGATTCTCGATATCGCGCCGGTGTGGGTCTACCTGACGGTCGGCTTGCTCGTCTTCGCCGAGGACGCGATCTTCGTCGGCTTCGTGATTCCGGGCGAGACGGCGGCCGTGCTCGGCGGTGTCGCGGCCAGCCAGGGGCATGTGCTGCTGTGGGCGATGATCCTGCTGGTGGTGGCCGCGGCGATCATCGGAGATTCGGTGGGCTACGAGGTGGGCAAACATTTCGGCAGCCGCCTGCTGGCCGCCTCCTACCTGGACAAACACCGCGGCCGCCTGGACAACGCTCAGGAATTCCTCGCTCGCCGCGGCGGCTGGGCCGTCTTCCTCGGCCGCTTCACCGCCTTCTTCCGCGCGGTGATGCCGGCGCTGGTCGGCGCCTCCCGCATGCCCTACCCGAAGTTCCTTTCGTTCAACGCCATCGGCGGCATCGTCTGGGGAACGACCTTCGTGGTCCTCGGCTACGTCGCCGGCAATTCCTACGAGAAGGTCGCGAAAACCGTCGGCCGCGATATGGCGATCGCGGTCGTGGTGATCGTCGTCCTGGCACTGATCGTGTGGAAGCTGCGCGAACGGCGCCAGGAGAAGAAGATCGAATCCGAATACCACGCCACCCACGACGGACGCTGAATCCCTACCCCCGCCGATTCACCCCCGCCGATTCACCACTGCCGATCCCGATGCTTGACCGTGCGCCGGTAGGTGCGCTTGTTCGCCACCGGCTGCGCCGCAGCGGATCGGCGAAGTTCGTGCCGCCGCCGCCACGCGACGAGATCGGGCCGTTCGCTCGGTTCGATTGCCGCACAATCACTTTCCGGTCGCGCTCGCACTCCTGCCATTCCTACACCTCCCCTCCTGGCTGATCCGGCGCAACCGTAACGACCGCGAGCCCGGATCGCCATCGAATAAACGGCGATCCGGGCTGCCGACAGCGGTCACTCACACGGCGGCCGGTACCTCGTCTGCGGCAGGTGCTCACGCCACACCTGGTCGGTGAGTACGGATTTCGTGGTGGAGCAGATTCGGTCGACCGCGTGCTGCGGGTCGAGATCCCACACGTGAACCGTGCCGTCGGCGGTAGCCCCGATCAGGTGTTTTCCATCGGGGAGGAAACCGACGGACGCCGGTGTTCCGGCAGATAAGCGACTCGGCGCGATTCAGCGCTGCGAATCGGCGTTCTGATACGACCCGGGCCGATGGTAGGGCCCGTAGGTCACGTCGGACAGGGTGCGCGGTGCGGGTTCCGCCGTTTCACCGCGTCCGCTGCCCAGGTCCTCGGAGGTGCTCAGCGCCGACAGCAGGAGTACGACCAGGCCGGCGATCAGCGGTTGCAGCAGCAGCGCGGTCCAGCCTTCGACGGTGGGCGCGAGCTCCACGACGGTGTGCACGGGCGGGTTGTGGGAGCGGGGGTGGATCCAGCGCGCGACCTGTTCGCCGAACCACGACATCACCCAGGCTCCGGCCAGCGAACCGATCAGCAGACTCACCAGCATGATCGGCCCGCGGATCGCGCGCCGGCGCCACACCGCGGCGGCGCTGAGCAGTCCGGTCACCAGGCCGACACAGGCGAAGATCGCCACCGCGTCGAAGCGGTGCGCGCTTTCCCCGGTGAGTGCCATACCGCTGCCGGGTTCGACGACGAAGACCTTCTGGGTCGGTGCGAGCATGGCCCACACTCCGCCGCCGATGATGCTGACCACCAGCACCGCCGCGACGATCCACAGCGCCGCGCGCAACTCGCGCGGTGCGGGAGAGGCTGCGGCGGCGCCGCGGGAGGTCATCAGCGATGGTCCAGGCTGTGGGAATCGATCACCCCGTGCCGCGAGCATTTCGCCCACCAGCCGTCCGGACTCACCTGCACGATCATCCGGCGGCCGCACTGCTCGCAGAAGCGCGGCGGTTCCAGGCCCAGGGCCGCGGCCGCGGGAAGCGGATCGTCGAGGCCCACGACGATCCGCTTCCCGGTGTACGGGTTGTAGCGCTCTTGCATATCAGGCTGTGGCATCTGGACCACCATTCGCGAAACCCCTCATGAAGTGCAGCTCTCCAGCTGCTCGACAATACCCGAACCGCCGCGGCCGCGGGCGCTCAGAGGGTCTCGTTGAGCGCCTTGATCGGCATCTTCAGATCGGTGAGCAGGTCCAGGTCCGCTTCGGCGGGGCGGCCGAGCGTGGTCAGGTAGTTGCCGACGATCACGGCGTTGATACCACCGAGGATGCCCTGTTTGGCGCCCAGGTCGCCGAGGGTGATCTCCCGGCCGCCCGCGAAACGCAGGATGGTGCGCGGCAGCGCGAGCCGGAACGCGGCGACGGCGCGCAGCGCGTCCGCCGCCGGCAGCACCTCGAGGTCACCGAACGGGGTTCCCGGGCGCGGGTTGAGGAAGTTCAGCGGAACCTCGTCGGGCTCCAATTCGGCCAGGTTGGCGGCGAATTCGGCCCGCTGCTCCAGGGTTTCGCCCATGCCGAGGATGCCGCCGCAGCACACCTCCATACCGGCCTCGCGCACCATGCGCAGGGTGTCCCAGCGCTCCTCCCAGGTGTGGGTGGTGACCACGTTCGGGAAGTGCGAGCGCGAGGTCTCGAGGTTGTGGTTGTAGCGGTGCACGCCCATCGCGGCGAGCTGATCGACCTGTTCCTGGTTCAGCATGCCCAGCGAGCAGGCGACCTGGATGTCGACCTCGTTGCGAATGGCCTCGACGCCCGCGGCGACCTGCGCCATCAGCCGCTCGTCCGGGCCGCGCACGGCGGCGACGATGCAGAATTCGGTGGCTCCGGTCTTGGCGGTCTGCTTCGCGGCCTCGACGAGGCTCGGGATATCGAGCCAGGCGGCGCGCACCGGCGACTGGAACAGGCCCGACTGCGAGCAGAAGTGGCAGTCCTCGGGGCAGCCGCCGGTCTTGAGCGAGATGATGCCCTCGACCTCGACCTCCGGGCCGCACCACTTCATCCGCACCTCGTGCGCGAGCTCCAGCAGCGCCTCGAGCTGGTCGTCGCCCAGGCGCAGCACCTCGAGGGTCTGTTCCTGAGTCAGTCCGACGCCACGTTCGAGAACCTGCTCGCGCGCGGTGGCCAGAATGTCGGTCTTCACGGGTGCCTGCGTCACAGCACGAATCCCTTCCTCCGGCCGGTGCGGCCGTGCTTGTCGCGGCATGGACTGGGCCCTCCGTGGTTACGCAGGCTGCCGCCTCCGGGCCTGCGCGTCCATGCCGTGCAACTTGAACGGTGTTCAGGCTAGGGTAGCGGGGTCAGTGAGTCAAAACACGCGAGGGGTAGAAGTGCAGCTACATCGGGCGGATGTGATCGACGGCGCCATCGCCATCCTCGATCAGTACGGGCTCGCCGATCTGACCATGCGCCGCCTCGCCACCGCTCTGCACGTGCAGCCGGGGGCGCTGTACTGGCATTTCCCGAACAAGCAGGCGCTGCTCGGCGCGGTCGCCGACCGCATCCTCACCCCGATGGAGGAACCGGTCGCGGCCGAGGACTGGCCGGGTCAGATCAGCGAACTCGCGCATCGGCTGCGGTCGTGTCTGCTGGCCTATCGCGACGGCGCGGAGGTGGTCTCGGCCACCTACGCCTCCCGTCTGACCACCAGCAAGGGCCGGGAACGCTTGGCCAGTGCGATGATTCGCGGCGGCATGACTCGCGAGGAGGCCGATCTGGCGGCCTACACGCTGCTGTACTACGTGCTCGGCGAGACGGTGGACGAGCAGTCGCGGATGCAGATGGATTCCGCGGGCGCGCTGGCGGAGGAGGATTCCCCGCTCTACGAGAACACCTCGGCCACCGAGCGATTCGACTTCGGGTTGCAGCTGTTCGTGGGCGGGGTGCTGCATCTGCTCGGGAGCCGGGTGCGCTAGCCGGACATTTCGGACGGTAGTATTCGGGACCGTCATCCCCGGCGGCGCGGGAATCCGGTGCGAATCCGGAACGGTCGCGCCACTGTGACCGCGGGCGGCCGCACGTGCGGACCGCTGCGGGAGTCAGACCTCGGTCGCCGGGCACTGCTCTGAAGAGGTCGCGTGATGCCTGTGGAGTTCCGGCGATGAATCGCGTCCGGACAACGATCGTCGTCCCCGTGACGCTGACGTCGCTGCTCGTCGCGATGGTGGTGGCGACCGCGTGCGGCGCCGAACCGCTTCCGATCCGGGCGGTGCTCGAGGTGCTGGGCGGACATCTGGGCGGCTCCGGTGCGGTCGATTCCGCCTTCGACACCATCGTGTGGCAATTGCGAGTGCCGCGCACGATCCTGGCCGCGGTGGTCGGCGCGGGCCTGGCGCTCGCCGGGGCCGCCATGCAGACCTTGGTGCGCAATCCCCTGGCCGATCCCTATCTGCTGGGTGTGTCCTCGGGCGCGGGGGTGGGCGCCGCGGCCGTGATCACGTCCGGGTTGTTCGCGGGGGCGGGAATCTGGGCGCTGTCGGGCGGCGCGCTCGCCGGCGCCTTGATCGCGGCGGCAACGGTTTTCGCGATCGCGATGGCGCAGGGCGGTTTGACGCCGCTGCGTCTCGTGTTGACCGGAACGGTGCTGGGATCGGCGTTTTCGGCACTGAGCAGCTATCTCATCTTCCGCAGTGCCGACCCGAAGGCCGCGCAGTCGGTGCTGTTCTGGCTGCTCGGCAGCCTGGCCGGAGCGGATTGGACCCGAATCGCGGTGCCCGCGACGGTGGTCGGGTTCGCGGGCGCGGCACTGTTCGCCGTACACGGCTGGCTCGACGCGTTGAGCGTGGGCGCCGATACCGCCGCATCGGTGGGTGTGCCGGTGCGGGCCGTCCGCTACGGGCTGTTCACCGGGCTGGCGATTCTGGTCGGCGTCCTGGTAGCGGTGTCCGGCGGGATCGGTTTCGTGGGTTTGGTGGTACCGCATGCGGCGCGGATGCTGGTGGGCTTCACCCATCGGCGGTTACTACCGGTCGCCGCGCTGTGCGGTGCGCTGTTCCTGGTCGTGGCCGACGCGGCGGCCCGAGTCCTGGTGCGGCCCACGGAAATTCCGGTCGGTGTGCTGACCGGGCTGATCGGCGCACCGGTCTTCCTGCTGCTGATGGGGCGTCGACGTTACCGGTTCGGTGCGGCATGAGCGGGCCTGTCCGCCGACGCGACACCGGGCCGGACCACGGCCCGGCCGGGACCGGGGACGAGGGGCCGCACTCCCCCGCTCCGCGGCCGGTCCCGGCGGACGAAGGCGTCCCCGCCGCCCCTGTCCACTCGTCCCTGCTCACCGCAGAGCCCACACCGGAAACGGTCGCCGCGGCACTGCGAGTAGAGCGCCTGGCGTGTGGGCCGCGCGGCGCAATGGTACTGGCAGATGTCGATTTCGAGGTTCATCCCGGTGAGGTGGTCGGCGTCGTCGGACCCAACGGCGCCGGAAAGTCCACCCTGCTGCGCACCCTGGGCGGACTGCTGCGCCCGCGCCGAGGCCACGTGCTCGTGAACGGCAGTGTGCTGCATGTCCTCTCGGCGCGACGCCGCGCTCGGCTGGTCGCCATGGTCGGGCAGGACGACCAGCCGCCGGCGGATCTGTGCGCCGGTGAGGTGGTCGCGCTGGGGCGCACCCCGTATCTGCCGCCGTGGGGCGCGGGCAGCCCGGCCGAGCGCCGCGCGGTCGGCGACGCCTTGGCGGCCGTCGATCTCGATGGATTCGCCGATCGCCCGGTGCGTCGGATGTCCGGCGGTGAGCGGCAGCGGGTGCTGCTGGCCCGGGCCCTGGCGCAGGCGAGCCCGCTGCTGTTGCTCGACGAGCCGACCAATCACCTCGACATCACCCACCGGCTCGCGCTCCTGGATCTGGTGCGGAGACTGGGCCGAACCGTCGTGATCGCACTGCACGATCTGACCCTGGCCGACCGCTACTGCGACCGGGTGCTGGTCGTGCACGACGGATCCGCCTCGGACCTGTGGGCGCCGCGGGAGGCGTTGAGTCCGGAGGTGCTCGCCACCGTATTCGGGGTGCGAGCGGCACGCGTGCGACATCCGGAGACAGGCGCGACACATCTTCTGCTGGAACCGAATACGAAGACTGCGGGATGAGGTCCCGACACCGCTGTGGTGCGCCGAGTCGACCGCACCGCCTGCCGTCGCGGACGTCCGCCGCGAACCGGCAGCTGTAGTCCCGAAAACCGTTGAAGGGTAGACGATATGCAATTCCTCCGATGGCTCGCCGTCGGGTCGACCGTCGCGTCCCTGGTGGCGTGTGGCACCGCGCAAACCTCCGGCGGCAATCTGACCCTCACCAATTGTGGTGAGCAGGTGCGGTTTCCGGCTCGGGCGCAGCGCATGTTCGTCAACGACACCAATATGGTCGCGATGACGCTGGCCTTGGGCGCGCAGGATTCGGTGGCCGCGGTGGCCGGTCTGCAACAGGATGTCGCGACCTTGCGGCGGCATTATGGTGACGTCGTCGATCGGCTGGACAATGTCGCGCCGAGCTCGCCGTCCCGGGAGACGGTGCTGGCGCGGCGCCCCGATGTGATGGTGGCCGGCTGGAACTACGGCTACAGCGAGGCCACCGATCTCACGCCGGATACGCTGCGCGCCAACGGTATCGCGCCCTACATCCTCACCGAGAGCTGCCGACCGCATGCCGGTCAGCGGCAACGCGGCACCGTCGAGCCGTGGGCGGCGCTGCGCGCGGATCTGTCGAATCTGGGCGCCATCACCGGACACCCCGAGCAGGCCACCACGCTCGTCGCCGACATCGATACCCGCCTCCAGCGTTTGCGCGCCGCACCGCGGGCCGCGACGCCGCCGACCCTGTTCGTCTTCGACACCGCGAGCGAAACCATCTTCTCCAGCGGCAGATTCGGCGGCCCGCAGGCCGTCCTCGAGGCCGCCGGTGCGCGCAACGCCCTCGACGATGTGGCCGACACGTGGACGGCGGTGTCGTGGGAACGCCTGGCCGCCGCCGACCCGGACGCGCTCGTCTTCGTCGACTATCCGGGGCAGACCTTCGCCCAGAAGGTGGACGCGCTGCGCGCCAAACCCGGCATCAACCGGCTGCGCGCGGTGACCGAGCAACGGTTCCTCAACCTGCCCTATGTGCTCTGGACGTCGAGCCCGCTCAACATCGATGCCGCCGAGCAGGTGCGGGCACAACTGGAGCGGTGGAACATGCTGCCGCCCTCGGGTATTCGCCCGGCGTTCGACGACGCCGTGCGCTGAACCGCGCGCCGGGTCACGGCATACCCATGGTCTGCTCGGAGTGCACCAGCCCGATGAACGGCACGATCTGCTGGGCGATCACCGTGTTGTATTCGCGCGGATGCTGCCGCGGATCGGCATGCCCGGTGCTGCGGGTCAGCACCACCAGGAGTGTGCCGTCGACACCGCCGACGGTGTCGATCAGCGTGCGATGGGTGTACTCGTCGTCCACGACGGAATCCCGGTACGGATCGTGCGGGCGGATGAACACGACGGCCGGGCGCGCTTTGCCGGACGCGGGTTTCGCCAGCGCGTGCAGGTCGTCGATCGCGCCACTGGCGACGATGGCCTTGAATTGATCCTCGATGAGGCCATTGCTGGCGGCGTCGGTGTTGAAGATCTTCTGCCGCAGCACATCGGCGACCGTGCGGCCCAGCGACGCCATCCGGATTCCCGGCGGATCGGAGCCGTAGTCGATGAATTGATCACGGCGGGAATAGGTTTCCGCCAGCAGCCGCAGCCCCCGGCTCTCCCGGGTGCCGGGGAACCAGCCGAACCAGCGCAGCAGATCCTCGCCCTGGTCGCGGCTTTCCGGCCGCACCGCGGCCAGGTCGACCGGCGTGCAGTCCAGGATCACCCCGGACAGGGTGCGCGTGCTGTGGGTGTGGATGTGCTTGGCGATCTCGAGTGCGATCACCCCGCCCATGCTGTGGCCGACCAGCACCACCTTGTGGATGCGGGCGGCCTCGGTGACGCGGATGATCAGATCGCTGATGACCTTGGTGTCGATACCGGTGTTGTCGTAGCGCACCGCCCACACCGAACCCAGTTGCCGCAGTGAGGGCAGGGCGCGCGCGGTATCGGAGGCATCGAGCGAACCCAGGCCGACGAGGTCGAAGACAGCGGTATCGCGCTCGCTCGCGGCGGCCGGACCCGAGATGGGCAGCACCGCGGGATCGGTGCGGGCCAGCCGTGCCTGCTCGGGGGAAACGTCGTAGTGCCAGTACTGCGCGAATACGACGAGTACGACGATCGGGACCAGCGCCGCCCGCAGCAGCACGCGCCGCGTCCGCCCCAGCGTCCGCCAGCGGTGCCCCACACGGGTTTCGGTCAGCCGGGCTCGCCGTCGCGCATCGTCGTAATCCGCGACCGTGGATGGGTGCCGATCTCGCATGGACATCCCTACCCACTGTAAGGGCGTTGGCGACCGGCGCATCCGTCGCGCGGCGCGGCGCGGTGCTGTCCGGTGTCGATTACCGCTGGTCGTCGAGGAGGTGCCGGGGTGCGGCCTGGCGCCACGAATCCAGGATGATCGCCTCCAATTCCGCCCGGTCGTCCAGGGCGGCCAGCCGGGCGCGCACCCACGCGTTACCGGCCTCGTGCGAAGCGATCCAGAATTTCCCCGGCTCGGCCACGACCAGTTCGTCGCGGTCGACGATCGGGCAGCGCACCGCCATCGAGGTCTCGGCCTCGGGCAGCGTCAGAAACAGCTTGCCCGCGACCCGGAAAGTGGGCATCCCCCAGGCGAATTGCTCCGACGTCTCCGGCAGCGACAGGGCATAGTCGCGGGCATCCTCCCCGGTTGCGCTCATGCCCCGCATCCTGCCAGGCCGCACCGACACGAACGGGGGCCGCGCCACGGCGGGCGACTCAGCCGAGGTAGCGCCGCATCCAGTCCGCGTGGAACCATCCGGAGGCGGTGTCGGCGAATCGCTCGGGCAGCCACTGTCCGGCGCCCTCGGGGATCACCCCGACCACCTCGACACCGGTGACCTCCGGCAGGTCGGTGCGGTTGCATTCGGAGGCGAGATCCGGTGCGCTCGGCCAGGATCCGATGACCAAACCCGCACACCGCACGCCGGCGGCGGCGAGGGCGCGGGTGGTGAGTTCGCTGTGGTTGAGGGTGCCCAGCCCCGCGGCCGCGACCACCAGCACCGGCGCGTCCAATTTCAGTGCCAGGTCGAGCAGCGTGAACTCCCCGACCCGGACCAGCAGGCCGCCGGCGCCCTCGATCAGGGTGAGCTCGGCATCGGCCAGCGAGTCGATTCCGGCCACCGTCTCACCGAGGGTGAGCAGCGGTTGCCCGCAGCGGCGGGCGGCGGTGTCGGGAGCCAGCGGTTCGGGATAGCGGGCCAGTTCGAGCGTGCGGGTCACGCCCGCCAACCGCTCGATCACCGCGAGGTCACCGGCTTCGCCCGGAGCCACGCCGGTCTGTGCGGGTTTGCACACCGCGACCGAGCGCCCGGCCGAGCGCGCCGCCGCGGCCAGCGCGGCCGTGACGACGGTCTTACCGACGTCGGTCGAGGTGCCCGTCACGATCAACCTGCTCATATCGCCTCGCTCCTGTCGATCCTCGTAGTATCAGGCGGCCCGCGAATTCCGCGCCGTGGTCAGCACCTCGCCCAGCACCGTGGCGATGGTCCGCATCTCCGCGTCGGTGAGGTCGGCACGCGCGGTCAGCCGCAGCCGCGAGGTGCCCTCCGGCACCGACGGCGGCCGGAAACAGCCCACGCTCAGACCGCGCGCACGGCACTGCTGCGCGGCGTCGAAGGCCACCTGCGCCTGCCCGAGCACCACCGAGACGACCGCCGAATCCGGTTGCGGCACAGCGGCGATGCGGGCGATATCGGCAGCCCGGGCGAGGACTCGCCCGCCCAGTTCCGGTTCCTTGCGCAGCAACCGCAACGCCGCATGGGCGGCGCCCACCGCGGCGGGCGCCAATCCGGTGTCGAAGATGAAGGTGCGCGCGGTATCGATCAGGTGGGCGCGTACCCGTTCGTCGCAGAGCACGATTCCGCCTTGCGCCGCAAGCGCTTTCGACAGGGTCGCGGTCACGATCAGGTCCGGTTGCCCGGCCAGGCCGAGTTCCTGCACCAGACCGCGGCCGCCGTCGCCGCGCACGCCGATGCCGTGCGCCTCGTCGACGATCAGCACCGCACCGTTCGCGCGGACCACCCGATGCAGGTCGGTCAGCGGCGCGAGGTCGCCGTCGGCGCTGAACACCGAATCGGTGAGCACCAGGGCACGCTCCTCCGTCCGCTGTGACAGCAGCCGGTCGACGGCCTCGACATCACGATGCGGCGCGATCTCCACCCGCGCCCGCGAGAGCCGGCAGGCGTCGACCAGCGAGGCGTGACTGCCGGCGTCGGAGACCACCAGCGCGCCGCGGCCGGCCAATGCGGTGACGACACCGAGGTTGGCGGCGTAGCCGGAGGCGAAGACCAGGCCCGCCTGCGCTCCGACGAAGTCGGCCAGGTCGGCCTCGAAGTCCTCGTGCGCGACGGTGGTGCCGGTGACCAGCCGCGATCCGGTCGCGCCGGCGCCCCAGGTCCGGACCGCCTCGACCGCGCCCGCGATCACCTCGGGGTGGCGCGACAGGCCCAGGTAGTCGTTGGAGGCGAGGTCGATGAGATCGCTGTGCGCCGGTCGCGCCCGCAACTGCCGCCGCAACCCGGCGCGCACCCGGTCACCCGCACGCTCGTCCAACCAGCTCAACGGATCCTCGTTCACAGCTCGGAAGCATACTTGAACGCCGTTCAGGAGGGTGGCGGCGGGTGCGATCCACCGTCCCCGCCGCAGGTGGCGGACCGGTCAGGCCGGTGGCGTCCAGTCGAGCGCGCGTGCGAAGGCGCGTGGCATCGCCCAGCCGGGCATCAGCCGCAGCGCGGTATCGCGGGCACGCACCGCGGGCGTCCACGACCATTGCGCGACCGTGCCGATCCGCCGGGAACGATGGGCGAGGGCCCGGGTTCGCGGGCGGCGCAGCGCGTCGTAGCGGCGCAGCGCGTCGTCGATCCCGCCGTGGTCGAGCAACGCGGCCAGGGTGACCGCATCCTCGAGGGCGAGGTTCGCGCCCTGGCCCATGTTCGGCATCATGGCATGCGCGGCGTCGCCGAGCAGGGCGACCCGTCCGCGGACGAACGTCGGCAGATCGGGCAGCCGGTAGATGTCGTGGCGCATCACCGAATCCGGCGACACCGCGCCCAGCAGCCGCGGCACCGGATCGGGCCACTCGCCGAAACGCCGCCGCACTTCGGCGAATTCGCCGTCGGGTGCGTGCTCGCCTTCGGCCGCGTTCACCGCACCGAACATGTACACCCGATGGTCGGCGAGCGGGACGATGCCGAAAATCTCACCGCTGCCCCAGATCTGGCCGCCCTGGCGAAGGTCGGCCAGCGGTTCGGTGACCATCCGCCACGCGGTATATCCGGCGTAGCGCGGTGGGCGGGCGTGCGGACAGACCGCGGTCCGCACGACACTGCGCAGACCGTCGGCACCGATCACGAGATCCGCCGACTCCGCTCCCCCGGCACGCAGCACGCGCACCGCCGGGTCTTCGTTATCGACCCCGGTGACGGTGACCCCCAGGCGCAGACGGTTCTCGCCGAGCGCGGTGCGCAGGATGTCGAACAGGTCCGCGCGATGGATCGCCACCACCGGGCCGTAGCGGTCGGCCACTGTCTCGGTGTCGGTGCGGGTCAGCCAGCGGCCGGAGCGGTCACGAATTCCGCCCTCGGTATCGGCCATCGCGCGCGAGCGCACCTCCGCGCCCACGCCGATCGCATCGAGCGCACGTAATCCGTTGGGCCACAGGGTGAGTCCCGACCCGGCCGCGCCGACGGCGGCGGCTCGCTCCCAGACCTGGACGTCGTGTCCGCGCCGATGCAACGCGATCGCGGCGGCCATACCGCCGATCCCCCCACCGACGACGATCACTCGCAGTGCCCGCATTCCCCACTCCTCGGCTTCTAGGCGTCGGAATCCAGCCAAACACACCGCGGGGACCGCGGCAGGTCAGCCGCCGATGCGCGCATGTGCCAGCCGGCACAGGTCCACCGGTTGCAGCGCATCGGCGCGCTCCCACCAGCCCGCCGGTACGGCCGCTCGGTGGCTGATGTGCTCGACCGTGGTGAATCCGTACCGGCGCAGGACGGCGTCGAGGGTTTCCGGGGTGAAGGTGCTCAACCACGGTTCGCCCTGTGCGCTGGTGACGGGCTGGACCGATTCGGCGTAGGCGTGCCCGTTGCCGTCGCGCAGTGCCGGATCGAGCATGTACTCCATCACCAGTTCCGACCCCGGGGCCAGACCGGACAGGGCGGCCAGCGTGGCGCCGATCGCCTCGGTGGTGAGATACATGCTGACCCCGAGCCAGCTGACCACGGCGGGACGTTCGCGGTCGAATCCGGCCTCGGCCAATTGCCGCGGCAATTCGTCGCGTTCGAAATCGACGGGTACGAAAACCACGTCGCCGACCGGGCGGATATCGCCGATGGCGAGGATTTCCCTTTTCCACCGCTGGGTGCCGGGATGGTCGACCTCGAATATCCGGATGCCGTCGGCCGGACCGCGATATCCGAAACTATCGAGTCCCGCACCGAGAACGACATATTGCGCCGCGGCCGATTCGGCGAGGCGCTGTTCGGTCCAGTGGCTGCGCACCGTCGCCTGCGCCCGGACCGCCGCCAGCAGCGGATGGTCGCCGTGGTGCAGGTGGTAGCCGATGAGTTCTTCCGCATGCGGGCCGAGCAGGGCGGAGGCCATGGTGTCGCGGAACAGATAGGGCTCGCTGTCGATCAGCAGGTGGGCCGCGCGGGCCGCGGCCGCCATCATCGCCGTGCGACTGGGTTCGGTGCCGATCATCGAATTCCCTTTCACCGTCCTGCGGACCCGGTGGATATCACCGGGCGAATGCCGATGATAGACAGGAATTTTCGCGCTCGCCGTCACCATATCACACGAAGATAAATATTCGATATACGACAAACTCCGCGCCGGAAGGGAATTCGGGTCAACCCGCCGCGGCGGTGGCGACGACGCCGGCGGCGATGCGCGCGATATCGTCGGCGCTGCTGATGAACGGCGGCATGGTGTAGACCAGATTGCGGAACGGCCGCAGCCACACGCCGGCCTCGACGGCGGCGCGGGTCGCGGCGACCATATCGATCGAATGGTCGAGTTCGACCACCCCGATCGCGCCGAGCACCCGCACGTCCACCACACGCGGATTGTCCTGTGCCGCGGCGAGTCCCGATCTCAGGCCCGCCTCGATCGCGGCGACCTCGCCCGCCCAGTCCCGCGAGAGCAGCAATTCGACGGAGGCCACCGCGACCGCACAGGCCAGCGGATTGCCCATGAAGGTGGGCCCGTGCATGAGCCCGCCGTGCGCCGCGCTGACGGTCTCGGCGATGCGGGTGGTGCACAGCGCGGCGGCCAGGGTCATATATCCGCCGGTGATGGCCTTGCCCACACACATCACGTCGGGCGCGACCCCGGCGGCCTCGGCGGCGAAAAGCGTTCCGGTACGGCCGAATCCGGTGGCGATCTCGTCGAAGACCAGCAGTACGCCGTGCTCGTCGCACAACCGGCGCAGTTCATTCAGGTAGCGCGGATGATGAAATCGCATGCCGCCCGCGCCCTGCACGACGGGCTCGACGAGCACCGCCGCGGTCTCGTGCGCATGTACGGCCAGCAGCCGATCCAGCTCCGCGACGTAGCCGGGATCGAAGTCGACGGGCGGTACGGGCGCGAAGATCTGCTCGGCCAGCACGTCGGTCCACAGCGAGTGCATGCCGCCCTCCGGATCGCACACGCTCATCGGGGTGAAGGTGTCGCCGTGGTATCCGCCGCGCCAGGTGAACAGCCGCCGCTTGCCCGGCTGTCCGAGCGCCCGCCAGTACTGCAGGCACATCTTGGCCGCGACCTCGACCGACACCGAACCCGAATCGCAGAGGAACACCTTGTCCAGACCGTCGGGGGTCAGTTCCACCAGCAGTTGTGACAGTCGCACCGCCGGTTCATGGGTGAGCCCGCCGAACATGACGTGACTCATCCGCCGCGACTGCTCGACCAGCGCGGCGTCCAGCACCGGATGCCGGTACCCGTGGACCGCCGCCCACCACGAACTCATCCCGTCGACCAGTTCGCGGCCGTCGGCGAGGGTCAGGCGGGTGCCCGCGGCCGAGGCGACCACCAGCGGTTCGGTGCTCGCGGGAAAGCCGCCGTAGGGATGCCACACATGGGCGGCGTCGAGGGCGGTGATCTGGTCGGCTGTCAGGGCCACGCGGATCCCTTCACGAGACGGTCTTGAACGCCGTTCAAGTTATCACCGCGACGAATCACGTCCGCACAGGGACCGCGGCCCGGAATGCTCGTTCCCCCGCACCACGACGCCCTCGCGCGATATCTTTGACTCAGTCAAAGAACTCGAGGGAGCGCCATGACCACTGCGACACTCGACCACGACGACGTCGGCGCGGTGCGCGCGTTCAACCGCCGCTACACCCGGTTGATCGGCGTCCTCGAGGAACATCTGCTCGACAGCGACTTCTCGCTCACCGAGGCACGAATCCTGTTCGAACTCGCCCACTCCGGACCGCTGGGGGTCCGCACGCTGCGCACCGAACTGGGCCTGGACCCCGGTTATCTGAGCCGGATCCTCGCCCGCTTCGAGAGCGCCGGGCTGGTGCGGCGGCAGCGATCCGATTCCGACGCCCGCCTGCAACTCGTCCAGCTCACCGAGGCGGGGCGGGTCGCGGCCGACGACCTCGACCGCCGCTCCGCACACGACATCGCGGCGCTGCTGGCCGGGCACAGCCCCGCGGATCGGCGTCGCCTGCGCACCGCGATGCGCACGATCGAGCAGCTGCTCGACCCGGCCACCGCGGCGGGCCGCGCGGGCATCCCAGCGGCGGGCCGCGCGCAGGAGGTGCGTCTCCGATCTCCGCGCGCCGGCGACTACGGCTGGATCATCCAGCGCAACGCGGTCC
>NZ_BAFW01000079.1 GCF_000308535.1 Nocardia cerradoensis NBRC 101014 | reverse complement strand
GCCGATCAGTCCGGCGGTGCCGACCACCAGCAGCACCAACAGCATCAAGAACCCGTTCAGCCGGAAGGCCGGACGCAGCGACATGACATCCTCCCAATATTGAAGTGATATCACGACGATAGCGCAGCGATACTCCCCGCGACAAGGGCCGGGGGCGGAGCGGGTCAGACCGGCCGGATGTTGCGGTTGAAACGGAACAGGTTGGCCGGGTCGTATGCGGACTTCAGCGCTCGCAGCCGGTCGTAGGTCCGCGCCGCGTATCCGGCGCGGGTCTGGTTCTCGTCGGCCCACTCCCCGGCGCCGTACAGGAAGTTCAGATTGTGGCCGATCGTCCACGGCGCCAACGTCTTCGCGACCAGGTCGTGGTAACCCCGCAGATCGGGGCCGTCCGAGTTCGGCATCGTGATGACGCGTGCGTTGTATTCGGCCTCCCGGTGATCCATCGCGATACCCGCCGGACCGGGGCGGCGCAGCGCACCGCCGAGATGGCGGAAGCCCGCCACCGCCGCGACCGGCGCCTCGGGGCCGGTGACATCGAGGAAAGCCGACGCCGCATCCGCGGTCAGATCCGACAGCAGGGCATTGGTCGCGGTATAGGCGTGCGGGAAATTCGGGTCCCGGTAGATGCCGTGCGTGTCGCGGTAGGGCATGGTCCGCAGATCGTCGGCGATCCGGGCGCCCACCTCGCGCAGCGGCCGGACCAGCCGCTCACCGTCGGCGGCCGACCCGGTGAAGGCGATGTTGACGGTGGCCAGATAGCGCCCGCGCAGCGGTTCCGGAATCACCGGGACGTCGGGCATCGTCATCATGGTGATCGCCGAGGTCATCTCCTCGGGGACCTCGGCGGTCCACTGCCGCCACGCCTCGAGCGCGGGTTCGACCAGCGGGGTGTCGAAGGTGAGTTGTCCGCCGTAGACCTCGGCGATCGGGAACAGTTCGAGTTCCATACCCGTCACTACACCGAAGTTGCCGCCGGAACCCAGTGCGGCACCGAACAATTCGTCACCCGGTGTGAGGCGGCGCAGCCGCCCGTCGGCCGTCACCAGTTCCAGGACGCGGACGCGGTCGGCGGCGTAGCCGAAGGTGCGCGCCAGAATGCCGAGCCCGCCACCGAGGTGATAGCCGACCACGCCGACCGAGGGCGAGGAGCCGTTCAGTGGCGCCAGACCGTGCGCGACCGCCGCCGCGATCAGCGCCTCGGCCTGCACACCGGCGGCCACCCAGGCGGTGCGGGCTTCCGGATCGACGCGCACGTCGGTCATGCGGCGCGTGCTGATCAGCACACCGCCCACGGCCGGCACCGAGAGCCCGTGGCCGGTCGCCTGAACAGCGACGGGCAGCCCGTGCCGAGCGGCGAATTCCACGGCCGCGCGCACATCCTCGGCGTGCACCGCGCCGACGACCAGATCCGGCCGGTGCGTGTAGGCGGTCTGGAAGCCGGAAACCTCGGCGTCGTAGCCGTCCGCACCCGGGCGGAAGACCGGGCCGGTGACGGTGGGCAGTTCGGCGGGGAAGGTCGAGTTCGTCATGCCCTGAACTCTGCCGTCGGGCAAACGAGAAGTAAAACAGATAGTTCTTCTCGATACTAGAATTAACAGTTATGGAACTGCGGCAGTTGCGCTACTTCGTCACCGTCGCCGAGGAGGCGAATTTCACCCGGGCGGCTCAGCGGCTGCATCTGGCCCAGCCCGGTCTCTCGGCACAGATCCGGCAGCTGGAACGGGAACTGGGTCAGCCGCTGCTGGACCGGTCGGGACGCACCGTGACACTGACCGCCGCCGGTGCCGCCGTGCTGCCGTACGCACAATCGGCGTTGGCTGCGGCACAACAGATCTCGTTCACCGTCGACGAGTTCACCGGATTGTTGCGAGGACAGGTCCGGATCGGCCTGATCTCCGGGGCGGCGACCGAGGAGTTCGACGTCGCGACGGTCCTGTCGGCGTTCCATCGGGACCATCCGCAGGTCGGCATCACCCTCACCGAGGACACCACGGAGCGGATGCTCGCGGCGCTCACTCACGGCGAACTCGATATCGCCCTGGTCGGGCTGACCGGCGCGGAACTCGACGAACGCCTGGCCGTCGACGTCGTCTTCGAGACGCGCCTGGCCGCGGCCGTGGCGCGCGACGACCACGAATTCGGATCGCGGATCGCGCTGGCCGAGTTGCGCGAGCGCTCCCTGATCTGCCTGCCGCGTGGCACCGGGATTCGCGGCGTGCTCGAACGTTGCTGTGCCGCCGCTGGATTCACTCCGAGGATCGAGTTCGAGGCCGCCGCGCCGCCGCTGCTCGTTCAACTGGCGGCCGGTGGACTGGGAATCGCCGTGGTTCCGGCCCTCGGCGCCGCCCAAGCCGAGGCCGCGGGAGTCCGGATGATCGAGATCACCGACCCGGCGATGCACGGACAGCTCGGCCTGGTCTGGCGTTCGGATCGACCGGCGGCGTCGGCCGCGAAGGTACTGCTCGGGCAGTTGCGGATCGCCCTGGGCCGCCGGAAGGCGGCGCACCGATGAGACCGTGCACGCGCATGCCGGCCCCTGGAACCCGAGGCGTCCGCCGACTCGGGCCCGGCGCGACGACGCCCCGATCCGGCGACCACGGCCGCGAGCCGAGCCGCTCGCGCCCGCCGACGGCTCATCCGGCGCCGACCGCCGAGCGGCACGCGTCGATATATCCGCGGACGAGCGGGCGGGAGTCGCCGCGCCGCCACGCCAGCGCCAGTTCGCTCGGGCCGATACCGCGTACTTCGCGGGCCACCACACCCTCGTGGGCGATGAGCGGAACATTGCCCGCCGCGAGGAGCACCACACCGTCACCGTTCAGCAGTGCCTCGTAGGTTTCCTCGGTGCTGGAGATCACCGCCCCGATGATCGGGGCGCGGCCGCCCCGCGCGTCGACGGCCAGCCAGTAGTCGCGCAACTCGGCCGCCGACTCCGGCAGGGCGAGGAACGGTTCATCGAGCAGGTCTGCGAAATCCACCACCGAATGTGCTGCGAGAGGGTGGTTTTCGGGTAGCGCCACCATGCGCGGTTCGCGTGCCACCACGATCCAGTCGTAGCGGTCCGGCTGGGCCAGTGGCAGCCACACGAAGGCGACATCGGTGCCCGCATCGGCCAGTCCGGCGGTCGGATCGGACCAACTCAGCTGGCGCAGTGCGGGTTTCGCGTGCGGGAAGGCGGTGGCGAACCGGGACCGCACGGCCGGGAGTAAACCGCGCCCCGGGCTGGTACTGATCCCGATGGTCACGGTGGCATGCTGGCCGGCCTTCGCGGCTTCCACGTCGGCACGTGCGATATCCCAGTCCGCCAGCAGCTTTCGCGCATGCGGCAGCAACGTCCGGCCCACCGGGGTGAGGCGGACCGCCCTGCCGTCGCGATCGAACAGCGGCGCCCCGATCCGGCGTTCCAGGGCGCGGATCTGCTTCGACAGCGCGGGCTGGGAGATGAACAGGGCCTCGGCCGCACGGGTGAAGTTCAGTTCGTCGGCGACGGCGACGAAGTACCGCAGATCCCGTCCGTGCACATCCATAACCCATGGTTATAGCGAAAGGTCTTGGACTCCACCACTGGGGACAGGCAAGGATTTCTCTCGTACCCAGAACTATCGAGGAGAGTTTCCGTGAGCACAGGCAAGGTCTGGCTGATCACCGGCGCCAGTAGCGGTTTCGGCCGCGCGATCGCCCAGGACGCGATCGACGCCGGCGATATCGTCGTCGCGGTCGCCCGCCGCACCGCGGCGCTGGACGATCTGGTCGCCGCCCACCCCGATCGCATCGAGGCCGTCGCGCTCGACGTCACCGACACCGCCCGCGTCGACGCGGTGGTCGCCGATGTGATCGCCCGCTACGGCCGCATCGACGTGCTGGTCAACAATGCCGGGCGCACCCAGGTCGGCGCGGTGGAGGAAACCACCGACCGGGAATTGCGGGACCTTTTCGACCTGCACGTCTTCGGTCCCGCCGCCCTCACCCGCGCCGTCCTGCCGCAGATGCGCGCCCAGGGCAGCGGAGCGATCGTGATGATGAGCAGTGTGGGCGGCCAGATGTCGTTCGCCGGTTTCTCCGCCTACAGCGCCACCAAATTCGCGCTGGAAGGCCTGTCGGAGGCGCTGGCCGACGAGGTGGCGCCGTTCGGCATCCGGGTGCTCGTCGTGGAGCCCGGCGCCTTCCGCACCGGCCTGTTCGGTTCCGGCGCAGCCTATTTCAGCGCCGAATCCGACGCCTATGCCGACACCGCGGGCAAGACCCGCCGCATGATCGAGAGCGGCGACGGCACCCAGCCCGGCGATCCGGCCAAGGCCGCCGCCGCCATCCGCGCCGCCCTCGAGGCCGAGCGCACCCCGCTGCGGCTGCCGCTGGGCAGCGATTCGGTCGACACCCTGCTCGGCCACCTGGACTCCGTGCGCGCCGACATCGTCGAATGGGAAAAGGTTGCGCGCGCAACGGCTTTCGACGAGGACTGAGCCTCGTTTCCTACAGGATTCGGGACAGGAAGGCCTGGGTTCGCTCGTGTTGCGGATTCGCCAGCATCTCGCGCGGATTCCCGGCCTCCACCACCACTCCCCCGTCCATGAACACCAGCTGGTCGGCGACCTCGCGGGCGAAACCCATTTCGTGCGTGACGACGACCATCGTCATGCCCGATTGCGCCAATTCGCGCATGACCGTGAGGACTTCGCCGACCAGTTCGGGATCCAGGGCGGAGGTGGGCTCGTCGAACAGCATCAGCTTCGGATCCATCGCCAAGGCGCGGGCGATGGCGACGCGCTGCTGCTGGCCGCCCGACAGCTGCGCGGGATAGGCATCGGCCTTGTCCGCCAAGCCGACTCGATCGAGCAGTTCCCGAGCGCGAGCGACCGCCTGGGAGCGGGAGATCTTCTTCACATGAATCGGCGCCTCGACCACATTCGCCAGCGCGGTGCGATGCGGGAACAGGTTGAAATGCTGGAACACCATGCCGACGTCGCGGCGCTGGCGTGCCGACTCCCGCGGACGCAGTTCGTAGAGTTTGCCGCCGCGCTCGCGATAGCCGACCAGATCGCCGTCGACGTAGAGCCGCCCGGCGTTCACCCGTTCCAGATGGTTGATACAGCGCAGAAAGGTCGACTTGCCGGAGCCGGACGGGCCGATCAGGCACATCACCTGCCCGCGCGCGACCTCGAGCGACACACCCTGCAACACCTGCAGCGCGCCGAAGTTCTTGCACACCCGCTCGGCGCGGATCATCGGGACATCGGCCGAAGCCGCCGTGGCGCTGCTCATTTACCGGCCTCCGTGGTCTGCTGGGTGGTGGCCAGCGCGCGCAGCTGGCGGCCGGTCAGCTGCCGCGTCACCCCGCGCGAGTAGTACCGCTCGAGATAGAACTGGCCGACCATCAGCACACTGGTGATCGCCAGATACCAGGTCGCGCTGACCAGCAGCAGCGGGATCGGCTGGAAGTTGATGCCGTAGATATCGCGGGCGCGACCGTACAGATCGGTGGTCAGCGGGATCGCGGTGACCAGTGAGGTGGTCTTCAACATGGAGATCAGCTCGTTGCCGGTGGGCGGGATGATCACCCGCATCGCCTGCGGCAACACCGTGCGCCGCATGGTCTGGCCCCACGACATGCCCAGCGCCACCGACGCCTCGCGCTGCCCCTCACCCACCGAATTGACTCCGGCACGCACGATCTCGGCCATATAGGCGGCCTCGTTCAGTCCCAGGCCGATCATCGCGAAGATGAACGGCTGCGACCAGTCCTGCACATCCCAGTGCACGAAACTGGGCCCGCCGAACGGGATTCCGAGCTGGATCGATTTGTACAGCGCCGGGAACAGGCCCCAGAAGACGAGCTGGATATACACCGGAGTGCCGCGGAAGATCCACAGATACACCCACGACACCGACCGCAGCACCGGATTGGGCGACAGCCGCATCACCGCGAGCATCACACCGAGCACGACGCCGATCGCCATCGCCAGCACGGTCAGTTCGAGGGTGACCACCGCGCCCTCGGATATCCGCCGATCGAACAGATACTTCCAGTAGGTGTCCCAGCGGTAGGCCGGATTGGTGGCGGCGCCGTAGACGAACAGCCCGAGCAGGATCAGCAGCACCGCCGCCGCGATCCAGCGTCCCGGCCGCCGCAGCGGTACGGCCTCGATCGGCTCCGGCATCGATGCCTCGGGCGGCCCGGCCTGCGAGCCGGCGGGGGGTTGCGCGGACATGTGCACTCAGCCTTTCGCGCCGTTGATGACCGACGTGGTGATCGCTCCGGCCTCCACGCCCCAGTTCTGCGCGATGGTGCGATAGACGCCGGAATCGATCAGATGCTGCAGCGCCGCTTGCAGCACCGGGGCCAGCGGCGAGCCCTTCGGCACCGGCCAGCCGTAGGGTTCGGCCTCGAACACCGGGCCCGCGGCCTCGATGGTGTCGGGATTGCGCTTGATCGCGTACGCGGTGACCGGGGAGTCGGCGGACATGGCGTCGACCTGGCCGAGGACCAGCGCGGTGGCCGCCGCACTCTGTTCGTCGTAGGACATCTTGTGGATCTCGGGCTTGCCGGCATCGGTGCAGGCCTTCGATTTCGCCGGGATCTCGTCGATGTCCTCGGTGGTGGTCCGCTGCACCGCGACCTTCTTGCCGCAGGCATTGTTCGGATCGACGGGACGGCCCTTGCGCTGTGCCCACTGGATACCGGCGGAGAAGTAGTCGACGAAATCGACGGTCTTCTCCCGCGTCAGGTTGTCGGTGAACGACGACATGCCCACATCGACGGTGCCGGCCTCGATCGCGGGGATGATCTTCTCGAAGTCGGCTTCCTGATAGTCGGCGCGCACACCGAGCACGCCCGCGACCGCGTCCATCAGGTCGACGTCGAATCCGATGATCTGCCCGGTATGCGGATCCCGGTACTCGTTGGGCTGATACGGAACGTTCACACCGACCACGAGCCGTCCCGCCTGCGCGATCTTCGGCGGCAGCTGCGCCGCGATCGACTCGACCTTCGTCACCGGCACCTTGGGCACCTTCGGCGATTCGTCCTCGGTGTTGTCCGCACATCCCGCCGCCAGCACCGCCGCACCGACGATCACGCACGCGGCTCGCAGGATGTACCCGCGGGCGCCGAGTCGAACTGACACGCGGCCCTCCGTATTCGCGCGACCCGCCCCCGCGGGCGGGTCGCCGTGTAGCAATGCAGCCATTCGGAAATCTAGGCGATCGGCACAGGATGCGCCGGTCGGTTACCGAAGGTTAATGCGCGCCGCGACCGGCGGCAGGGGTACACGCCGATTCATCGGCGATGCACGCGGGCCCGGACCTGCTCGGTGAATTCACTGGTCGAGGCCAGTCCGCCGAGGTCGGCGGTGGCGATACCGGCCGCCAGGGTCGCCGCCACCGCCCGCTCGATCCGGTCGCCCGCGCCGAGCAGTGCCGGATCGCCGTCCCGGGTGCCCAGCCAGCGCAGCAGCATCGCGGCCGACAGTTGCAGGGCGCCCGGATTCGCGCGGTTGCGTCCCGCCAGCGCGGGGGCCGCGCCGTGCACCGCCTGCGCCATCGCCTTGTCGGCCGAGCAGTTCAGCGAGGCGGCCAGGCCCAGCGAACCGGCGAGCTCCCCCGCGAGGTCGGAAAGTATGTCGCCGAACAGGTTCTCGGTCACCAGGACGTCGTAGTCACCGGGCGCCCGGACCAGATGGGCCGCCGCGGCGTCGACATGTTCGTCGTTCACCTCGACGCCCGAGTAGCCGGCCGCCACCTCCCAGCACACGTCGCGGAACAGACCCATCGTCATCGGCAGCACATTCGCCTTGTGCACGATCGTCAACCGGCCGCTCCGCGCGGCCGCGAGGGCACAGGCCTGATGCGCGATGCGTTCGCAGGCGGCCCGGGTGATCACGGCCACGGCCATCGCCACATCGGCGGTGGGCCGGAATTCGCCCGAACCGGCGAACATGTTGCGGTCGGCGTAGAAGCCCTCGCTGTTCTCGCGCACGATCACCAGATCGATGTCGGTCGCGGCCGCCCGCACCCCTGGAAAGGTCCGAGCCGGGCGGATATTCGCGTACAGGCCGAAGCGTTTGCGGATCGCCCCGCCCGGCGGAGCCCCGACGCGGTGGTGCGGCGCGTAGGAGACGTTGTCGTGCGGACCGAGAATCCAGGCGTCGAGATCGGCCAGAGCGGACAGCGTGGTTTCCGGCAGGGGTTCCCCGCATTCGGCGATGGCCGCATGCCCGATCGGCAGTTCGACCCACTCGGGCGTCGCCGCGCCGGCCGCGGCGAGCGCCTCGTCCACCACCGCCCGGGTCGCCTGTACCACCTCCGGCCCGATGCCGTCGCCCTCGATCAGCCCCAGCCGCACCACCCGCCGCGAATCCACCGCGCTCACTCCTCTGCTCGCACCCCGTCCCGGCCGGTCCGCGGCCCGGCACACCGGGTCACCCTATGGGTGGCGCGTCACCGAGCCCACCGCGGGCCCGGGACCGCCGGCCGAAGTCGGGTAATCGACGCCCACGCGCGATCCCCGCGCGTAAGTTGGCCTGAATCATGGTGCAGTCGGTGGAGTTGGTGCTCGACGAGGCGGCGGAGGCCGAGATTCGCCGGCAGTGGCGCATGCTGGCCGAAGCCGGAATGCACAGTCCCACACCGCCACACCGGCCGCACATCAGCGCCGCGGTCGCCCGCGAGATCTGGCCGCGACTGGACAGGACACTGGCCGCCCTGCCGTTCGAGCCACTCCCGATCAGGCTCGGCGGGCTGCTGATATTCGGCGCCCGCCATCCGATTCTGGTACGGCTGGTGGTGCCCACCGAGGACCTGCTGACGATGCAACGGCGCATCGCGGCGGTCGTCGACGCATGTCCCGGCGTTCCGGCGAACATGTGCCCGGACGCGTGGACCCCGCATGTGACGCTGGCGCGACGGGTGAGACCGGAGCACTGGCCCGCGGCGATCGACGCGGTGGCCGCCGAGCGGGATTTTGCGGCTACCGTGGTGGGTATTCGGCGGTGGGACGGTGATCGGCGGATCGAGTGGCCGATCGCCCCAGGGGGTGGGGACCACAGTTGAGCCGCGGACGCCGGCCGCACGGAAGATATGCGCAGCGTCCCGCGTTGCACCGCAGACAACGACACGAGAGGAACCCATGGCCACCCAGACCCTGACCGCGCAGAACTTCGACGAGATTGTGACCGGAAACGACGTCGTCCTCGTCGATTTCTGGGCCGATTGGTGCGGGCCCTGCAAGGCGTTCGCGCCCACTTTCGAGGCGTCCTCGGAACAGCATCCTGATGTCGTCCACGGCAAGGTCGACACCGAGGCCGAGCAGAGCCTCGCCGCCGCCGCCAACATCCGCTCCATCCCCACGATCATGGCCTTCCGCGAGGGTGTCCTGGTCTTCGCGCAGCCGGGCGCACTGCCGCCGGCCGCGCTCGAGGATCTGGTCTCCCAGGTGAAGGCGCTCGATATGGAAGAGGTGCGCAAGCAACTCGCCGAACAGCAGCAGGGCTGACCCGCCCGAACCGGTGCCGCATCC
Organism: Nocardia cerradoensis NBRC 101014; assembly: GCF_000308535.1. Classification (GTDB taxonomy): domain Bacteria; phylum Actinomycetota; class Actinomycetes; order Mycobacteriales; family Mycobacteriaceae; genus Nocardia; species Nocardia cerradoensis. Next base: position 32,616 of record NZ_BAFW01000079.1, on the reverse strand, counting down.
CGATTCCTCACGAAACGGGATGCGGCACCGGCCTTTTCGCGTGTCGGCTCGGTTGCCGAGTTCGGCTCAGTTCCCGAGTTTGTTGAGGCCGGCGATCATGGCCCGGACCGTCGACTCCGGTCCGTCTCCGGCGAGCGCGGCGCCCCAGCCTCGACGGCCGTTGCATTCGCACTGCACGAAGGTGGCGGTGCCGCTGCCGGTACGCCGCTGGTGGAACTGCAGAATCTCCACCGGGTAGCCCTCGTCGTAGAGCGCCGAGGTCAACGCGGCGACCGGGCTACCCGCGGACACCACGGTCCGCGCATGTCCGGCCAGTTCGATGGTGGCGGTATAGGTCGCCCGCTGTTCGGCCCGCGCCCAGTCGCTGAGCTTGACCGGGCCGGTGTGCGCGCAGTAGCGGTCGTAGAACTCCGCGGGCGTCAGGTCGGCGGATTCGGCGCGCAGCCCCTTGGGCGCGGCCGCGATGAAGGCATGTGTATCGATAGTGATCGTCATTGGACTAGGTCTTCCCGAAGCTTTGTCGTTGGTCGGATGACAGAAGGGGACCAGCGCAAACACTTGTCAACGGCCGCAGCGAGGGGGCCGGTCCGAATCAGCTCCCGCTACGGCGAGGTACTACGAGAAGTCGCGCCGCAGCCACCATCGCGGTAAGCGGAAGGCGCACCACGCGGTCGCGGTCGGCGACGTTGCGCGCGGCGCTGTGGCTTGCGGCGGGATTCGGCACGGCTTCGAGAATATGGACTCGTCGCGACGATGGCAACAATATTGCGGCGGAACCAACGAGTAACTTCGTCACATTTTCGAGTGAACGGTATGCCAACGGACAGTGCCGTGGTGAGCGCCGCATTCGCGCAGGCCACAGCGGGTCCACAGGTTGCGCCGCGGACAGGTTCGGCGTGTCGTCACCGCAGTTGCCCGGGCTTGTCCCACCGCAACAGATAGCGCCAGAACACCAGTCGGCGCACCCGCGCGCCCGGCAGGATGTCGCGCGCCCGGCGAGCGACCTCGCGCGTGGTGAGTGGCGGATCGAGCACGACCGGCATCGCCGCATGCGTGGGTTCGTGGGCGTACCAGGTGCCGCGGCCCGTTGCGCGCAGCGCCGCGAAAGTGAGGCCGAAGGCGCGGTGCGCGAGTGCCGCCGTGACTTCGGCGGGCAGTTCACGCAGTGGATCGGCCCGCGGCAGCGCGATCACCGCGAGCACCCCACCCGGCCGCAGCGTGTGCGCGAGGCGCGGCAGCACCTGTTCGAGGGGCATGTGATGGAGGGTGGTGAGCGATACGACGGCGTCGTAGGCGGCCTCCGGCAGCGGATGCCCGAGTATGTCGGCCTGCGCGCAGGCGACATTGTCCGGAACGACGCGGCGCGCGGCCTCGATCATCTCCGCCGACCGGTCCACCGCGTCGACGCGGTCGGCACGCCGCGCCAGCTCGGCCGCCAAAGCGCCTGCCCCGCAACCGACTTCGAGGATCCGCTCACAATGCTGCGGCAGCTGTCGTAGCAGCGTCCGGTGATAGAAAGCGTTGTGATCCCAGTCCCATGCACCCATCGCGCCACCCTACGATGCCGCCGGTCGAGCGCGGGCCGACCGGCGCGGATCCCCGGTGCGACACCGCGGCGATCACCGATCTCCCCTCCGCACACAGCTCCGAGCACGGCGGCGACGGGTGAGCGGGCTCGCTCGGCGCCCCGATCAGTGCGCGGCCGAGTCCCAGCTGCGGCCCACGCCGACGGAGACCTCGAGCGGAACCGACAGGTCGATGGCGCTCGACATCTGTTCGCGGGCAAGCGATTCCAGTGCCTCCCGCTCGCCCGCGGCGACCTCGAAGACGAGTTCGTCGTGGATCTGCAGCAGCATGCGCGAACGCAGACCCGCCTCGGCGATGGCGGCCTGGGTGTTGATCATCGCGACCTTGATGATGTCGGCGGCGGTGCCCTGGATGGGCGCGTTGAGCGCCATCCGCTCGGCGGCCTCGCGACGCTGGCGGTTGCTGGAATCCAGGTCGGGCAGATAGCGGCGACGGCCGAACAGCGTCTCGGTGTAGCCGACCTTGCGCGCCTGGTCCACCGCGTCGCGCAGATAGTCGCGAATCGCGCCGAAACGGGAGAAGTAGACCTCCATCTGCGCCTTCGCCTCCTCGGCGCTGATCCGCAGTTGCTGCGAGAGCCCGTACGCGGACAAGCCGTAGGCCAGGCCGTAGGACATCGCCTTGATCCGGCGGCGCATCTCGGGGTGCACATCGGCGATCGGGATGTCGAAGGCCTTGGACGCGACGAAGCTGTGCAGGTCCTCGCCGGAGTTGAACGCCTCGATCAGTCCCGCGTCCTTGGACAGGTGCGCCATGATGCGCATCTCGATCTGGCTGTAGTCCGCCGTCATCAGCGATTCGTAGCCGGGGCCGACGACGAAGGTGTCGCGAATGCGCCGGCCCGTGTCGGTGCGGATCGGGATGTTCTGCAGATTCGGCTCGGTCGAGGACAACCGGCCGGTGGCGGCGATGGTCTGGTTGAACGTGGTGTGGATGCGGCCGTCGTCGGCGACCGACTTCAGCAGCCCGTCCACGGTGACCTTGAGGCGGGTCGCGTCGCGGTGCGCCAGCAGATGTTCGAGGAAGGGATGCTGGGTCTTCTCGAACAGCGACTCGAGCGCGTCGGCATCGGTGGTGTAACCGGTCTTGGTCCGCTTCGTCTTGGGCATATCCAGCTCGTCGAACAGCACCACCTGCAACTGTTTCGGCGAACCCAGGTTGATCTGCTTACCGATCACCTCGTAGGCCGCGTCCGCGGCCGAGGCCACCCGGTCGGCGAATTCGCGCTGCAACTCGTCCAGTTTGTCGCAGTCGACGGCGATGCCGGCGTGCTCGAGTTCGGCCAGCACACCCAGCAGCGGCAGTTCCATCTCGGTGAGCAGCGGCACGGATTCGATGCGGTCGAGTTCGGTGTCGAACGCCTCGGCCAGGTCGGCCACGGCGCGGGCGCGCAAAATCTCGGCCTGGGCCAGTTCGGTGTCGACCTGGTCCTCGTCGTCGAGCAGCGACAGCTGGGCGTCCTCGGCGGCTTCGACCCGCAACTCCCGCGACAGGTACCGCAACGACAGATCGTCGAGATTGAAGGTGCGCTGCCCGGGCCGGACCAGATAGGCCGCGAGCGCGGTGTCGCTGGTGAGCCCGGCCAGCCGCCAGCCGCGCCCGCGCAGGGCGTGGATGGCCGCCTTGGCCTCGTGCACGGCCTTCGGGTCGTCGGCGTCGGCGAGCCAGCGACCGATGGCGAGCTCGTCCTCGGGGGTCGAGCGCGACCACGTCGAAGTAGCCACCCTCCCCGTCGGCGGCGGCGATCGCGATCGCCTTCACATCACCCTGCACGGGCGTGGTCGTCCCCACGATCGAAACGCCGTGGCGTGCACCGGCTTTCGCATGCTCGGCCAGCCAGTCCGCGGCGGCGCCGGGTGCGACCGGGCCGCCGCTGATCTCGAAACCGCTCTCGGCCTCCGGCTCCGGCGGCGCCAGCGTCTCGAACAGCCGGTCCCGCAGCACCCGGAACTCGAGATCGTCGAACAGGCGGTGGATCTTGTCGCGATCCCACGGCTGCTGGGCGAGCTGCTCCGGGGTGTACGGCAGCGGAACATCCTTGACCATCTCGGTGAGCTGCCGGTTGAGCACCACACTGGACAGGTTCGCGCGCAGCGCGTCGCCCACCTTGCCGCGTACCTCGTCGACCCGCTCCACCAGACCGGGCAGGTCGCCGAATTCGCGAATCCACTTGGTCGCCGTCTTCTCCCCCACGCCCGGAATGCCGGGCAGATTGTCGCTCGGGTCGCCACGCAGGGCCGCGAAATCCGGATACTGGGCCGGGGTCAGGCCGTACTTCTCCTCGACCGCCTCCGGTGTGAACCGGGTGAGCTCGGAGACGCCCTTCTTCGGGTACAGCACGGTGACATCGGGGTTGACCAGTTGCAGCGAATCGCGGTCGCCGGTGACGATGAGCACCCGGAAGCCTTGCGGCACAGCCTGAGTCGCGAGGGTGGCGATGATGTCGTCGGCCTCGTAGCCCTCGATGGCCATCACCGGGATGCCGAGCGCGCCGAGCACCTCCTGGGTGATCTCCACCTGTCCGCGGAATTCGTCGGGCGTGGAGATGCGGTTGGCCTTGTACTCCGGGTAGGCCTCGACCCGGAAGGTCTTCCGGCTGACGTCGAACGCCGCCGCCACATGGGTCGGCCGCTCGTCGCGCAGCAGGTTGATCAGCATGGCGGTGAAGCCGTAGACGGCGTTGGTCGTCTGTCCGGTGACGGTCTTGAAGTTCTCCGCCGGTAGCGCGTAGAAGGCGCGGTAGGCCAGGGAATGGCCGTCCAGCAACAACAGCGTGGGACGCTCGCCGGGGGCACCCGCCGCCGTACTGCCGGCTTTCGGCACTGCCGCTGCGGCGGTGGTGGACGACACACTGCCCTGACGCTGATCGGTGGAGGCTGGAGTCACGGCACAGAGTCTAGGGACAAGCACCGACATCCCCGGCCACCGGGCACGGACCGGCCTGTGTCGCGTTCGAATTCGCCCACGCGGATCCGGCGGCCCGCTGTCACGCACGCCACACCCGCCCCACGGGACCGGGTGGCTGTGTCGTGCCCACGCTCGACCGGCGCGGCCGGCACCCGATGCGCGGCCGACCGCGCAGCGGCGATCAGGACTTCGGCGCGAGATTGTCCAGGACGACCTCCGCGACCGCCTTCATGGTGGTGCGGCGATCCATCGCGGTGCGCTGGATCCACTTGAACGCCTGCGGTTCCGACAGCCCCTGCGTCTGCATCAGCACGCCCTTCGCGCGCTCGACCAGTTTGCGGGTCTCCAGGCGGTCGGAGAGGTTCGCGACCTCCTGCTCCAGCGCCGAGATCTCGTGAAAACGGCTGGCCGCCAACTCGATCGCCGGCACCAGATCCGATTTCGTGAACGGCTTCACCAGATAGGCCATCGCACCCGCGTCGCGTGCCCGCTCCACCAGGTCACGCTGGCTGAAAGCGGTCAGAATCACCACGGGCGCAACACGTTTGGAGGCGATTTCACCGGCGGCATCGATACCGTCGCGCCGCGGCATCTTCACGTCCATGATGACCAGATCGGGGCGCAGTTCCACGGCCAGATCGACCGCCTGCTGGCCGTCACCGGCCTCGCCCACCACCTGGTAGCCCTCCTCGGAGAGCATCTCCACAAGGTCCATCCGGATGAGCGCCTCGTCCTCGGCCACCACGACACGCTTCGCGGCAGCCGGCGCGTCCTGCTTCGCGCCCGCGCCCCCTGCATTCGTTCCCATAGACAGACCCCTCGATATTCCGATGCCGATACCCGATGTGCGCCTCCGGTCCCACCCTGTCACCGGCCACGCACAGCCGAGTGTCCTAAAGCGTACCGTTCACCTTCGCTGACAACCCATCTACCCAGCGGGAACCCGCCCGCGCTGGACCGATTCGGTAACCTGGGCACCCACCGGCTATCATTTCCTCCCGGTGCGCCGAGTTGGCGGAACTGGCAGACGCGACGGTCTCAAAAACCGTTGTCCTCACGGACGTGTGGGTTCGAGTCCCACACTCGGCACCGATCGGAATCCGGCACGGCCACCCGTTCGCGCCCGGCCCGCGCCTGCGCGCGATCCTCGACACCGCCGCCCGCACGCGGCCGGCCGAACCGACAACCCCCATCCCAGCCTCATGAGCCTGTCCGGCACGGTCCGCACCGAATCCGACGGTTCCATCGACCTCCGGTTCGGCCCCATCGCGCCCGACGGCCGGGAATCGAACTGGATCCGGACCCTGCCCGGCAAGAGCCGGTTTCCCATGCTTCGCCGCTACGGACCGCTGCCACCGTGGTTCGACAAGGACTGCAAGCCCGGCGAGATCACCGAAACCCCCTGACGAAACCGGCCGTACCGATCGAACCGAATCGGTAGGACAGCCCGTGAACACGCGTAGGGTGGGGCACACGACCCCGGGCAGGAGGAGGTCGCGCGTATGCGGGTGAACCGGCTCACCGCGGATCTTTCGGGATATCCCGATCTGGTGGTGATCTATCTGGGAATGCGGGTGCGGACCCCGCGAGGGGTGCTGCGTCTGCTCGGCCTCGGGCCGAAACTGTATCGCTCCCATCATGATCGGCCCGACGGGCTGCTGCGGCACGAGGACATCATCTGGTCACTGTTCCCACCACACTGGGGCGCCCGCCAATACTGGCGTGACCTGGACAGCCTGGAGCGCTGGACCCGATCCCAGCCGCACCGCGACTGGTGGCAGCGGTTTCTGCGCGACTCCGGCGGCACCGGATTCTGGCACGAGGCCTACTTCCTGCGCGGCGGCATCGACACCATGTACGACGATATGACCACACCCACCGGCCTGGGCGCCTTCGCCCCGACCCGGACGATGCGCGGACCGTTGTTCAGCGCGCGCGGCCGGGCCCGGGACAACGCCGCCCGCGCCGGCGCGGACAACGCGCACCTCGGCGCGGAACCGACGGTCGCGCCGGTCGTCGAGGAAGCCTCCTACTATCGAAGCGCTTCCGGCGCCGACGGTTCCGAGGCGGACCGGCAGACGTAGCGCCACGCCCTCGCGCATCCGGTCAGCTTCGCGCAGCCGGTCAGCGACAATTCGGCAAACGGTCGAACGCGACTCGCTACCGGCAGCTGAACATCGCGTGAAATCAGCGGTTTTCGGCCGTCCTCGGCTTCTGCCGGAGGCCGCGGCCACCTACCGTAGCAGTCATGCACGTCCTGTTCGTCTGCTCCGGCAACGTCTGCCGCTCGGTGATCGCCGAACGTCTGACCCGCGCCGTCGCGGCCGAACACGGTCTCGACGACCTGACCGCCGAGAGCGCCGGCACCCGCGCACTCGTCGGCTTCGGCGTCGATCCCCTTGCGGCACAGACCATCACGGGCCTCGGCGCGGATCCTGGCAACTTCTCAGCACGCAAGTTGAAGCCGGAGATGGTCGCGCGCGCGGATCTCGTGCTCGCGATGACCGAGCAGATCCGCGACGACATCATCGACCTGGTTCCGAATGCCCGGTCCCGGACCTTCACGCTACTCGAGGCCTATCGGGTGGCGAAGGTCTCCGGCGCTCGGACGATCGCCCACATCGACAGTGCCCGAAACGATCTCGCACTGGTGGGGCGGGAGAACATCGCCGACCCGGTCGGGCTCTCGAGCGAAAAGTACTGCGCCGTCGGCGATCGGATCGCCGAGACGCTGGTTCCGCTGCTGCTCGCGCTGCACGCTCATCGCGACGCGGGGCGCACGACGTCCGGCCGGCCCCGTTTGGTCCTGCTGCCCGGCGGGCGCATCGAGACCCCGCCGTGGGGTATCGAACCCGTGCGAATCGGCCGTCACGCCTGAACAATCCGGCGCCGGGCATGCCGCTCTCCCGCGGATCGGGATCCGGGGTTAGACTCCCCGCGGAAACTGCCGACGCCGATGGTTCGACACCGGAACAGGACACAGACATGCCGAAACGAATTTCGGATGTTTCACTCCATGTTTACGTCACACCGGAAACGCTCGACCGCGTCGTGCACACCGTGCGCTGCGTGGTCGACGACCACCTCGCCGAGCACGATGTTTTCGCCTGGCGCTTCACCCTGCCCGTCGACGCCGATCAGCCCGATCACACGGTGCTGGAGACGCAGTGGCGCCTGGAACACCCCCACCGCGACCCCGGCTCGCGATGCACCTACGAGATCGCGCTCAGCCTGGTGGGCGATCCCGATCAGCTGACCGAATCCGGCTTGGCCGCACTCGAGCATCGATTGGTCCTCGGGATCGCCACCACCGCCGACGCCATTCCCTACACGATCTCCGCGCTCCATCGCGACAGCTACGACTTCGACGAGAACCGCGAACGCCTCTGAACGCCGCTGAACGCCGCTGAACGCCGCTACGCTACTTGCCGCGCGCCGGGAAGTGCCTGATCACGCCTTCCTGCACGACGGTGGCCAGCAGCTCACCGGCCCGCGAGTAGAAGTGACCGGTGGCCAGACCGCGCGAACCGGCGGCCACCGGTGACTGCGTCGCGTAGAGGGCCCAATCGTCGAAGCGGAACGGACGGTGGAACCAGATCGAATGGTTCACCGTGGCGGCCACGATCCGGTCGTGCCCCCACGACAACCCGTGTGTGGTGATGATCGAATCCAGCACCGTGGTGTCGGACGAATAGCCCAGTGTCGCAACGTGGATCAGCGGATCGTCGGGCAGTTCGCCGTCGGCCTTCATCCACACGCGGTTGTGGTTCAGGGTGCCGCCGGTGCCCTTGAGAATCCACGCCGGATCGTTGGTGTAGCGCATGTCGATCGGATGCGGCGCCTGCACGAACATCTGCAGTTTGTCCTCGAACCCGGAGAAGGACTCCTCCACCCGGGGCAGCCCGTCCGGATCGGGCACCTGCGGCTGCGGGCTGGCGTGTTCCAGGCCCTTGGCCCAGTCCTGGAACGCCGCCAGCATCACGAACAGCTCCTGGTCGCCCTGATACGCCGTCACCGTGCGGTTGGCGAAGGCACGCCCGTCACGATGGCGTTCGACCCGGTATTCGATCGGTTTGCGCACATCGCCGCCGCGCACGAAATGCGCGTTGACCGCATGCACCGGGCGTCCCGGCCCGACCGTGCGACCGGCCGCGATGATCGCCTGCGCCACCAGCTGGCCGCCGAAGGTGCGACTCCACACCTTCTCCGGATGGTGACCGAGGAAGACGTCCTCGCCGATCTCCTCGAGTTCGAGCAGGCCGAGCAGGACGGCGAGATCGCCCCCGCTCTCGCGGCCGGTGCCGACCGATTCGCCCAGTGATGCGCTCACCTCAGTGGTCCTCCTCGCCGATGCGATGCACGTGGATCAGGTTCGTGGAGCCGACGGTTCCCGGCGGGGAGCCGGCCACGATCACCACGAGGTCGCCCTTGGCGTAGCGATTCAGCGACAGCAGTTCCTTGTCGACCTGGCCGATCATCTCGTCGGTGGTACCGACCGGCGGGACGATGAAGGTTTCCACACCCCAGGTCAGCGCCAGCTGGCTGCGCACCTCGGGCAGCGGGGTGAACGCCAGCAGCGGCAGCGTGGTGTGCAGGCGGGCCAGCCGGCGCACGGTGTCACCGGACTGGGTGAACGCCACCAGCGCCTTGGCGTTGAGCCGCTCGCCGATATCGCGGGCCGCGTAGGAGATCACGCCGCGCTTGGTGCGCGGGACGTGGGTCAGCGGCGGCACCCGGGTCGAGGATTCGGATTCCACGGCGTGCACGATGCGCGCCATCGTGCGCACCGTCTCGATCGGATACTGGCCGACCGAGGTCTCACCGGAGAGCATGACCGCGTCGGCGCCGTCGAGCACGGCGTTGGCCACATCGGAGGCCTCGGCGCGGGTCGGGCGGGAGTTGCCGATCATCGACTCCAGCATCTGGGTGGCGACGATGACGGGTTTCGCGTTCTCCCTTGCCATCTGGATCGACCGCTTCTGCACCAGCGGCACCTGCTCGAGCGGCAGCTCGACGCCGAGGTCGCCACGGGCCACCATGATCGCGTCGAAGGCGAGCACGATCGCCTCGAGATTGTCGATGGCTTCGGGCTTTTCGAGTTTGCCGATCACCGGCACCCGGCGGCCGACGCGATCCATGATGTCGTGGACCAGCTCGACGTCCGACGGCGACCGCACGAACGACAGGGCGATGAAGTCCACGCCGAGCCGCAGAGCGAATTCCAGATCCTCGATGTCCTTCTCGGACAACGCCGGAACGGAAACGTCCATACCCGGCAGCGAGACGCCCTTGTTGTTGGAGACCGGACCGCCCTCGGTCACACGGCACACCACGTCGTTGCCCTCGACGCGAACCACGGTCAGCCCGACCTTGCCGTCGTCGACGAGCAGGCGGTCACCGGCCTTGGCGTCCTCGGATAGTTGTTTGTAGGTGGTGGAGACGCGATCGTGGGTGCCTTCCACGTCGTCTACCGTGATCCGCACCTCCTCGCCCGTCGCCCACACGGTGCGGCCGTCGATGAATCGGCCCAAGCGGATCTTCGGTCCCTGCAGGTCGGCGAGAATGCCGACCGCTCGGCCCATCTGCTCGGCGGCGTGCCGCACCTTGTGATAGTTCTCGGCGTGATCGGCGTGTTCTCCGTGACTGAAATTCAACCGGGCCACGTCCATGCCGCTGTCGACAAGTTCACGGATCCGGTCCTCGGTGGCGGTGGCCGGTCCGAGGGTGCACACAATCTTTGTCCGTCGCATCACGAACCGAGCCTAGTCCTGCCGCCGCGGTGGCGCTGATCGGCACACCCGCCACTGTCAATCGACGAAAATATGACGCACGTCACATATTTGCCCGGCATGGTCGTCACTCCTGCAGGGGGCGGTTGTACGGGTCGCGAACTTTGCCGGTGAGGATCAGAATCGCGTCGATGAACGGCCAGATGCCGCCCAGCCCGCAGGTGAACAGCGTGACCAGCAGCTGGGCGACGCCGATGCCGGTGTAGCCGAGGTAGAACCGGCCGATCCCGAGGCCGCCGACGAACAGTTGCAGCAGCCCCGCGGTGAGTTTCGATTTGTCCGAGAACGGCTCGCCGTACATGTTGCGCCCGTAGGGCGCCTCCGGATCCATGCCGTAGGGGGCGGGCGGATAGCCGGGGGCGGGAGCGTAGGGCTGGGCGTACGGGTCCGCGGGCTGGCCGTAGGGCTGGCTGTAGCCGTAGGGGCCGGATTGGCCACCCGCGTCGTAGGGGCCAGATGGGCCGTAGCCGCCCGGATTCCCCGGTCCGGTACCCGGTGCACCGTACTGCGGGCCGTAGCCGGGCTGCGGCTGATAGGGGTCGGTCACGAAGTCCTCCTGGTTCGAGCGGTCGCCCCGCTCAGCTCTTGTCCGCCTTCTTCCGGCCCGGCTTACCCGACTTGCCTTCGGCCTGCCGCTCGCTGTTCCCGGCGCTGGTGACACCGGCCGCATCCTTGTCATCGGCGGGCGGATCCAGTTCGTTGCCGGTCGCCGCCGAATCGGACGGGCCGGCGGTGGAGTCGTCCGATTCGCCGGATCCGGAACTTGCGTCCGCGGGGTCGGACTCGGCGGATGTCTCCGGCTTCGCCGCCGATTGCGCCGGCTTCGCCGACGATTCCTCCGGCTTCGCCGACGAGGACTCCTTCTCGGATCCCGCGTCGGTCTTCCCGGCCTCGGACGCGTCGACGGTCTTCCCGGCCGCGCTCCCATCGTCCGCGGGCTTCGCGGCTTCGCCGAGCTCGTCGCCGGCGGATTTCTCGGCCGTGACCGCAGCTGTGCTCTCGGCCGCGGCGGACTCCTGCCCGGCGGCGCCGTGCCGGCGCAGGGCGCCGATCTGCCAGGGCCAGGGGCGCTCGCCGCCGGCGGCGAGTTGCGCGGCGGTTTCGCGGCCCTTGGTGGCGAGGGCGAAATACGCCAGAGCACACAGGAATACGATCGCCGAGGTGTAGGAGTTGACCCGGATGCCGAAGATGTGGGTGGCCTCGTCGTCGCGCAGCAGCTCGACCCAGAAGCGGCCGAAGGTGTAGATCGCCACGTACAGCGCGAACAGGCGGCCGTGGCCGATCCGCCAGCGTTTGTCCACCGCCACCAGCACCAGGACGCCGAGCAGATTCCAGATCAGCTCGTAGAGGAAGGTCGGCTGCACGACCTTCTCCACCACGCCGGTGGAGACGCCGTTCATCATGTCCAGCCGGCCGTCGGAGTCGAACCGCAGATAGATCTCGAGGCCCCACGGCAGATCGGTCTTGCGGCCGTAGAGTTCCTGATTGAAGTAGTTGCCGAGGCGCCCGATGGCCTGGGCGAGCAGAATCGCCGGGGCGATGGCATCGCCGAAGGCGGGCAACGGAATTCGATACACCCGGCAGCCGATCCAGGCGCCGATGCCGCCGAGCAGCACCGCGCCCCAGATACCGAGGCCGCCCTCCCAGATCTTCAGCGCGTTGATCGGATGCCCGCCGGCGCCGAAGTACTTCTCCCAGTCGGTGGCCACGTGGTAGAGCCGGCCGCCGACGAGTCCGAACGGCACCGCGAACATCGCGACGTCGAGCACCTTGCCCGGCTCGCCGCCGCGCTCGCGCCAGCGCCGCTCACCCCACCAGATCGCGACGATGATGCCGATGATGATGCAGATCGCATAGGCACGCAGCGGGAACGGCCCCACATCCCATACGCCTCGCGGCGGACTGGGAATATAGGCCAGTACCGCCCCACCGTGCACATCGACGCCGTCTGCCAGGACTGGAAAAGTCACGGGCCCCACCGTAACGGAGGGTGCGCCCGCCGCCCAGTTCGCGTCGGCGATCAGCTGGTGACGGCCGCCGAACGCACGCCCTCGGCGAGTTCCGCGGTGAGCGTCCGGACCTGGTCCAGTCCCTGCCCCGCGGCCGTCACCAGCGCCGAACCGACGATGACTCCGTCGGCATAGGAAGCGATTTCGGCCGCCTGCGCACCGCTGCGCACACCCAGGCCGACACCGACCGGGATATCGGAGTGGGCACGCACCCGCGCGCACAGTTCCGGGGCCGCCGAGGACACCGCGTCGCGCGCGCCGGTGACGCCCATGGTGGAGGCGGCGTAGAGGAATCCACTACTGGCCTCGATGGTCTTGACCAGACGCTCCTCCGTCGAGGACGGGGCGACCAGGAAGATGCGGTCCAGATCGTGGGCGCGGGAGGCGTCGAACCACTCCCCCGCCTCCTCGGGAATGAGGTTGGGGGTGATCAGCCCGAGCCCGCCGGCCGCGGCCAGATCGCGGGCGAAACGGTCGACACCGTACTGCAGCACCGGATTCCAGTAGGTCATCACCACGGCGTTGCCCCCGGCGGCGGTGATCGCCTCGACGACGGTGAACACGTCACGCACGCGCACCCCGCCGCGCAGGGCCTGCTCGGTGGCGGCCTGGATGGTGGGGCCGTCCATCACCGGATCGGAATAGGCGATACCGACTTCGATGATGTCGCAACCGGATTCGACCATCGCGGTGCACACGTCGATGGATCCGGCCAGGTCCGGGTAGCCCGCGGGCAGATATCCGATCAGCGCGGCGCGGCCCTCGCCGCGGCTGGCCGCGAAGGTCGATTCCAGACGGCTCACGAGCGATTCTCCTCCGGGGCGGCAGCGTCGTCGAACAGGCCGAACCAGCGCGCCGCGGTATCCATGTCCTTGTCGCCACGTCCGGATAGATTCACCAGAATGATTGCGCCCGAACCCAATTCCCGGCCCAGCTGCAGCGCGCCGGCCACCGCGTGCGCCGATTCGATGGCCGGGATGATGCCTTCGGTGCGCGAGAGCAGCAGCAGCGCGTCCATCGCCTCGACATCGGTGATCGGCCGGTACTCGGCCCGGCCGATGTCCTTGAGGTAGGCGTGTTCGGGTCCGACGCCGGGATAGTCCAAACCGGCCGAGATGGAATGCGATTCGATGGTCTGGCCGTCCTCGTCCTGCAGCAGGTACGAGTAGGCGCCCTGGAACGCACCCGGGCGGCCACCGGCGAAAGTGGCTGCGTGCCTTCCGGTTTCGACACCGTCACCGGCCGCCTCGTAGCCGACCAGCCGCACGCCCTCGTCGTCGAGGAACGGGTGGAAGATGCCGATCGCGTTCGAGCCACCGCCCACGCACGCCACCACGGCGTCGGGAAGGCGCCCGGTCTGCGTCTGTACCTGCACCCGCGCCTCCAAGCCGACGATGCGCTGGAAGTCGCGCACCATCAGCGGGAACGGATGCGGGCCGGCCGCGGTGCCGAAGCAGTAGTAGGTCTCCGAGGCATTGGTGACCCAATCGCGTAGCGCCTCGTTGATCGCGTCCTTCAACGTCTGCGAGCCGGTGGTCACCGACACCACCTCGGCGCCCAGCAGCCGCATCCGCGCGACGTTGAGCGCTTGGCGGGCGGTGTCGACCGCGCCCATGTAGATCACGCATTCGAGGCCGAGCAGCGCACAGGCGGTGGCGGTGGCGACGCCGTGCTGACCGGCGCCGGTCTCGGCGATGACGCGGGTCTTGCCCATCCGCTGAGCGAGCAGCGCCTGGCCCAGCACATTGTTGATCTTGTGCGAACCGGTGTGGTTCAGATCCTCGCGCTTGAGCAGGATGCGGGCGCCGCCGGCGTGCTCGGAGAGCCGCTTGCATTCGAAGACCGGTGAGGGCCGGCCCGCGTAATCGCGCTGCAGCCGGTCGAGTTCGGCCAGGAAATCGGGATCCAGGCGCGACTTGTCGTATTCGGCGGAGACCTCCTCGATCACCGCCATCAGCGCCTCGGGCACGTGCCGGCCGCCGTAGACGCCGAAGTGGCCACCGATATCCGGTTCGTGGCTGCGATGGGTGACTCCCTCGCTGGCCTGGGGCAGCTGCTCGTGCACGCCGGTCATCGGGTGACACCCCGCCGCAGCGGACGCGGGCAGGACGGATGGGTGCCGGCGGTCACCAGCTCGGAGACGGCCGCACGCGGATCACCGCTGGTCACGAGGCTCTCACCGACCAGCACCGCATCGGCGCCGGCGCCGGCGTAGGCGAGCAGGTCGGCGGTGCCGCTCACACCGGACTCGGCGATCCGGATGACCTCGGTGGGTAGTCCGGGCGCGATGCGGGCGAAGACGTCCCGATCGACCTCGAGGGTCTTCAGGTTGCGGGCGTTCACGCCGATGACCGAGGCGCCGGCGGTCAGTGCCCGGTCGGCCTCCTCCTCGGTGTGCACCTCGACCAGCGCGGTCATACCCAGCGATTCGGTCCGATCGATGAGCGAGGCCAGGACATCCTGTTCCAGGGCGGCCACGATCAACAGGATCACGTCCGCACCGTGCGCCCGGGCCTCGTGGATCTGGTACGGGCCGACGACGAAGTCCTTGCGCAGAATCGGCACGTCGACGACCGCGCGAACGGCGTCCAGATCGTCGAGCGAGCCGTGGAAGCGGCGGCCCTCGGTGAGCACGCTGATGATGCGCGCGCCACCGTCCTCGTAGGACTTCGCCAGGCTGGCCGGATCCGGGATGTCGGCGAGCTCACCCTTCGAGGGGCTGGCGCGCTTGACCTCGGCGATGACTCCGATCCCGTCCGCGTGCAGTGCGGCGAGCGCATCGCGCGGCGAGGGGGCCGCGGCGGCGGCCTTCTTGACGGCCTGGAAATCCAGGAGGGCTTCCCGAGCGGCCACATCCGCGCGGACCCCGTCGAGAATCGAGTCGAGTACCGTCATCTGGCTCGAATCCTTTCTGGGGAGACGGACTTGCTACCTGAGAATCCCCCCAGGTGCTGTCTCACCGATGCTGATAAAGAGTAAATGGAGGTGTTCGCCGAGCCGACGGCGGGGTGTGACGCCTGCCGCCCGGCGCGCCGTGATAAAGCGCTCATCGGCCCGCCTCGTCGTCGGTCGGATCGGCGCCCGCGTCGAGCGCGTCCCACAGCACGCGCTGCGAGAGTTCGCCCGACTCCGGCTCCGGATGCGGAGGTGAGGCCGGCGTCGCCGGGCGCGGTGCGTCGGCGGCCTTCGCCGCCGACGACGTCTCGCCCGTGCGGCGCAGTTCGGCGACCTGTTCGGCGGCGGCGGCCCGGCGGAACACCGGGTTGTCGTACTTGCCCGACATGCGGGCCGTCGTTTCCGGCATACGGGCCAGCAGCACTCCGGCGGCGAAGGCCGCGAGCGCACCGACGACGCTGAGCGCGGCCGGGAAGGTGGCCGCCGTCGCCGCGTCGACATGTGCGCGGGCGGGCAGTTCGGCGAGCCGGGCGGCGCGTTCGGCGAGCTTGCCGTGCTGGGTCAGCAGGGCCAGGCCGGGCACCGCGGCGACCGCGGCGACCAGCGCCACCACGACGCCGATCAGCCGGCGCAGCCAGCCCTTGGTGGCGAACACGGCCGCGATCGATGCCAGCAGCACCAGCGCCAGCGGCGTCAGCGCGCCGAACCAGAGACCGCCGTCGAGATGCTGGGTGCGCGGTTCGGTCAGACCGTCGGAGGACCGCAGTGTCACCCAGGTCATGCGCGAGGAGCCCCACAGCGCGGCCGCGCCGATCGCGAGCAGCAGGACCGGCAGCACCGGGCGGGCGCGTCTCGCGGGCGGGTTCTCGGCCTCACCGGTATCGGTCTCGGGAACGTAGCGGTCGGGGTCACCGTCGCCGGTCCGCGGGGCGGACGGGTCGTCGCGCCGTCCAGCCGCGGCGGCATCTGCGCCCGCACCTTCGTCACCCGGGCCGGAACGGATCGGATCGCGGTCGGCGCTCGGTGGAACCGGCGCGCGATCGGCGGCGGAGCTGCCGGCATCGGACCGCCGGGGGCTCGCCGCGGTGGGCGACGTGCCGTTCGTGCCCGGGCGGCCGTGCCTTCCGGGCGGTCCGGCGAATGTCGTTGGGCTGGATCGGATTCCGGGTTGCTCATAGCAGAGTGCCGTCGGGTTCGGGGGTGAAGGTGCGCACGGTGCGCGCGGCGGCGACGGCCTTGAGCACGGCCATCGCCTTGTTGCGCGACTCCTCGTCCTCGTAGTCGGGCTGGGAGTCGGCGACGATGCCGGCACCGGCCTGCACATAGGCGATGCCGTCCTTGAGCAGCGCGGTGCGGATCGCGATCGCGGTATCGGCGTCGCCGGCGAAGTCGAGGTAGCCGACGACCCCGGCGTAGACACCGCGGCGGGTGGGCTCGTTCTCCTCGATCAACTCCATCGCCCGCACCTTCGGCGCACCGGAGAGCGTGCCGGCCGGGAAGCAGGCGCGCACGGCGTCGAGGGCGATGCGACCGGCCGCCAGCCGCCCGGTGACCGTGGACACCAGATGCATGACGTGGCTGTAGCGCTCGATGTGGCGGTATTCGGTGACGCGCACGGTCCCCGGTTCGCACACCCGGCCCAGATCGTTGCGGCCCAGGTCGACGAGCATCAGATGTTCGGCGTTCTCCTTCTCGTCGGAGAGCAGATCCTTCTCGAGCAGCACGTCGTCCTCCTCGGTGGCGCCGCGCCACCGAGTGCCGGCGATCGGATGTGTCGTCGCCACACCGTCTTTCACCGTCACCAGCGATTCCGGACTCGAGCCGACGATGGAGAACGCGGTGCCGCCCGCGCCGTCGGGAATGTGCATCAGATACATGTACGGGCTCGGATTCGAGGCGCGCAGCATCCGGTAGACGTCGCGCGGTTCGCCGTCGAAGTCCATTTCGAACCGCTGCGACAACACCACCTGGAACGCCTCGCCGGCCTCGATCTCGCCGACCAGCCGCCGCACGCCCGCACCGAAGTCCTCGCTGGTGCGGCGGCGGATGTAGTCCGGCTCGGGACGGTCGAAGACGGAGACGGTCGATTCGGCGGGCGCGGCCAGCGCCGCGGTCATCCGGTCGAGCCGGGCGACGGCGTCGTCGTAGGCCTCGTCCACGCGTTCGTCGGTGCCGTTCCAGTTCACCGCGTTGGCGATCAGCGTGATCGCGCCCTCGTGATGGTCGAAGGCGGCCAGATCCGCCGCGAGCAGCAGCACCATCTCCGGAACCCGCAGATCGTCGGTGGTCAGCTCCGGCAGTCGTTCGATGCGGCGCACGATGTCGTAGCCGAGATAGCCGACCAGGCCGCCGGTCAGCGGCGGCAGGCCGGGCAGGCGCTCGGTGCGCAGCAGTTCCAGGGTGTCGTGCAGCGCCTCCAGCGGGTCACCGCCGGCCGGTGCGTCGGCGGGTGTGGCGCCCAGCCACGCCGCCTGGCCGTCGACGACCGTCAGTGCGGTGGGGCTGCCGGCGCCGATGAACGACCAGCGCGACCACGAACGACCGTTCTCGGCCGACTCCAGCAGGAAGGTGCCCGGCCGGTCCGCGGCCAGCTTCCGGTAGGCGGACAGCGGGGTCTCCGAATCCGCCAGCACCTTGCGCGTCACCGGCACCACGCGGTGCGCGGCCGCCAGCACGCGGAACTGGTCCCGGGTGGTGGTGGTTGCGGTTTCCGGACGGTCGAATGCGGCGCCGTGCATATCGCTCATCATTCCAGTCGGCCGCAACCGAGATTCCCTGGCCCCGTCGCGACCCACACGCGGTCCGCGACGGGTACCGGGCGAGGGTGCCGACCGGTACCCTCGCGATTGTGAAAAAAGGCCAGCGCGCACCCGGGTTCGAACTTCCCGACCAGACCGGCACCGTCCGGTCGCTGGATTCGTTGCTGGCCGACGGACCGCTGACGCTGTTCTTCTTCCCCGCCGCCAACACCCCCGTGTGCACCGCGGAAGCCTGCCATTTCCGTGATCTGACAAGCGAATTCGCGGCCCTGGGCGCCAGTTGCGCGGGAATCAGCACCGATTCGGTCGACACCCAGGCCGGTTTCGCCCAGTCGCAGACCCTGGGCTATCCGCTGCTGTCCGATCGCGACGGTGCGGTGGCGGAACGGTTCGGCGTCAAGCGTTCCGGGGCGATCGGCGGTCTGCTCGGCAACTTCCTGCCGGTGAAGCGCCAGACCTTCGTGATCGACACCGACCGCACCGTCCTCGCGGTGATCTCGGGGGAACTGCGCGCCAACGTCCACGCCGACGCCGCGCTGGCCGCCCTGCGCGAGCACCGGTCCTGAAACGCCCGCTCGACACACCCCGGCTCGCCTTCGGGTGCGCCCCCTTTCGCCCTGGTGAGGGCGCATCGACGCCGTGACACGGCGCGATTCTCCCGGCGTCGGCGCGCGCACCGCGCATACGCTGGATTCATGACATCGACGAGCTCCCTCACGAACTCCGGGACCAAGCCCCGAGCCACCGTGTGGCGGAATCGAGCCCTCGGCCTGCTCGCGGTCATCATCGTGCTGGTCGTCGCCTATTTCGTGCTGTCGGCCTTCATTCCGCGCTGGTGGGCGCAGCGGATCGCCGGCATGTCCGGGCACGGCAGCTTCGCCCAGGGCATCTGGTCGGGGCTGGCGGTCGGCTTCCTGTGCACGCTGATCCCCCTGCTGCTCCTGCTGGGCGCGGTACGGGTGTGGCGCACCCGAGCCGGCAAATTCGCCGCCGGCGCGGCGGCGGTGCTGGCGTTGATCGTGGCGCTGCCCAATCTGATGACGCTGACCATCGTGCTGGGCGGCAACAGCGCCGCACACGCCGGGGAACGCGTCCTCGACGTCGACGCGCCCGGCTTCCGCGGCGCCTCGCTGGTCGGCGCCATCGTGGCGGCGGCGATCTTCGTGATCCTGCTCGTGCTACTGCTACGCAAACAGTGGCGGGCCCGCTCGGCCCGCCGTGCCGAGGCCGGCGTGGTCACCGCACCCGATACCGCTAACGCCACGCGGCCACCAGGCGATATCAAGGAGTGAACCCGACAGCGTCGCAATCGCGCCCCGGCGTGATAGCTGTCACGTCACCGGCAACCGGGCTGACCATCGAGCGAAGTCGTGGCAAACTTGTTGGTCGCGAGTGACGGTGAACTGCGATTTACGTCACTGGGCTGCAAGAGAGGGCGCGAAGTGACGGAATGGCTCAATCCCACCGAACGGCGAGCGTGGCGGACTCTGGTCGCGCTGACCACGCGATTACCCGCGGCGATGGACACCCAGCTGCAACGCGAAGCCGGGATGACGCATTTCGAGTACTTTCTGATGGCCCTGCTGTCCGAGGAGCCCGGACATCGCCTGCGACTCAGCGAACTGGCGAACAGGGCAAACGCATCGCTATCCCGGTTGTCGCATGTGGTGACGAAGCTGGAGCGGCTGGGATGGGCGCGACGGGACGCGGTGCGCGGCCGCCGCGGCGCCTACGCGGTGCTCACCGACGAGGGTTTCGAACAGGTACAGAAGGCCACTCCCGCCTATCTGGAAGGAGTGCGGGGGCTGGTCTTCGACGGCATCGACGATGAGCAGGTCGACCAGTTGCTCGCGCTCGGAGAGGCACTCGTGGCGCAGCTCGACGCGGGTCTGTCCCGGGGTATCGGCCGCGCCGACGGACTGCCCGACCCGCCGGCCGCCGAAGCCACGGCCGGCGCGGCCGGCTGACCGGTTCAGGTCGCGTCGGCGAGCAGCAGATCCCCGTCCCAGCAGGTGTGGGTGCCGGTGTGGCAGGCCGCGCCCTGCTGGTCGACGATCAGCAGTACGGCATCGCCGTCACAGTCCAGCCGCACCTCGTGCACGTACTGCGTATGCCCCGACGTCTCGCCCTTGACCCAGTACTGCTGCCGCGAACGCGAGTAGTAGGTGGCCTTGCGGGTGGCGAGGGTGCGGGCCAGGGCCTCGTCGTCCATCCACGCCATCATCAGCACGTCGCCGGTGCCGCGTTCCTGCGCGATCGCCGCGACCAGGCCCGCCTCGTTGCGCTTGAGCCGGGCGGCGACGGCGGGATCCAAACTCATACCCATCGTTATACCTGTCCTGTCGGTGCCGTTGGCGTCTGCCGAGGGTGCTGCTCGTCCTCAGCGGACGGTGATGCCCTCGGTCCGCATCGCGTCTTTGACCTGCGGAATCGTCAGGTCGCCGAAGTGGAAGACGCTCGCGGCCAATACCGCGTCGGCGCCGGTCCGCACCGCGGGGGCGAAATGGTCGACCTCGCCGGCGCCGCCGCTGGCGATGATCGGCACCGAGACGGCGGCACGCACCGCGCTGATCATCGGCAGGTCGAAACCGCCCTTGGTGCCGTCGGCGTCCATCGAGTTGAGCAGGATCTCCCCGACTCCGAGTTCGGCGCCGCGCTCCGCCCACTCCACCGCGTCGATGCCGGTGCCGCGTTTGCCGCCGTGGGTGGTCACCTCCCACCCGGACGGGGTCGGCGAGCCGGTGTCGGGCACGCGGCGCGCATCCACCGACAACACGATGCACTGGGAGCCGAAGCGCTGCGACATCTCGCGCAGGATCTCCGGGTTCGCGATCGCCGCGGTGTTCACCGACACCTTGTCCGCGCCCGCGCGCAGCAGCCGGTCCACATCCTCGACGGTGCGCACGCCGCCGCCCACGGTGAGCGGGATGAAGATCTGCTCGGCGGTGCGGGTCACCACGTCGATCATGGTGCCCCGATCGCCGCTCGAGGCCGTGACGTCGAGGAAGGTGAGCTCGTCGGCGCCTTGGGCGTCGTAGGCGGCGGCCAGTTCCACCGGGTCGCCCGCATCGCGCAGATTCTCGAAGTTCACGCCCTTGACCACCCGGCCGGCGTCGACGTCCAGGCACGGAATCACGCGTACCGCCAGAGTCATTGCGTCCCTTCCGAATTCTCGTTGCGCTCGGAGGCGCGGTCGACGGCGCTGTCGATCATGTCCAGGAGTTCTTCGTGCACCCCGGGCGCGGCGGCCAGCACCGACCGCGAGGTGATCGACCATTCTTCGCCGCGCAGATCGGTCACCACACCGCCCGCGGCGCGTACCAGCGCCACTCCGGCGGCGTTGTCCCACGGATGGTGGCCGAAGACGACCGCGCCGCCCAGCACCCCGGAGGCGGTGTAGGCCAGGTCGATGCCGGTGGATCCGTGCATGCGCACCCGGCTCGACAACCGGCTCAGCGCACCCAGCAGGTCGAAGCGGAACCGGCCCGGGATCCGGCCGTGGGCGTCGATGTTGAACGCGCCGAAGCCGATCATCGACTCCGCGAGTCGGCCGGGTTCCAAGGGCGGCAACGGTTTTCCGTTGAGCAGCAGCGGGCCACCGGCCGCCGCGGCGTAGCGGCGGTCCAGCAGCGGCAGCCAGGTCAGTCCGAGGACGGGCTGTCCGTCGGCCACCAGCGCCAGCAGCATCGCCGACAGCGGATGGCCCGCGGAGTAGTTGAAGGTGCCGTCGATGGGGTCGAGCACCCACGCGGTGCCCGAACTCAGTTCCGGTCCCCCGAATTCCTCACCGTGCACCGGAATTCCGGTGCGCTCGGCCAGCTGTTGCGACAGCGTGCGCTCGAGTTCCAGATCCAGTGCGGTGGCGAAGTCGCCGCGGCCCTTCTGGACCGCGCTCGGCGCCCCCAGCCCTTCGACGAAACGCGGTGCCGCACCGTCCAATATCTCGCTCGCCGTCGCGAGCAGCGCGGCCGGGTCGGAGACGGCGGCGGTCACGTCAGCGAACCGCGTCCAGCGCCTCGGGCAGCGTGAAACGCCCGGCGTACAAGGCTTTTCCGACGATCGCGCCTTCCACCCCGTCGGACACCAGTCCGGAGATGGCCCGCAGATCGTCGAGGGTGGAGACGCCCCCGGAGGCGATCACCGGGGCGTCGGTGGCCGCGCACACCTGCCGCAGAATGTCGAGGTTGGGGCCCTGCAGGGTGCCGTCCTTGCTCACGTCGGTGACCACGTAGCGGGCGCAGCCGTCGCGTTCCAGGCGCTCGAGCACCTCCCACAGGTCGCCGCCGTCGCTCACCCAGCCACGGCCCCGCAACCGGTAGTCGCCGTCGATGATCCGCACGTCCAGCCCGACCGCCACCCGGTCGCCGTATTCGGCGATGGCGCGGGCGCACCACTGCGGATCCTCGAGTGCCGCGGTACCCAGGTTGACCCGGGCACAGCCGGTGGCCATCGCGGCCTTCAGCGAGTCGTCGTCGCGGATGCCGCCGGAGAGCTCGACCTTCACATCCAGCTCACCGACGACCTCGGCGAGCAGTTCGCGGTTGGAGCCGCGCCCGAAGGCCGCGTCGAGGTCGACCAGATGCACCCATTCGGCGCCCGCCTCCTGCCAGGCCAGCGCGGCATCGCGGGGGGCGCCGTAGCTGGTTTCGCTGCCGGCCTCCCCCTGAACCAGGCGCACGGCCTCACCATTGGCGACATCGACGGCGGGTAGCAGCACAAGACTCACGTGTGCAGCCTACTGGCTACCGGTTGGCGTCGCGGTGCCGGGATGGCGCAAATAGGACGCCGGTCACTGCCTGCGGGGACGAGCATCACACGTTTGAGCTGGACAACGCCGGGCAATCCGAAGTCTGCGTGTGTCACTGTGCGCAGGAGGTCCAGACCGGCGGCTTCCGCGTACGTACCCTGGGTCGGGGGCACGTACTGCCATCGTTGTCGACGAAGAGGATCTTCACCCATGTCGCGGATCACGTTGCGGCCCATCATGTTCGCGTTGTCGTGCGGGGCCGTCGGCGCCGCCATGCTCGTGCCGCCCACGGCGACGGCGACCCCCGCCGACCCGATTCAATTGGCCGCCTGCGATTTCGGGCGCCAGTTCACCACCTACGACTGGGCCGGTTACGACGACTACGACCGGCGGGTCCTGGAGTTGTCCACCGGCGCGTTCCACGACCAGTTCGCGGCGTCGGCGCCCGATCGGCGCGCACACGTGACCTCGGCGCACGTCCGCTCCGAGGCCAATTCGGTGGAATGCCGCACCGACGTGGCCGACCCCGAACATTCGCAGGTCGTGGTGACCGTGGACCGGTCCGAACGCAGCGATGCCACCCTCGGCCTGCCCCGGCCCGAACGATCCCAGCTGCGGGTGTTCCTCGACAACATCGACGGCCGCTGGCTCGCGGGCCGGGTCGACACGCTGCCGCCGCAGACGTAGTCCTACAGCGAGCCGACCCAGTTGCGCAGCAGCTGCGCACCGGCGTCGCCGGACTTCTCCGGGTGGAACTGGGTGGCACACAGCGGCCCGTTCTCCACGGCGGCGAGGAACGGCCCGCCGTGTTCGGCCCAGATCAGCTTCGCCGGGGCGATGGTGCCGTTGTCGTCCCACTCCCACTTCTGCGCCGCGTAGGAGTGCACGAAGTAGAAGCGCGTCTCGGGAGCCATCCCGGCGAACAGCACGCTGTCCGCGGGAGCCTGCACGGTGTTCCAGCCCATATGCGGAAGTACCTGCGCCGGAAGCCGTTCCACCGTGCCCGGCCACTGCCCGCAGCCCTCGGACTCGACCCCGAATTCGACCCCGCGCTCGAACATGATCTGCATGCCCACGCAGATGCCCAGCACCGGCCGGCCCCCGGCGAGGCGGGTGCCGATGATCCGCTCCCCGCGCACCTGGGTCAGACCGGCCATGCACGCGGCGAAGGCGCCGACCCCGGGCACGACCAGACCGTCGGCGTTCAAGGCGGCCTGGGGATCGGCGGTGACGGTCACCTCCGCGCCGGTGCGGGCCAGCGCGCGCGCCGCGGAATGCAGATTGCCGGAGCCGTAGTCCAGCAGCACAACCGATTTCACAGCGTTCCCTTCGTGGACGGCACACCGGTGACCCGGGGGTCTGGTTCGACGGCGGCGCGCAGAGCCCGTGCGACGGCCTTGAATTCGGCCTCGGTGATGTGGTGCTGGTCGCGGCCGTACAGCACCCGCACGTGCAGTGCGATGCGGGCGTTGAGCGCGATGGATTCGAAGACGTGCCGGTTCAGCACCGTGGAATACGACGCACCGGGACCGGCGCTGGGGATCACGGTGTGCAGCAGCCGCTCCGGCTCGCCGTCGTGAACGCAGTACGGCCGCCCCGACACGTCGACGACGGCGTGGGCGAGGGTTTCGTCCATCGGGATGTAGCAGTCGCCGAAGCGGCGGATGCCCTTCTTGTCACCCAAGGCCTCGCCGAGCGCCTGCCCGATGACGATGGCGGTGTCCTCGACGGTGTGATGGGCCTCGATCTCGATATCGCCCTTGGCCTGCACGGTCAGATCGAAGCTGCCGTGCTGACCGAAGGCGGTGAGCATGTGGTCGTAGAACGGGACGCCGGTGGAGATGTCGGTCCGGCCGGTGCCGTCGAGATTCAGCTCGACCACGATGCTGGATTCGCGGGTGGTGCGTTCCACCCGGGCGGTTCGATTCATACTCGCTTCCGTACTCATCGGGAGATCACCTCGGTGGCCACCAGCTTCTCGCTCACCCGCAGGAATTCGTCGTTCTCGGCGGCCAGTCCGATGGTGGTGCGCAGATAGCCGGGAATGCCGACGTCGCGGATCAGCACGCCCTCGTCCAGATAACGCTGCCAGGTGCGCGGGGCGTCGGCGAAGTAGCCGAACAACAGGAAGTTCGCGTCCGAGGTGACCACCTCGAAACCCATCTCCCGCAACGCCGCGGCCACTCGTTCCCGCTGCGCGGCGAGTTCGGCGACACTGGCCAGAGTTTCGTCGGCGTGGCGCAGCGCGGCGCGAGCGGCGGCCTGGGTGACCACCGACAGGTGGTAGGGCAGCCGCACCAGCAGCATCGCCTCGATCACCGCGGGCGCGGCGACCAGATAGCCGAGCCGCCCGCCGGCGAAGGCGAAGGCCTTGCTCATGGTGCGGCTGACCACCAGTTTCGCCGGATACCGGTCGATGAGCCCGAGGGCGCTGGGCGCGGCGGAGAACTCGCCGTACGCCTCGTCGACCACCACGATGCCCGGCGCCGCCTCGAGCAGACGCTCCAGATCGGCGAGGGCGATCGAATGTCCGGTCGGATTGTTCGGGCTGGTCACGAATACCACATCGGGGCGGCGGTCGGCGATCACCGCGGCCGCGTAGTCGATGTCGAGGGAGAAGTCGCTGTTGCGCTCGGCCTCGATCCACTCGGTGTCGATGCCCTCGGAGATGATCGGGTGCATCGAATACGAGGGCACGAAGCCGAGGGCGCTGCGGCCGGGCCCGCCGAAGGCCTGCAGCAACTGCTGCAGAATCTCGTTGGAGCCGTTGGCCGCCCACACGTTCGCGGTCTGCACGGCGACGCCGGTCTGGCGGGTCAGGTACGCCGCCAGGTCGGTGCGCAGCGCCACCGCGTCCCGGTCGGGATAGCGGTGCAGGTCGGCAGCCGCGGCGCGAATGGATTCGGCCACGTCGTCGATCAGCGCCCGGCTCGGCGGATGCGGATTCTCGTTGGTGTTCAACTGCACCGGCACCGCCAATTGCGGTGCGCCGTACGGGCTCTTACCGCGCAGGTTCTCGCGCAGCGGCAGATCGTCGAGGGTCGCCGCGGCGCCCGGGATATCGGCGGTCGCGGTCATGACAGGGCCTCGAAACGCACCTGCACGGCCTGGCCGTGCGCGGGCAGATCCTCGGCATTGGCCAGCGAGACCACGTGTCCGGCAACATCTTTCAGCGCGGCTTCGCTGTATTCGACGACGTGGATGCCGCGCAGGAAGGTCTGCACGCTCAGCCCCGAGGAGTGGCGGGCGCACCCGGCGGTGGGCAGGACGTGATTCGATCCGGCGCAGTAGTCGCCGAGGCTCACCGGTGACCACGCGCCGACGAACACCGCACCCGCGCTGCGGACGCGTCCGGCGACCGCGGCCGCGTCGGCGGTCTGGATCTCGAGGTGTTCGGCGGCGTAGGCGTTGACCACCCGCAGCCCCTGCTCGATATCGTCGACGAGCACGACACCGGACTGCTTGCCGGACAACGCCTCCGACACCCGCTCCCGGTGCTTGACCACCTCGAGCTGGGTGGTGATCGCGGCGTCGACCGCATCCGCCAGTGCCACACTGCCGGTGACCAGCACGCTCGCGGCGAGCACATCGTGTTCGGCCTGCGAGATCAGGTCGGCGGCCACGTGCGCCGGATCGGCGGTGGCGTCGGCGAGAATCGCGATCTCGGTGGGACCGGCCTCGGCGTCGATGCCGACCAGGCCGCGGCACAGCCGCTTGGCGGCGGTGACGTAGATATTGCCCGGACCGGTGATCATGTCGACGGGGGCGAGCTGCGCGCCGTCGGTGTCGGTGCCGCCGTAGGACAGCAATGCGACCGCCTGGGCGCCGCCGACCGCCCACACCTCCTCGACGCCGAGCAGTTTCGCCGCGGCGAGGATCGTCGGATGCGGCAGTCCGCCGAACTGGGCCTGCGGCGGCGAGGCGACCACCAGCGAGTCCACGCCCGCGGCTTGGGCGGGGACGACGTTCATGACGACACTGGACGGGTAGACGGCGTTGCCGCCGGGCACGTAGAGCCCGACCCGCTCGACCGGCACCCAGCGTTCGGTGACGGTGCCGCCGGGCACCACCTCGGTCGTGGTGTCGGTGCGGCGCTGGTCGGCGTGGACCTTGCGGGTGCGTTCGACGGCCACCTCGAGCGCCGCGCGCACGGCGGGAGCCAGCTCGGCGAGGGCCTTGTCGAGTTCGGCGGCCGGAACGCGCACGCTCGCCGGGGTGATGCCGTCGAACTTCGCGCTGAACTCCTGCGCGGCCTCGACCCCGCGATCACGGATCGCCTCGACCACCGGCCGCACATGATGCAGCACCGAGTCCACGTCCACTCCCCCGCGCGGCAGTGCCGCGCGCAGTTCGGCAGCGGAGGGCGTACGTCCGCGCAGATCCACGCGGGCGAGCTCGATGCGGCTAGTCATAGCGGTGTGAAATCCTTGTCTGTCCGGCCGGTCTGTGCTGGTCATCACATCGAAGCGAATGCTCCGGACCGCCTACCAGCCTATCGGGTCGGCGCCAGTGGATATCCGCCGCCCGAGCCGGATGCGGCGTCATGCTCCCGCATCCGGCTCCGGCCGCGGCGGCTCATTCCGGCACCAGGCGATACAGCGTCATCGGCTCGGCCAGGATCAGATCCAGCACCTCGGCGATATGACGGAAGTGCGGGGTCGCGAAATGAGCCTCGAGCGCGTCGGGCCCGTGCCAGCGCTCCACCACCACCATGCGAGCCGGATCGTTGGGGTCGGCGTAGGGCCGGTAGTCCAGGCATCCGGGTTCGGCGAGCGACGGTTCGATCATCGCCTCCAGGGCGGTGCGCAGCCGATCCTCCCGGCCGGGGCGGGCGTGCAGTTCGGCGACGACGTGCAGGTCCATGGTGTTCTCCTCCGATCGTTCGGACGGGTTCACGGGCGGACCGGACCGGTACCGGCTCCGGTGGCGACCAGCGCGGCGGTGATCTCGGCCTGATCGTCGGCGGTGAGTACCAGGTCGCGAGCCCCGGCCCACCCGTCGATCTGTGCCGGCGTGCGGGCGCCGACGATCGCCCCCGTGATGCCGGGCCAGCCCGTGACCCAGGCCAGCGCCACCTCCGCCACCCCGACGCCGTGCCGGGCGGCGATCGGGCGCAGCGCGTCGACGAAGGCGAGGTTGACCGGCAGATCGGTGGTGAACTCGGCGTAGCCGCGGCGCCAGTCGTCGGCGGCGAGCACACGGTCGGCGGTGTACGCGCCGGTGAGCAGGCCCGACTGCAGCGGCGAATAGGCGATCACACCGGTGTCGTGGGCGGCCGCCCACGCGATCTCCGGCGCCGCGACGCGGTTGAGCGCCGAGAACGGCGGCTGGATCGCATCGACATGCGCGATGGATTCGGCGATATCCAGTTGCCGCACATCGTGATTGGACAGGCCGACGGCACGTACCTTGCCTTCCTTGCGCAGGTCCGCCATCAGCTGCCAGTACTCCTCGAGCGGCGTGGCGTCGCCGGTCGGTTCGCCCTCGGCGCCGTAGACGAAGCGGGCGCCGGTATCGGGCCAGTGCACCTGGTACAGGTCGATGTGGTCGGTGCCGAGGCGGCGCAGCGAATTCTCGAGTTCGCGGCGGACCGTCTGCGGCCGCATCACCCGCAGCGGCGGGCCGTTCGGGTCGTCGCCGTCGTCCCAGATCAGGCCGGTCTTGGTGAAGATGTACGGGCGCTCCCGCTCGGGAATCCCGGCCAGGGCGCGGCCGACGAGTTCCTCGGCATGCCCGAGTCCGTACGCGGCCGCGGTGTCGATCCAGTTGAGTCCGGTAGCGACGGCGTGCCGGATGGCGGCCACCGAATCGGTGTCGTCGGTGCTGCCCCACGAATACTGCCAGCCGGGCCCGGAGATCACCCAGGTGCCGAAACCCACTGGGGTGATGTCCATTCCGGTGCTGCCGAAGCGGCGAGTGGTGCTCATCGATGCGTCTCCTTCGTTCGCGCCGCCCCGGT
The DNA here is from genome assembly GCF_000308535.1 of Nocardia cerradoensis NBRC 101014. GTDB lineage: Bacteria > Actinomycetota > Actinomycetes > Mycobacteriales > Mycobacteriaceae > Nocardia > Nocardia cerradoensis. Next base: position 3,964 of record NZ_BAFW01000079.1, on the reverse strand, counting down.
GGCGGCGCCGAAATCCAGATTCGTCACCGGTGTCGCCGGCTACCAGTGCGTGCCGAGCCTGGGCATACGGTGACCAGGCCGAGCGGGGTCGGGCGCCCGATACTTGCCGCATGAGCCTGGATCGACGCGCCGAACTCGGGGAATTCCTGCGATCGCGCCGTGCCCGTCTGCGTCCGGAGGAGGTAGGTCTGGCCGAGCACGGCACCCGCCGCCGGGTGCCGGGTCTGCGCCGCGAGGAGCTGGCACTGCTGGCCGGGGTGAGTGTGGATCACTACGTGCGCCTGGAACAGGGCCGCACGCTGCACTTTTCGGAGTCGGTGCTGGACGCGGTGGCGCGGGCGTTGCGGCTGAATCCGCTCGAACGCGACCACCTGTACCGGCTGGCCCGTCCGTGGTCGGGCACCGAACCCGTTGCGGCACAGCAGGTGCGGCCCGGTTTGCGGCGGCTGCTCGACAGCTCCGAGGCCCCGGCCTACATCGTCGGCCGCGGCACGAATGTGCTGGCCTGGAACCGTGCGGCGGCCGCGCTGCTCACCGATTTCGGCGCATTGCCGCCGGAGCAGCGCAATCTGGCGCGGCTGGTGTTCTTCGACGAGGGAATGCGCGAACTGTACGAAGATTGGCCGGCCAAGGCCGCCGACGTCGTCGCCTATCTCCGGCTGGACGCGGCCCGCAATCCCGGCGACCACGGCATCGCGGCGCTGATCGACGAATTGCGGCGGCGTGATGCGGATTTCGAGCGGCTGTGGTCGCGCCACGAGGTGAAGGACAAGACCCACGGCCGCTACGTCTACCGGCATCCGGTGGTCGGCCGGCTCGGCCTGGGCTTCGAAACGCTGAGACTGCCCGACGACCCCGATCAGGCGCTGATCGTCCACACGGTCGAGCCCGATTCTCCGAGCGCGACCGGCCTGCGCCTACTCACCGATTGGACGGCCGACACGGAAACCGCTGCGCGATAGCGACATTCCGTCCCAGCTCGCTTCGACCCGGCACTCGCCTCGCCGATGCACGGCCTGCGACGGTAGGCACGCCGTATCCGGGCCGCGAAACCGTCGGGAAGCCATGTTCGCTGCGGCGCATCACACTCCGTGGCGCCGGCGCAGTGTCTCCACACCCTCACCGGTGAGGTCTTCCAGGGCGGCGGGGCGGCCCACCGCGGCCAGCGCCAGCGCCTCGCCCGGCCCGCGGACTTCCGGCCCGGTGCCGGCGGACCACTCCACGTCGGTGGCGACGAAACGCAGGCCGCGGGTGTAGGTGCGCGGACGCGCGAACGGGTCGGGATGGCGCAGCACCGCGACCAGGCGGTCGGCCGGGATGGTACGGGGGCGTCCGAGTGGACGGCGGATGTCCTGCTGATGCACCAGGATGTCGGCCAGGCCCAGGCTCGGCCACACGCCGGTGATGCGCTGTCCGGAGTTGTCGAATCGCTCGATGAGCTGCGCCGGCGTGAGATCCCGAGCCCGGTCGACGAGACCGTTGTTGACGCGGTCGGTGCTCAGCCGGTAGCCGAGGGCGAAGCGGGCGTAGCCCAGCAGGGACATCTCGTCGTAGAGCAGGTGCCCCACCACGTCGCGCACCCGCCACCCCGCACACAGCGAGGGCGCCTCCCATTCGTCTTCGCTCAGATCACGCAGCAGCGTAATCAGTTCGGCCCGTTCGTCGTTCAGCAGCTGCCGAGTGCTCACGGCCCGAGACTACCGGGAGCGCACCGGGCGCGAACAGCTACCGCGGACGGATCGACGCCTCCGCCCGTGGGCGGAGACCCGCCCGCAGCCGGATCAGTGCGTATCGCTGTCGATCAGCAGCTTCCCGCTGCTGCCCACCACGACGCGCAGTTCGATCGACTTGTTCTGGCCACCGTAGGTGATGCTGGCGACCGACATATCCACCGAGCCATCGGAATTGGCGCTGCTGCCGCCACCCCGCGCGCCCTCGATGGTGTTGTACGCGGTGATCTGGTTCTGCTTCCAGTAGCTCGCGAACGCCTGCTGGCTGCCGTACACCTGCTGCGCCGCGGGAGTGAGCAGATTCCATGCGGTGCCGGTGTTCTGGTCGACGAGGGCGTCGTAGAAGTTCTGGATGACACCGGCCGCCGAGCCGACGTCCGTCTTACCGGCGCTCTTGGTCTGTCCCACGGCCGCGACGCTCTGCGTCGAGGTACCCGCCTGCGCGGTGGCGGTCGCCGCCGGCGAATTCGCCTGCGAACCGGGCGATTCCGTCTTCGCGCCGCCGAACATCAGATACAGCGCCGCGGCGACGATCACCAGACCGGCGGCGAAACCACCGGCGAACACCCACGGTTTCGCGTTGCGGGTGGGCGCCGGCTCGGCGGCGGGCACCGGATTGGAGCGGGTGGGGTGCGCGCCGGCCGCGACGGGCCGGACCGGCTGCATCTCCGGTTCGGACAGTACCGCCGCGGTGGCCATCATCTCCGCGGTGGAGATATCCGCCTGTGCCGTACGGCGATCCAGGGTGCGCGTGGCCTGGCGGCGCGCGCCCCCGCGGTGGGTGGCCAGCATCCGGGTCGATTCGGCATCCGCGGCCTGATCCGCGAAATCGGCCAGCTGATCGCGCACGTCGGTCATGCTCGGCCGGTCCTCCGGCTCGAAGCTGAGCAGATCCAGCAGCAGATCGGTGAGTGGGCCGGCGTTGCGCGGCTGGCTCAGCTGACCGTTGGCCGCGGCGTACAGCAGTGCCAGGGGATTCGGATTGGTGCCGTAGGGCGGTTCGCCCTCGAGAGCGTGGAAAAGCGTTGCGCCCAAGGCGAAGACGTCGGCGGCCGGACTGGGTTCAGCGCCACGGGCGACCTCGGGGGCCAGATAGGCCGCGGTGCCGGAGATCAGGCCGGTGGCGGTGAGGTTGACATCTCCCTTGGCCTTGGAGATACCGAAGTCGGTGATCTTCACGGTGCCGTTGTCGCCGAGCAAGACGTTGCCGGGCTTGATGTCCCGGTGCACGATGCCCGCGCGATGGGCGGCCACCAGCGCCGAGGCGACCTGCTCACCGATGCGCGCCACCTGCGGCAGCGGCAGCGTCCCCTGCGAGGACAGCACCACGGCGAGGCTCTGCGACGGCAGATACTCCATGATCAGGCAGGGATCGCCCTCGTGCTCGGTGATGTCGAAGACCACGATCGCGTTGGGGTGCTGGAAGCGGGCCGCGTTGCGGGCCTCCCGAGACGCGCGCTGACGCACGATCTCTTTCTCCCCCGGCGGCAGACTGGGCTGGGTGAGGATCTGCTTGATCGCGACCGACCGTTCGAGTCGTTCGTCGACGGCACGCCAGACGACGCCTGTGCCGCCGCTACCAATCCGCTCGACCAGGCGGTAATGCCCTGCGATCACTTGGCCGGTTTCGATGGCACTACTCCGAGTTTCTCCGCGATCCGTGACTTACCGCGCGCGGGGTCATGTCCCGCGCGTGTTCCCGGACGAGTGTAGCGGGCCTGACGGGCCGCTTTGACGCCGGAGCGAGATCTGTGCGGAATATGTGTGACCACCATGCGATGCGGTCGAGATCAGTTCGCTATACAGCGAGAGTATATGTGACGAACTTCACTCATTTTCGGGGCGCGCTACTACTGATTCCGCAGGAAACGTCCGGCCGCCTCGACCGCCGGCGTCGAGCTGCCGGCATCGCCGACGAACACCGCCAGCGCCAGGTCACCGTCGATGCCGACGAACCAGCCGTGCGCGTGGGCGTCATCGATGTATTCGGCCGTGCCGGTCTTGCCGAGCATGCCCGGAATGTCGGCGAGGCTGGTGGCCGTGCCGTTCGTAATGGTCTCGCGCATCATGGATTTCACCTGATCCAGCACCGGCGCGGGCACGGGATCCGGGGTCCGGTCCGCCTTCCCGGGGGATCCCGCCACGATGGTGGGCGCCGGCACCGAACCGTGGGCGACGGTCGCGGCGACCAACGCCATGCCGAACGGTGACGCGGTCACCCGGCCCTGGCCGAT
>NZ_BAFW01000080.1 GCF_000308535.1 Nocardia cerradoensis NBRC 101014 | reverse complement strand
AGCGGCGGCGGCGACTACCGTCGCCTTGCCGTCGGACACCGAGGTCTGCGCGGGAATGGGCGTGGTCTTGCCCGGATCGGGCTTGGCCACCGGCGTGACGGATGCCGCGGGTGGCTCCGTCTTACCCGTGGGTGCCTTACCCGTGGGCGCCGCCTTACCGGTCGGCGCCTTACCGGTCGGCGCCTCCGCACCCGCCGGGCCCGGGAACGGCGGCAGCGCCGCGAATCGCGGATCGATGCGCGCGGTCCGGCTGACGTGGGTGATCCAACGCCGCGCGCGGGTCAGTGGATGGTCCGGGAACTGCGGATCCCAGCGCGCGTCGTCGGCGATGTTGTAGGGCAGCTTGCCCTTGACCTCGGGCGCGTACGGATGCGGCGGGAACATGTTCGCGAAGCCGACCTTCGGCACGACCGCGGCCTCGCGGACGCCGGACCGGCCGGTTTCGGGGCACATGATCTTCACGATCGCGCTGCACCCGGCCTTGGGCACGACGATTCCGGCGGTGAAGCCCAATCCGGTCGCCTGATCGGCCAGCGGGAACTTCTCCAGCCGCAGCAGGGCCGGCTGGGAGTCCACGCTGATGGCATGTGCCTCGATCAGGCAGCCGAACTCGGCCTGTAATTCGGTGAGGCGGCGGCGCAACGTGTCGATGTCGGACAGCGGGGCGGGTAAGTCCGGTACCAGATCGATATAGCTCAGCGTGATGATGTCACGGGTGGCCGGATTCCCCCACGTGGTCTGGTCAAGCTGCTGCAGTCCCCCGGTTTCGAACACGATTGGCACCCAACCAAGCTACCCATTCGTGACCTTTTCGCACTTCCTGGGGCATTTTGTGTTCAAGGCGTGACCACCTGGTAATAAATACCGGACGAAACGGGTGCCAGGTTTGTTTTCAATCGGGGGTCTCCCCGGCCCGCCGCGGGGAGCGCCCCACCTGATCGAGCGCCATCCGCAGGGCGTACTCGATCTGAGCGTTGATGCTGCGCAGGTCGTCGGCCGCCCACTTGGCTATCGCCTCGTGGACGGCCGGATCGAGCCGGACGAGCACCTTCTTGGGCTCGCGCTTGGCCATCAGGAGTAGAGCGTTCCGGTGTTGACCACAGGCTGGGCGGACCGATCGCCACACAGCACCACCAGCAGATTCGACACCATCGAGGCCCGCCGCTCCTCGTCCAGGTCGACCATTCCCTCCTCGGTGAGCCGCTGTAGCGCCATGCCCACCATGCCGACCGCACCCTCGACGATGCGGCTGCGCGCGGCCACCACCTGCGCGGCCTGCTGGCGGACCAGCATCGACTGAGCGATCTCCGGCGCATACGCCAGATGCGTGATGCGCGCTTCGAGAATCTCGATACCGGCGAGCGCGGTGCGCTCGCGCAGTTCCGCGGTCAGCTCCTCGGCGACCTCGGCGCCGTTGCGCAGGCTGGTCGGAGCCGGGTCGCCGGCCCCCGCGAGGGCGGGCGCCGCCGCCACGGCCGCGGGCACCGCATCGGGGGCGGCGTCGTAGGGATGCACGGTGGCCAGGTGCCGGACCGCGGCTTCGGACTGGGTCTGCACGTACTCCTCGTAGTCGTCGACGGCGAAGGCGGATTTGAAGCTGTCCACGACCCGGTAGACCACCACGGCCGCGATCTCCACCGGATTACCGTCGAAATCGTTGACCTTCAACTTCTGCGTCTCGAAGTTGCGGACCCGCAACGAGATTCGCCGTTTGGTGGTCAGCGGCAGGGCCCAGAAGAAGCCGGCGTCGGCGACCGAGCCGACGTAGCGGCCGAAGAACTGCAGCACCTTGGCCTCGTTCGGGCCGACCGTGGTGAGTCCGGTCAGCAGGATCACCGCGACCGCGAGGATCAGGTAGCCCGCGACAGCTCCGATCGCCGCCCCGGCACCCCGCCCGA
>NZ_BAFW01000081.1 GCF_000308535.1 Nocardia cerradoensis NBRC 101014 | reverse complement strand
ACCAGCTTGTCGAGGTGGTCGAGCCCGTTGATCCGGGTGTGCCGGCCGGGCACCTGCCGCGCACCGTTGAGCTTGTTCGCCAGGACGGTCGCCAGAATGTCGTTGACCAGCGTCGACTTCCCGGAGCCGGAGACGCCCGTCACCGATGTCAGCACGCCGAGCGGGAAGGCCACATCGATGCCGCGCAGATTGTGTTCGTTCGCGCCGACCACGGTGAGCTGCTTCTTCTTCGACACCGGCCGGCGTACCAGCGGCACCTCGATCACCTCGCGGCCGGACAGGTAGGCGCCGGTCAGCGAGTTCGGATCCTCGAGCAGGCCCGGGTACGGGCCGCTGTAGACGACCTGGCCGCCGTGCTCGCCGGCCAGCGGGCCGATGTCGACGACCCAATCCGAGGAGTGGATGGTGTCCTCGTCGTGTTCGACCACGATGAGCGTATTGCCGAGATTGCGCAGCCGCGTGAGGGTTTCGATCAGACGCCGGTTGTCGCGCTGATGCAGGCCGATGGACGGCTCGTCCAGCACGTACAGCACGCCGACCAGTCCCGAGCCGATCTGGGTGGCCAGCCGGATCCGCTGCGCTTCACCACCGGACAGCGTCGCCGCCGCCCGCGACAGCGTCAGATATTCCAGGCCGACGTCGAGCAGGAAGCCCAGCCGCGCCTGGATCTCCTTGAGTACCTGACCGGCGATCGCGGCCTCCCGCTCCCCCAGTTCGAGCGAGTTCAGGAAGCGTGAGCAGTCGCGGATCGAGAGATCACACACCTCCGCGATGGAACGGCGCCCGCCCTCGGCGTTGAGGGTGACGGCCAGAATCTCCGGGCGCAGCCGCGCACCACTACAGACCGGGCACGGCACATCGCGCATGTACCCGTCGTAGTGCTCCTTCATCTGCTCGGATTCGGTGCTCTCCAGCCGCCGCTGCAGGAACGGCATCACGCCCTCGAAATCGGCGTAGTAGGACCGCTTGCGGCCGTAGCGGTTGGTGTAGGACACGTGCACCTGGTCGGAGCTGCCCTCGAGCACCGCCTTACGGGCCTTGAGCGGCAACGTGTTCCACGGCGCGTCCATCGAGAAGCCGATCGCCTCGGACAGGCCGGACAGCAACCGGTTGAAGTATTCGGCGGTCTGCCCGCGCGACCACGGGGCGATCGCGCCGTCGTTGAGGCTCAGTTCCGGATCGGGTACCACCAGATCCGGATCGACCTCCTTGCGAATGCCGAGACCGGTGCAGTCCGGGCAGGCGCCGTAGGGCGAGTTGAAGGAGAACGACCGCGGTTCCAGATCCTCGATATCGAGCGGGTGGCCGTTCGGGCAGGCCAGTTTCTCGGAGAACCGCCGCTCGCGGTCGTGTGCGTGCTCGTCGCGGTCGACGAAGTCCAGGACCACGATGCCGTCGGCCAGCCGCAGCGCCGTCTCGATCGAATCCGTCAGTCGCTGTTTGGAAGTCGGCTTCACCGCCAAGCGATCGATCACGACCTCGATGTCGTGCTTCTCCTGCTTCTTCAGCTTCGGCGGCTCGGTGAGCGGATACACCACACCGTCGACGCGCACCCGGGAGTAGCCCTGGGTGTTGAGCTGGTCGAACAGGTCCACGAATTCGCCCTTGCGGGTCCGCACCACCGGGGCCAGCACCTGGAAGCGGGTGCCGGGCTCCATCTCCAGCACCTGATCCACGATCTGCTGCGGGGTCTGCTTGGCGATCAGCTCACCGCAGACCGGGCAGTGCGGCGTTCCGGCGCGGGCATACAGCAGTCGCAGATAGTCGTAGACCTCGGTGATGGTGCCGACCGTCGAGCGCGGATTGCGGTTGGTCGACTTCTGGTCGATCGACACCGCCGGGGAGAGTCCCTCGATGAAATCCACATCGGGCTTGTCCATCTGCCCCAGGAACTGGCGCGCGTACGCCGACAGCGATTCGACGTAGCGGCGCTGGCCCTCGGCGAAGATGGTGTCGAAGGCGAGGCTCGATTTACCGGACCCGGACAGTCCGGTGAACACGATGAGGCTGTCGCGTGGCAGGTCGAGGTCCACTCCCTTCAGGTTGTGCTCCCGAGCTCCGCGCACGGTCAACAGATCCGCCACCGGCTGTCCCTTCTCGATCGAAATTCGGCGTCCAGAATCTCCCCGGACGCCATGCTAGGCACACCCACCGACAAGTTCGGCGACACGACCGCGGGCGGGCTCGTCGGCACCGCCGCGAGCGGGCCCGGTGGTCACGCCGGACCGAGCACCACCACGGAGTTGTGCCCGCCCATACCGAGCGAGGTCTTCACCGTGAATCCGCCGTCGAACGGGGTGGGTCCGTCCAGCAGGCGAGGATGCGCCTCGGCCACGATCGGCGGCGCCACCACGACGCCGCGCTCGTAACCCAGGGCCGTCGCCGCGATCTCGACGCCGGCCGCCGCACCCATGCAATGCCCGGTCAGCGGTTTGATCGAATAGACCTGCGGGCGGTCGTCGAAGATCCGCGCCAGCACGGCCCGTTCGGCCACATCGCACTGCCGGGTTCCCGGACCGTGGGCGTTGTAGTAGCTCACGTCCCCGGGGCGCACCCCGGCCCGGTCCAAGGCGCGGTGCGTACAGTCCAGTATCCGCTCCAGACCGGGGTCCACGGACACGACGTGATAAGCGTCATTGGTCATCGCCCCGCCGAGCATCGCGCAGTACGGCCGCTCCACCTGCCGGGAGACGACGAACGCCACCGACGCCTCGCCGAAGCTGAACCCGCGGCTGCCCTCCTGGAACGGCCGGCACGCCTCCAGCGGATCGGCGTCGATCACCGCCGCGCCCATCTGGACGAAGTGGTGGACCATATCGGGGCTCGCCGACAGGTCGGTGGTCACGCACACGACGTCGTCGGCGAACCCCTGATCCAGCCACATCTGCGCCGTGATCAGCGCGACGTTGGCCGAACTGCAGGCCGCCGAGACGTTCATCGACGGTCCGTGGAAGCCGAACTCCTGCATCAGCAGCGAAATCGGGGTCGAGGGCAGCAGCCGCAGATAGTCGCGGGAACGGCGGCGGCTGTCGTCGGTGAGGTAGAAATCCTCCCAGTCCCGCACATCGCCGAGCACGATCGCGTGGATCACCCCGACCGTGCCGCCCGGACGCCAGCCTCGTTCGGTCGCATCGGCGATCGCCTCGCGCGCGGCCTCATGCACCGCGCGGGCGTAGCGGCTCGGGCTCAGCGACTCGTCGCCGCCGTCGGGTACCAGCGCGACCCACGCGTATTCGTCGCGATCGAGGCCGTAGCCGGGGTAGAGCCGGGCGGCCGCCTTACCGGTGTGCAGACCGCGCCACAGCGTTTCCCGGCCCCACCCGTAACCGCTGACCACGCCGATACCTGCGATCGGCATACGATCTTGATATTCTCGAATTGATATCGGGGTTGTGTTCGGCATTCACGCTCCTACACCCGGCCTGGGCCACTGCCTCCGGCGTCACACCCGGTCCGGTCCCCCGACCGGACCGAACCCGAACCCGACAGCGTACCCTCCGCCGATACCGCGGGAACGGGCACCTGTCATGATCACTCACAGGCCCGATTAGAACCTGAACTGTGACCGAACCAATACCGTCCGCACTGTGATCCGCGGTACGTCACCATCAGAATGATCCCGTGCGCCAATTGACCTGAACAGACCATGATCAGGGGGTTACATGTGGTTGAGGCAGGTGAGAACCGGTCCGACGGCGTAATGGATGCCGAACAACTCGCCCAGCGGTACCGCACGCTGGTCGAGCACAGTCCCGACGGTGTCGTCGTGCACGAGGACGGCGTCGTCGTCTTCGCCAATCCGGCGATCGTGCGGCTGCTGGCCGCCCCGGGAGTGGACGAGGTGGTCGGACATCCGGTCGCCCAGTTCGTGGCGCATCGCGACGTGCCGGCGATGCTCGAGCGTATCGACCGGCTGCATCAGACCGGCGACGCATCCGAAACAGCGGAGATGACCCTGATCCGCTGCGACGGCCAGGCCGTCGACGTCGAGACGGTCTCGGTGCTCACCGTCTGGCAGAACCGGCTCGCCTATCAGGTGGTGATCCACGACCTCACCGCGCAGCGCCGGGCCGAGGCCGCGCAGCGCCGGGCCGAACACCATTTCACGGCCGTGGTGTCGCAACTCGAGGAGGGTGTGGTCGTCATCGACCGCGAGGGCCGGATCGAATCGATCAACCCGGCGGCGCAGCGCATCTTCGGTCAGGACGGCGACAATCTGATCGGCCGCCGCATCGACTCGCTGCCGCTGGCGCTGCTGGACGCGAACGCCCAGCCGCTGGCGCCGAGCCATCACCCGGTGGCGCGGACGCTGGCCACCGGGGAAACCATCTCCCGCTACGTGTTCGGCGTGGACCGCCCGGACGGGCAGCGGCGTTGGCTGTCGGGTTCGAGCCGGTTGCTCAATCCGGGGGCACCCGACTCGCCGGCCGTCTCCTCGTTCAACGACGTCACCGAATTCCGTGCCAGCCGAAGGCAATTGGAGTATCAGGCGACCCACGATCCGCTCACCGGGCTGGCCAATCGCTCGCTGGTGCTCTCGCGGCTGGCGACCGCGCTGGGCGTCGACGAACAGTCGCCGGTGTCGAACGTGCTGTTCATCGACCTCGACGGATTCAAGGCCATCAACGACACCCTGGGCCACGCGATCGGCGATACCGTGCTGCAGATCGTGGCCCAGCGGCTGCAGCGCGGCCTGCGCACCGACGACGTGGTGGGCCGCATCGGCGGCGACGAATTCCTGGTGCTGCTGTCCGGCCGCACCCAGCCCGACGATCTGGACGGACTGATCACCCGGCTGCGCCAGACGATGGCCGAGCCGATCATCGCGCGCGGCCATCGCATCCACATCGAGGCCTCGATCGGTGTCACCGCGCTGCGCCCGGGTGATCCGCGCACTCCCGAAGCCGTGCTGCACGACGCGGATCTGGCGATGTACCGTGCCAAGCCGGCGACCTCCGAGAGCAACGCGCTGGGACGGCGGCCCAACAACACCCACGCCTCCTGAAAGATCCGCGGATGATCCTCGAACACGCGCTGCTGCCCGTCCGGCCCGGACGCACGGCCGAATTCGAGGCGGCGTTCGAGCAGGCGCGCCCCCTGATCGCCCGGGCGCCGGGGTTCCGGTCGCTGACGCTGTCGAAATCCGCCGAGTCACCGAACACTTATCTGCTGCTGGTGGAGTGGGAGCAGCTGCGCGATCACACCGAGGGTTTCCGCGGCTCCGCGGACTATCAGGCCTGGAAGCGACTCCTGCATCACTTCTACGATCCGTTCCCGGTGGTGCAACATTTCACTACCGTGTTCGCGGCGCGTTCACCTGCGACTACGGCGAGGCCGGCGAACCCCAACTAGACTCGACGATTCCGTTCTCTTCGCGCGCGGCCCGCTCGGCCCCTGTGGTGACAAGGAGTTCCGTTTTGCCCGACCGCCTCACCGAGGATCGCCCCGCCACCGATCGCGCCGCCGAACTGGAGCGGGAGCAGAGCTATCTCACCCTGCTGTATCAGCGGCTGGACGGTATGCGCGAATACGCACAGCGCCGGCTGCGGACGGTGTTGCTGGAAACCGGCGGCACCCCGCAGGCCCGCAGCGAACGCGAATCGTTCACCCAGCTCTACTCCGAGGATCTGGCCAAATACGACGCCGCCGAGAACGGGCTGTGCTTCGGCCGGATCGATCTGGCGGCCGAGAACCCGACGGCTGCGGACACGGAGGACACCGGCGACGCGGGCGAGTACCGCTACATCGGCAGGCTCGGCATCCTCGACGAGGACGACGACTACAACACCCTGCTGCTGGACTGGCGGGCCCCGCTGGCCCGGCCGTTCTACCTCGCCACCACCGCCGCCCCCGACGGCGTGACCCGGCGCCGGCACATCCGCTCGCGCAATCGCAACGTGACCGGAATCAGCGACGAATACCTCGATCTGGAGATGGCCCGGCGCGCCGGCGCGATCGAGTCCGACGACGGTGGCGTCGGCAGTGAGAGCGCCCTGCTCACCGCGCTGAACGCGGCGCGCACCGGCCATATGACCGATATCGTCGAGACGATCCAGAGCGAGCAGGACGCCATCATCCGCTCCGAACACCGCAGTGTCCTGGTGGTCCAGGGCGGTCCGGGTACCGGGAAGACGGCGGTCGCGCTGCACCGCGCGGCGTATCTGCTCTACACCTACCGTCAGCAGCTCGACAAGGCCGGTGTGCTGATCATCGGCCCCAATTCCACCTTCCTCGACTACATCGGCCAGGTGCTGCCGTCACTGGGCGAGACCGGTGTGCTGTTGTCCACGATCGGCAATCTGTATCCGGGAGTCGAAGCGACACTGGAGGATTCGCTGCGCGCGGGCGAACTCAAGGGTTCGCTCGACATGCTCGATGTGCTGAAGAAAGCGGTGCGCGACCGGCAGGAGGTGCCGCGCGACCCGGTTCGCCTCGACTTCGACGGGTACGAGCTGACGCTGGATCGCAAGATCGCCACCCGCGCTCGCGGCCGGGCCCGCTCCTCGCGCCGACCGCACAACCTGGCCCGCCCGATCTTCGCCGCCTCGGTGGTCGACGCCCTGACCGACCAGCTGGCGCAGATCATCGGTAAGGACCAGTTCGCCGACACGGTCGACGAGGCCGATGCCGCCGCCGGCCGCCGTCCGTCGAATACCGGGCGCAATCTGCTGAGCCAGGCCGACCTCACCGAGATCCGCGACGAGATGCGCGCCGACGCCGGCATCCAGCGCGCGATCGCGCAGTTGTGGCCGATCCTGACCCCGCAGCAGGTGCTCGCCGACCTGTGGGCCGAGCCCGAGCGGCTGGCGCATGCCGCGGACCGGCTCAGCGCCGAGGACCGCAAAGAACTGTTCCGCGCCCTCGACCCGGCGAGCGGGCCGGCGTTCGCGGCCGCGGACGCGCCGCTGCTCGACGAGCTGGCCGAATTACTGGGCATCGACGACGCCGAGGAGCGGGAGCGCTCACGGCGTCGGTGGCGCGCGCAGCTGGCCGAGGCGCAGGAGGCGCTCGACATCCTGACCGGTTCCGCGCCGCAGGACCTCGAAGACGATCTGGATCCGGAAATCCTGATGGCCTACGACCTGATCGACGCCGGCCAGCTCGCCGAACGCCAGCATGTACGCAATCGCCAGACGACCGCCGAGCGGGCCGCCGGCGATCGCAGCTGGACCTACGGACACGTGATCATCGACGAGGCGCAGGAGCTGTCGGAGATGGCGTGGCGAATGGTGATGCGGCGCATTCCGAACCGCTGGGTGACGGTGGTCGGCGATGTGGCGCAGACGGGCGATCCCGCGGGCGCGTCGTCGTGGCAGCGGATGCTGGAACCCTATGTGGCACAGCGCTGGAAGCTCACGGAACTGACGGTCAACTACCGCACCCCCGCCGAGATCATGGCGGTGGCCGCCGATGTGCTGGCGGCGATCGATCCGGGGGCGACCATCCCGCGGTCGGTCCGGGAATCCGGTTTTCCCCCGCAGGCCGTGCAGGTCGGGGCCGGCGGTTCGCTGGCCGCGGTCACCGAACTCGTCGCCGCCGAGGCCGGCAGGCCGGGTATCACGGCGGTTCTGGCCCCGCATGCGACGGTGAGCGAATTCGCCTCGCTGGCGGGCGATTCCGTGCAGGTGCTGACGGTGGCGGAGGTGAAGGGCCTGGAGTTCGACGCGGTCGTGCTGGTGGAACCGCAGGCCATCCTGGACGAATCACCGCGTGGGCTCAACGATCTGTATGTGGCGCTGACCCGTGCCACCCAGCGATTATCGGTGGTTCACACCGGCACGCTGCCCGAGGTCCTCGGCGCATTGCGCTGAGGCCCCGGGCGGCCGGTCATGCGGACGTCAGCGGACGGTGTGCACGATCAGGACGTCGCTGCGCGACTTGCGGGCGACATCGGAGGGCACCGAGCCGAGCAGGCGCCCGGCCAGGGTGTTGAGGCCGCGGTTACCGACGACCAGCAGATCGGCCTCCACCTCCTTGACCAGGTTCAGCAGCGATTCGACGGGTTCGCCGACGACGGCCCGCTCCACGATGTTGGTCGCCCCGGCGGCGGCCGCCTTGTCCCGCGCGATCCGCAGGATCTCGTTGGTGGGCGCCGAGCCGCGCACCTGGTAGGCCTCGTCCTTGAGGACGTCGGCCGCGGCGGCCACATCGCGGTCGTCGGTCGGGTAGTACGCGCACGCGACGTACAGGGTGGCGCCCGCGTCGCCGGCCAGCGCGGCAGCCTTCTCGACAGCGACATACGACGAATCCGAGCCATCGGTACCGACGACAATGGACCGGTAGGCGGTCATCTTTCCTCCAAACGTACAAGTGGGCGGATGCCTGCGCGCAATTCCGGAGCAGAAACCCGCGCGGGCAACTGCGCTAGACCATAACCGTTATCGTGCCGGAATCATCGACAATCGCAATACATCACATCGGTGCGCCCCGCGATCCCCAGGACACATTAGCCGCCCGCGCCGCCGAGCGACCCGCCTCACCAGCGCCGATCCCGAATCCGGCGGCGTCGCGCTGCGATCGTCGTCGCAGTGGTGAACCCGGTTGCGGCCCTGGGATTTTCGTCACAGAAGGGCTTTCACCAATTGCACGGACCGCGATTGCCCGGGTGCACAGAGCGCACCCGGGCGTGATGGTGAGAACTCACAATTCACGGCGGAGAGAACCGATTCCGGCGGTTTCCGGATACGCGAGGCAATAACCGCCGAATGTGGAATGCGGGTCGTTCCGCGTTCATCAGAGGTGGAATAACGGTCCGGTGATTGTGGCGCCGAGATCGTCGACATGGGCGAAGAAGGCGAACAGCATCAGGGCCGCACCGGCCAATGCGAGATCCTTGTTGAAATGGATCATCTCGCCCTGTTTGGCCTGCGCATCGGATTCCTTCCAGAAGGGGTGCATCAGGAATGCGGTCGGCAGCAGGAAGACGAACAGCAGCAGCGCACCCAGATCGGCCCATACCCCGAGCAGCACGCTCAAGGCGCCGAGCAGCAGGACCACCCCCGAACCCAGCACCGCCTCCTTCGCCATCGGGACACCTTTGCTGCGGGCGTAGCCGGTCATCGCGTCGGCCTGGGTCAGATGCCCGATCGCCGAACTCGCGAACAATATGACGAACAGAATGCGCCCGATCAGCACCAGAACACTCATCGCCAACTCCTCTGTCGGCCGGCAGCACCGCCGCCGGGCTGGTAGTACAGCATTCAACTACTTATGAGTTCGGATATTCCCGGAACCGGGGCGGCTGAAACGAATCAGCGATCCGGCGCCGGATCGCCCGGTGCGCCATGGTGTGACAGTAGCGATGCGCGTGCGTATTCCAGCGGCGCCATTCCGATCTCGTTCGCGAATTCACGACTGAAATGGGCCTGATCGAAATAGCCGAGTTCCAGCGCCAGCGTCGCCAGATCGTCGGTACGGCCCTGTGCCAGCAGCTGGGCGCCGTCCTGGAGGCGATAGCGGCGCAGCACCCATTTCGGCCCGGCGCCGACGTAGCGGCGGAACAGGCGTTGCAGGGTGCGGATCGGGATGTCGAAACGGGCGGTGACCTGATCGACCCGGGTCAGATCGGGATCGGATTCCATCGCGGCGATGATCCGCAAGACCAGCAGGTAGTTGGCGTCGGGTGTGCGGCGGCGCGCGGCGCGGGCGAAGTAGGCGTCGACGATGTCGCGGCGCTGTTCGGCGCTGTCGGTGGCCAGCACGCATTCGGTCAGGCCCGCGGCCTCCGGCAGCACCTCGATCAGCTCGATCGCGGTATCGCGCAGGGCGCCGACGTCGATGCCGGTGAAGGCGCCGAAGCCGCCGGGCCGGAATTTGGCGGCGAAGGTCTCCCCCTTCCCCGTCAGTTCGCGCACGAATTTGCCGGTGGTCACGCCGTTGACGAATCCGCCGGTACGGGTGGCGGACCGCTCGAAGCTGACGTTGACCGAGGGGAACGGCAGCACCTGCGCCCGATAAGGCGGCCGGCCGCGCAGATCCCAGGAGACCGACCAATACCACTCGACGAATTCGGCCGTCTGCGGGCCGGCCGGCAACCGGATCAGCCTGCGGTGACGAGCCTGCTCGCGGGGATGCAGGATGCCCTTGGTGACCTCCGGCGGAGGCACCGGAACCGGAGGCAGCGCAGCGCCTTTCGCGCGCTCGTCACCGGCCGGCACGGCCCGTCTCCCGCCGCGGTCGAGACTGTCGCTTTCTTACAAGATCCATTCCCCGCGATGGCCGAGAGTTGTTCCTATGAGCAAAGACGTCGATCCGATTCCCGAGGGTTATCACTCCATCAACTGTTTCCTGGCCGTACCCGACGGCAACAAGGCCATCGAGTTCTACTCCGCGGTCTTCGGCGCGAAGGTGCTCAGCCGCAACGACCTTCCCGACGGGCAACCGGCGCACGCCGAACTGGCGATCGGCGATTCCACCATCCAGATGGGTATGCCCATCCCCGAACACGGGGTGCGCGCACCCGAATCGGACTGGGTGCACACCAGCATCGTGCATTACTGCCCCGATGCCGACGCGGTCGTCGCCCGCGCCGCCGAACACGGCGCCGCCCGGGTCGAGGAGCCGCAGACGTTCGTCACCGGCGACCGCTACGGGCTGGTGATGGATCCGTTCGGACATCGCTGGGTGGTCATGACCCGGGTCGAGGACGTCTCGCGCGAGGAGGCCGAGCGCCGGGTCGACGAGTGGATGGCCACGCAGAGCTGACGCGGGCCGCGCGGGTGCCCCGGCCCGGCCGGGGCACCGCCGCGTACGCGGGAAAGACGCTGCGCGAGAGCTCATTTCAGCCCGGCGGCATCCATACCACGCAACTCCTTCTTCAGGTCGGCGATCTCGTCGCGCAATCGCCCGGCCAGCTCGAACTGCAATTCGCGGGCGGCGTTCATCATCTGATCGGTCAGCTGGGCCACCAGATCCGCCAGTTCCGCGCGCGGCATATTCGCGATATCGCGGCCCTCGTACACCCCGGCGCTCACCGCGCGGCCGGGTTCACCCTGGGCTCGGCGGCCGCGGCTGGCATTGCGCCCGGATCCGCCGACCTCCACCTCGGTCTCGTCGGCCTCGCGGTAGACCTGATCGAGGATGTCGGCGATCTTCTTGCGCAGCGGTTTCGGATCGATGCCGTTGGCTTCGTTGTAGGCCACCTGCTTGGCCCGCCGCCGCTCGGTCTCGTCGATGGCCTGGCGCATCGAATCGGTCACCTTGTCGGCGTACATGTGCACTTCGCCGGAGACGTTGCGCGCGGCACGCCCGATCGTCTGGATGAGGCTGGTGGCGCTGCGCAGGAAGCCCTCCTTGTCGGCGTCCAGGATCGCGACCAGCGACACCTCCGGCAGGTCGAGGCCCTCACGCAGCAGGTTGATGCCGACCAGCACGTCGTATTCGCCCAGCCGCAGCTGCCGCAGCAGTTCGACGCGGCGCAGGGTGTCGATCTCCGAATGCAGGTAGCGCACGCGCACACCCATGCCCAGGAGATAGTCGGTGAGATCCTCGGCCATCTTCTTGGTGAGGGTGGTGACCAGTACGCGTTCGTCGCGTTCGGTGCGGGTGCGGATCTCGTGCACCAGATCGTCGATCTGGCCCTTCGTCGGTTTGACCACCACCTGCGGGTCGACCAGTCCGGTCGGGCGAATCACCTGTTCGACGAATTCACCGCCGGTACTGCCCAGTTCGTACGGGCCGGGCGTCGCCGACATGTATACGGTCTGCCCGATCCGGTCGGCGAACTCCTCCCAGGTGAGCGGGCGGTTGTCCACCGCCGAGGGCAGCCGGAATCCGTATTCGACGAGGTTGCGCTTGCGCGACATATCGCCTTCGTACATGCCGCCGATCTGCGGCACGGTCACATGCGACTCGTCGATGATCAGCAGGAAGTCCTCCGGGAAGTAGTCGAGCAGCGTCGCCGGCGCCGAACCGGCCGGACGGCCGTCGATATGCCGCGAATAGTTCTCGATACCGGAGCAGAACCCGACCTGACGGATCATCTCCAGGTCGTATTGGGTGCGCATGCGCAGCCGCTGTGCCTCGAGCAGTTTGCCCTGCCGCTCCAGGTCCGCGAGCCGCTGTTCGAGTTCGGTCTCGATATCGGCGACCGCGCGCTCCATCCGATCCGGCCCGGCCACGTAGTGGGTGGCCGGGAAGATGCGCAGGGTGTCGACCTGGCGCACCACATCGCCGGTGAGCGGATGCAGGTAGTACAGCGCCTCGATCTCGTCGCCGAAGAATTCGATGCGGACCGCGAGTTCCTCGTAGGAGGGAATGATCTCGACGGTGTCGCCGCGCACCCGGAACGAACCGCGGGTGAAGGCCATGTCGTTGCGCGTGTACTGGACATCGACCAGCAGGCGCAGCAGCCGGTCGCGCTCGACCTCGGTGCCGACCTCGAGCTGCACCGAGCGGTCCAGATAGGACTGCGGGGTACCCAGACCGTAGATACACGAGACCGAGGCGACCACCACGACATCGCGGCGCGAGAGCAGGCTCGAGGTCGCCGAATGGCGCAGCCGCTCCACGTCGTCGTTGATCGAGGAGTCCTTCTCGATGTAGGTATCGGTCTGCGCGATGTACGCCTCGGGCTGGTAGTAGTCGTAGTAGGAGACGAAGTACTCCACCGCGTTGTGCGGCAGCATCTCGCGCAGCTCGTTGGCCAGCTGGGCGGCCAGGGTCTTGTTCGGCGCCATGACCAGGGTCGGGCGCTGGACCCGCTCGATCAGCCAGGCCGCGGTGGCCGATTTGCCGGTACCGGTGGCGCCGAGCAGCACCACATCCTTCTCGCCACCACGCAACCGCCGCTCCAGCTCCGCGATCGCGGCAGGCTGGTCACCGGCGGGCCGATGCTCGCTGACGACCTCGAACCGCCCCTCGGAGCGTTCGATCGCCCCGATCGGCCGGAATTCCGAATGCGCCAGCGGCTGCTCGCCGGGTGCGTCCGAATCCGCGGGGATCTCCGTTGCGAAAGCCATGGTCACCAGGGTAAGCCGCGGCACTGACAAGTTCCGGCGCCGTGATCGCGGGCACAGCGACGCACCCGTCGATCATTTTTCGGCCACGACCGCGTATCGGCAGGCACCGGCCCGACCCGGGGTGGTCCGGTCGCCGCCTTGTCACGGCGACCGCGGCACCGGATGCGCCGACCGCTCACGGCAACCACACGGCAAAACCAGCGGCCAGCCGGATGCGAGGACCACACTGCGGGCTCGGCCGACGCGCCCGCATCCACACCGGCCGGCATCGTCCACCCCGAACCGGAGCCGCCGTCCCGGACGTCGGCACAACCGGCCGGCGGCCGAACCCGTTCAACCCTCCGGAACACGCCCTATCCCGATCATTTCGACCGGACCGGCGTCACCGACACCACAATTCACGGCCGCCTCGTTCGGACATTTCGAACAATTCGATTCATGCCATCGCCTTTCGGCCGGAAAGGGCCGAACGCACTGCCTGGCAGAATAATTCGACAATTCACCCATAGGGACGGCACAGTCCCGCACAGCGGCGCCACCGAAGCGCCGCAGCCGACCATTACGACGGGCCCGGCCCGAGGTTTGCCGGGGCCGCGGGAGCATTGCCCCGGCAACCGCGCGCGCAGCAGTGAATCAAGCGACCAGATGCCCGAAATGTCTGGTAGAGCAGGGCGGCTCGACGATCACGACACGGCCGAATCAGCCGGATTCCGTGTCGTTTTCACCCCGCCGGAGGGGGTTGCCCGGGTGTACGCTGATCCGGTCGGAAGTCGAGAAGGGCAAGTGTTATGGCCGGTTTCCTCGCTGAACGTGTCACCCGGACTCTGCGCACTGCCGCGCCCAATGGAGTCAGCCCAATGCCGTCGAATCGCAACATTCCGGGCCGAAAAACACCGATTCCGGTGCCATCGTCGGGTACGGCACACAGACCGCACGTCGAATATTTCGACATCGCCGATCTCACCAGAACCGATTCCCGCGGTTTCGTCCATTCGGTCGACAGTTATCACGCCGAGCCGTGGGGTCTGTATCTGGTCCGGGCGGCCGATACCCCGCCCTACCGCTACACCGAGACCTGGCTCCTGCCCAAGCAGTCGGTCCGCGTCACCATGCATCACGTCAACGCGGCACACGATCGCGATCCGATCTATCACATCTATATCGGCAACTTCGCCAAGATCGAGCCGAAGCGCTGGCGGGCCGAGTACCACTACATCGACATCGTCGCCCGCAACGGCCACGTCTGCGAGCTGCACGGGGTCGACGAACTGTTCGCCGCGCACGCGGCCGGCCACGTGTCGGCCGAGACGGCCCAGCGGGCGTTCGAGCAGGCCACCGCCGTCGTCGACGGTATCGCCTCGCATGATCACAACTTCGAACGCTGGCTCACCACCCAGGGCGTCACGCTGCACTGGCTGTGATCCCGTCACCACCCGCTCGCGCCGATGATCATCGAATCGCGGCGCGAGCGGGCGTTTCGCGGGCCGGCGGCGGTAGATTCGGGGCATGACGCAGGGGCATGTGGTCGATCTGCATCGGCCGAAGATCGAGTACTTCGACCTGGCCGGGTCCACCAATACCGATCCCAAGGGTTTCGTGCGGCCGGTCGAGACGTATCGGATCGAACCCTGGGGCCTCTACATGGCCCGCCCCGCGGATCATCCGGAATTCCACTACCTCGAGTCGTGGCTGCTACCGCGGCTGTCGCTCCGCGCCACCGTCTTTCACTTCCGCCCCACCCACCCGCGCGATCAGGACTTCTACCTCGATATCGGTGATTTCTCGGCGGCGGGACCGCAGATGTGGAAGTCGGTCGACCATTACCTCGACATCGTGGTTCGCACCGGTAGAGAGGCGATTCTGCTCGACGTCGACGAGTTGCTCGCCGCCCACGCCGCCGGATATCTGAGCGCGTCCGAGGCCCAGCAGGCGATCGAGGCCGCCACCACCGCCATCGACGGAATCGCCGCGCACGGACACGATTTCGAAGCCTGGCTGCGCTCCCGCGGTATCACCCTCGGCTGGCGGTGAGATCCGGCACCGCCACTCTGAATGATGGGAACGAGTCGGGCTGCGCCGAACTCTTCTCCGCGGTGGGCCCACGCCACTAGGGTCCTGCCAGGTCGGTCACGTCCCCTCGAGAACCGGGAGAGTCATGGGTGAGTCGTCGTCGTTGCGTCGTGTCGGGAATTCGGGGCTCGCGGTCTCGGTCGTCGGGCTGGGCACCAACAATTTCGGAATGAAGCTCGATCTCGAGCAGAGCAGAGCGGTGCTGCACGCGGCGCTCGACCACGGCATCACTCTGATCGATACCGCCGACTCCTACGGGGAATCGGAGCGGAGAATCGGCGAGATCCTGCAGGGCAGACGCGACGATGTCGTGATCGCGACCAAGTTCGGCAACGATGTGCGCCGCCTCGGCGGAGACAACGGCGAGGATTGGGGCGCGCGTGGCTCACGCCGCTACATCCGCCGTGCGGTCGAGCAGTCGCTGCGCCGGCTGCGCACGGACTGGATCGATCTCTACCAGCTTCATCGCCCGGATCCGGCGACACCGATCGAGGAGACGCTGTCCGCGCTGGACGATCTCGTCCACGAGGGCAAGATCCGGTACCTGGGCCATTCCAACTTCACCGGCTGGCAGACCGCGGACGCCGAATGGACCGCACGCACCCGCAATCTCGAGCGGTTCATCAGCGCGCAGAACGAATACAGCCTGCTGCAGCGTGGGATCGAGGCCGATCTGGTGCCGGCGCTCGAGCACTACGGGATCGGTCTGCTCCCCTACTTCCCGCTGGCGAGCGGTCTGCTCACCGGTAAGTACAAACGCAGTGTGCCCGCGCCCGAAGGCAGCAGAATTCAGGCGTGGGGCCGGGAGTCCGCACTCACGGACGCGGCTTTCGACATCGTGGAACAGCTGGAGGATTTCGCGGCGCAACGGTCGATCACGCTGCTCGACGTCGCCATCGGCAGTCTCGCCGCGCAGCCCGCGGTGAGTTCGGTGATCGCCGGCGCCACCTCACCCGAACAGGTCGAGGCCAATGTGCGGGCCGGGCAGTGGCAGCCCACCGCCGAGGACCTCGCGGAGATCGACCGAATCACCTCCGTATCGCACTGACAGCGCAGCGGCGCCCGGCGGGAAAATCCGCCGGTGCGCCCCTTGTCAGGCGCGCGGAACCCGCTCGTAGACCTTGTCGAACCACGGCTCTTTCACCGACAGGTACGCCTCGACGGCCTCGTGTCCCACCGTGCCCGTCGCCTCCGCCTCCCCGCGGCGCTTGATCTCCAGGTACTCGGCGCGGGCCTCGGCGTCGGCACGCAACCAGTCACGGAAGTCCAGGGCGAACCGCTGTCCGGGCGAACCGTCCACGCGCACATGGACATTCGCGAGCCGCCCGGGATCGGCATTGCCGTGCAGGCGTTTCGCCCACAGCTCGGCGTCGGTGCCCGCGGGATCCTGGGACGTCGGCTTCGGGTTGTCGCCGGTGACCGAGTCGATCCGCGGAAAACCGGCGCCGGCCAGACGATCTCGCAGCGCGTCGGCCGTCGCGAGGTCGGCGACCGTGATCTGGATGTCGACGACATCCTTGGCGGCCAGCCCCGGTACGGCGGTGGAACCGATGTGATCGATGCGGCGCGCGTCGCCACCGCAGGCCAGCCACAGCCGGCCGATCAGCCGCTGCGCCTGCGCCGGCCACTGCGGATCCGGCTCGACCAACCGCACCGGCCCGGTCGAGCGCGCCGGAGTCCGGGTGCGCACATTGTGTTCGAAGGGCAGCAGCCGCTGCTCCCACAGCGCCCGCACCTGCGGTGCCAGCGCCTCGGCATCGGAGTTGTTGTCCAACAGAACATCCGCGGCCGCACGCCGCTGGTCGTCACTCGCCTGCGCCTTGATCCGCGCCAGCGCGTCGGCACGGCTCACGCCACGGAACTGCTCGAGCCGGTGCACGCGAGTCTGCTCGTCGGCCATCACCACCACGACGAGATTCATCATCGCGCCGAGATTGTTCTCGACCAGAAGCGGAACATCCTGCACCACAACGGCGTCCGCGGGCGCGGCGGCGATCAGGTCGGTGGTGCGCCGGCCGACCAGCGGATGGGTGATCGAGTTCAGCGTCGTGCGGGACTGCTCGTCCGCGAAGGCGACCGCCGCGAGCGCCGGGCGGTTCAAACTGCCGTCCTCGGCCAGAATCTCCGGGCCGAACGCCGCGACCAGTGCGGCCAAGCCCTCGGTTCCGGGTTCGACGACCTCGCGGGCGATGGCGTCGCTGTCGACCAGCACCGCCCCGTGTTCCACCAGCAGCCGCGCCACCGTCGACTTACCCGCTCCCATGCCTCCGGTGAGACCGATACGCAACATTTTCCCAGTCTCGCATCCACTGCCGGCGTCCGCGTCCCCACCCCGGCCGCAGGGCGATCGGGCCGATTACCCATCGCGCGTTTCTTTTTCACCTCATCCGCGCGGTATTACCCATTCCGTGACGCCGGTGATATCAATTCGCAACTTTTTCCGCCCGATACCGACCTGGAGTCGGCAACTTTCCGACACGCCGGGCCCGAAGTCACGCAAAATCCGCAGCCCCACACTTTTGTTCCGCTACTGTTTCGCCGCGGGCGATCCAGGCCAACCGAGCTAGCGAAGGACGATCATTGGGCACCACACACATCCAGTCGGGTCGCCACCGGCTGGGTTTGGCAGGCACCGTGCACTGCATTCGGATACCCGCCGTTGCGGCAGCACTGGCCGAACATCGCCGTTCGTGGTTGACCGCCCTACTCAGCCCGGCGCGGCACAGCTTCGCGGCCATGCGCAGCCGGAGCGGCGCCACCCGCTGGATTCCCGCCACGGCGAGCTGATCAGTACCTCGAACGTTCGCCGGCCCACCTCGGATGCGGTGGGCCGCCCGTTTTTCACACCAGGCCGCTCGGGCTCCGGCGCGCGCCCGGTTCCTGGCTCGGCATCGCATTCGGCGGGACCGGATAGGGAATTCCCTTATCCTCGGTACCGAGCGCGATATTCGGCCCGCATTGCGCGAGCGCGGCATCCGATTTCGGTTTCGGATCGGTAATTCGCGGCGGCACGGAATCGGGCGTGGAACCGAAATCGAATGCCGAGGTCATATCGCCGGTGACGCTGCGCCGCCAGGCGGTCACATTCGGCACCTCCACACCGAAACGGCGTTCCAGCAAACGCAATTGCGAGGTGTGGTCGAAGGTTTGCGAGGCGACCAGCCCGCCGCGTGAATACGGCGAGATGACGAAGCACGGGACGCGGTAACCCAATCCGATCGGGCCCGCGACACCCTTGGCCGCCGGCACCCGGCCGAGATCCACCGTCAGATACTCCCCCGGCGTGCCGGGCGGCGGGGTGGGAGGGGTGACATGATCGAAGAAGCCGCCGTTCTCGTCGTAGCTCACGATGAGCGCGGTCTTCTCCCACACCTTCGGATTGGAGGTGAGGATGTCGAGCACCTGCATGATGCCCACCGCGCCCAATGCCGGTGGCAGCGCGGGATGTTCGCAGTTCAACAGCGGCGGGATCACCCACGACACCGAGGGAAGCCGGTCGGCGGCCACGTCCGCGGCGAAGTCCTGCGGATACACCGGGGCCTTGCCGCGTCGGGCGAGTTCGGAATTCGGGTCCGCTGCCTGCTTGAAGCAGCCCATCATGCCGTCGAGGATCACCGACGAGATCGGGCCGACATCGCGGTTGTTGTAGATCTTCCAGTCGACGCCGGCCTCGGACAGGTTTTCCGGGTAGGTGCGCCAGCTGTAGGCGTTCTGCGGAATCAGCGTCGGCGTCTCCACCAGCGGCCCGCCGGCCAGACCATCGGGGTCGATGGTGGCGGAGATCCAGTACAGCCGGTTCGGGTCGGTCGGGCCGAGGACCGAGGAATGGTAGTGGTCGCAGAGGGTGAACGCATCGGCCAGCTCGTGGTGAATCGGGATATCGGCGCGGGTGTAATACCCCATGGCCGCCGGACCATTGGCAGCGCCGACACTGGCCACCGACATCGGCATCCAGCGGTCGTTGCGGCCGCCGTTCCACGCCTCGTGCATACCGCCCCAGGAATGATCGGGATCGTTGACGCATTCGCCGTCGAGGGTCGCGCCGCGGGTGGTGTCGAGCCGGAACGGGACGATGAACCCGTCGGCGGTGGGCCCGACGCCGGGTGCGTAGCCGTACTGCTTCCACGCCGGCGAGGCGTCGTCGAAACCCCGTACGCCGGACAGGGTTCCGAAGTAGTGGTCGAACGAGCGGTTCTCCTGCATCAGCAGGACGAAATGCTCGATATCACCGAGCCCGCCCATTCCCGCCGGGTCGGCCGCGTGCGCACGCTCGATGATCGGGTTCGCCCAAGCGGCCAGCGCCCCGACCCCACCGGCCGCCATGGCCTTCGCCAGAAAATCACGCCTCTTGATGCCGTCGAACAGACCCATGCCGGTGCCGAGACCTTCCACGTCGGTTGAAACAACAGTGCCGGATGACAAGACCGCGTCAGCCGACGAGACCGTGCCGGCTGACAGAGGACAGTGGCAGATCCTCGCCGAGAATAATGGACCGGCGGTAGCGACGCGGTGACGACGGACTGAATGGGCAGCCCGGAGATGGGCGAAGGCCCCGGTCCGATGGACCGGGGCCTTCGTGTCAGCTCAGCGAATTACGCGTTGCCGGACAGCTTCTCACGCAGCGCGGCGAGCTGCGCGTCGCTGGCCAGCGAACCGCCGGCCGGCTCGGAGGAGCTGGAGGACGAGCTCTGCGCGCCGCTCTCGGAGGAGTAGTTACCGGAGGCACCGCCGTTGGCGGCCTCGGCGGCGGCGTCGGCCGCCATCTTCTCCATCTGAGCGGTGTGCATCTTGTGGCGACGCTCGGCCTCGGCGTAGCGGCCTTCCCACTCTTCCCGCTGCTTGTCGAAGCCCTCGAGCCATTCGTTGGTCTCGGGGTCGAAGCCCTCGGGGAAGATGTAGTTGCCCTGCTCGTCGTAGCTGTCGGCCATGCCGTACTTCGACGGGTCGAACTCGGCGTGGTAGTCCTCGTTCGCCTGCTTCAGCGACAGCGAGATCCGGCGACGCTCCAGGTCGATGTCGATGACCTTGACCATCGCGTCGTCGCCCACGGCGACAACCTGGTCCGGCACCTCGACGTGGCGCTCGGCCAGCTCGGAGATGTGCACCAGGCCCTCGATGCCCTCTTCGACGCGCACGAACGCACCGAACGGAACCAGCTTGGTGACCTTGCCCGGCACGATCTGGCCGATGGCGTGGGTGCGGGCGAACTGACGCCACGGGTCTTCCTGGGTGGCCTTGAGCGACAGCGAAACCCGCTCGCGGTCCAGGTCGACGTCGAGAACCTCGACGGTGACCTCCATGCCGACCTCGACGACCTCGGACGGGTGGTCGATGTGCTTCCAGGACAGCTCGGAGACGTGCACCAGACCGTCGACGCCGCCGAGATCGACGAACGCACCGAAGTTGACGATCGAGGACACGACGCCCTTGCGGACCTGGCCCTTCTGCAGCTGGTGCAGGAACTCGCTGCGAACCTCCGACTGGGTCTGCTCCAGCCAGGCGCGGCGGGACAGAACCACGTTGTTGCGGTTCTTGTCCAGCTCGATGATCTTGGCCTCGATCTCCTTGCCGACGTACGGCTGCAGATCGCGGACGCGGCGCATCTCGACCAGGGACGCCGGGAGGAAGCCGCGCAGGCCGATGTCCAGGATCAGACCACCCTTGACGACCTCGATGACGGTGCCCTTGACGGCCTCGTCCTTCTCCTTGAGCTCCTCGATGGTGCCCCACGCCCGCTCGTACTGAGCCCGCTTCTTCGACAGGATCAGGCGGCCTTCCTTGTCCTCCTTGGTGAGAACGAGGGCCTCGACCTCATCGCCCACGGAAACGACCTCGGCCGGGTCGACATCGTGTTTGATGGACAGTTCGCGGGAAGGGATGACGCCTTCGGTCTTGTAACCGATGTCGAGCAGAACCTCGTCGCGGTCGACCTTGACGATCGTGCCTTCGACGATATCTCCGTCGTTGAAGTACTTGATCGTCTTGTCGATGGCGGCGAGGAAGTCCTCGGCGGAGCCGATGTCGTTGACGGCTACCTGCGGCGAGGTGACGGTGGTGGGCATATGTTGGGTTGCTCCGGACGGATTGTGGTCGGTAGTGGACATTGGAACTCTCGGTTTTGCTGTGAAGTCACAGCGGTGGAACTACGTTGACGGCCATGCACAGCACATCGCTGCGACACAGCACAACGCTGTACTCACTGCAGAAACTCACAGCACCGGCTGCGAAATCACAGCCCGCGGGCGACTTCCGAAATCCGTAACCCCTGCGCCCGGTACCGAGCGCTACAGTACCGACAGCGGCTACGCAAATGCCGAAGACACTCGCGGGAAACAGCGTACGCGACGTGAGTTACGCCAAGCAAACACGGGTCCCCGCCCGCATCATGATCATACGTCCGCTCCGAACACCGTTCCCGCACAGTGTGGTACCCGTCACGGCCGGGGAGTGATCGCCCCGCTCGCGCGCACCCCGGCGGGCACCTCCCGACGGCGTCCGCGAGGACCCGCGCCGGCCGTGCCATACGCTGCGAACCATGTCCGACGACCCGCATCCGGCTCTCCTCGACGACGCGCGCCACGCCCAGGCCAACGCCCTGCTGGGCACCGCGCGCGTGACCCGCACGAGCGTCGGCTCGGCCGCCAGCGAGCGCGCCAACCGGCGCTGGTGGGATGCCGACGCCGCGCAGTACCACGAGACCCACGCCGATTTCCTGGGCGTCGACTCCGAGGCCGGAGAATTCGTCTGGTGCCCGGAGGGCTTGCACGAGGGCGACTGGCATCTGCTGGGCGAGGTCGCCGGGCGCCGGGTGCTCGAGATCGGCTGCGGATCGGCGCCGTGTTCGCGCTGGCTCGCCGGCCGGGGCGCGCATCCGGTCGGACTGGATCTGTCGCGGGCGATGCTCGACCGCGGACTCGCGGCCATGGCGCGCGGCGGCCCGCGGGTGCCGCTGGTACAGGCCGGAGCCGAGGCGCTGCCGTTCGCGGACGAATCGTTCGATCTGGCCTGTTCGGCATTCGGCGCGATCCCGTTCGTCGCCGATGCCGCCCAGGTGATGCGGGAGGTGGCCCGGGTGCTGCGGCCGGGCGGGCGCTGGGTGTTCTCGGTGAATCACCCGATGCGGTGGATCTTCCCCGACGATCCGGGCCCGGACGGACTGCGCGCCACGATCCCCTATTTCGACCGGACGCCGTATGTCGAGGTCGACACGGACGACGAACCGATCTACGTCGAACATCACCGCACGATCGGCGATCGGGTCCGCGACATCGTCGGCGCGGGCCTGATCCTGCTCGACATCGTCGAACCCGAATGGCCGGAGTGGCTCGAG
>NZ_BAFW01000082.1 GCF_000308535.1 Nocardia cerradoensis NBRC 101014 | reverse complement strand
GCGGCAGCGCGTCCAGATCCAGTTCCAGCGCGCAGGTGCGCGGCGGCAGCCCGCTGCGCTCGAGCACAGCCGGATGCAGTTCGCCGGCGTGGCCCACCACCGTGCCGTCGACCAGCAGTTCCGCGCAGCGGCCCGGGTGGAACGGCAGGTAGGCGGCGGGGCGGCGTTCGATGGTGACGCCGGCGGCATCGGCGACGGCATCGGCGAGGGCGAACGCGTCGGCCGCCTCGGCGACCCGGCCGGGTCCCCACGGGCCACGCGGTTCGCGCCGACCGGTCAGGACCGCGGCGACGTGCACGGGCTGGGCGGGCAGTGACTCGATGAGCTCGCGGATCTGCTCGTCGGTGGGACGGCGGTCGACCGGCAGTTCGGCCACCGCGTGGGTGTCCGGACCGGGCAGGACGACCTCGGCGATGCCGTAGATCGACAGATCGCGCTCACCCCGGGAGATGTTGCGGGCGGCCACCTCGAGCAGGGCGGGCAACAGCGTGGTCGCCAGTTCCGCCTTCTCCACGTCGAGCGGGTTCAGCACGCGCATGGTGTTGCGGCGCGGATCGTCGGCGTCCAGACCCCAGGTGTCGAAGACCCCGGCGGTCATGAAGATCGGCGCCGGCACCTCCACGCAGCCGGAGAAGGCGAGCGCACGGCTGACGGCCCGGCGACGGCGCTGCACGGCGGTGAGGCCGCGCCCGGCCGGAGCCTTCGGCAGCACCGAGGGAATCTGCTCCAGACCCTCGAGCCGCAGCACCTCCTCCACCAGATCGGCGGGCTGGGTGAGATCGGGCCGCCAGCTCGGTGGGGTCACGACCAGCTGACCGTGGCCGGTCTCGCTGACGCTCACCTCGACGGAGCAGCCGATCTGCGCGAGCCGGCGCGCCGAGGTACCGGTGGGATAGACGACGCCGGCGGTGCGGTCGGCCAGATCGATGTCCATCCGGATCGGTTCGGTGGCGGGCACCGGGAGCCGCACGTCGGTCAGCGCGGATTCGACTGTGCCACCGGCAATTTCGGCCAGCAGGGAGGCGGCGCGGTCCAGGGCGGCGACGTTGATCTCCGGATCGACCACGCGCTCGTAGCGTTTACCCGCCTCCGAGACCAGCTTGTGCCGGCGCGCGGTGCGGTAGACCGCCAGCGGATTCCAGGTCGCGGCCTCCAGCAGGATGTCGGTGGTGTCGTCGCCGACCTCGGTGCTCGCGCCGCCCATGATGCCGGCCAGCGAGATCACACCCGAATCATCGGTGATCACAACGTCTTCGGCGTCGAGTGTGCGCTCGGCCTCGTCGAGGGTGCGCAGCGTCTCACCGGTGTGCGCGCGCCGGATCACCAGCGGCCCATTCACTTTCGCGGCGTCGAAGGCGTGCAGCGGCTGCCCCAGTTCGAGCATCACGTAGTTGGTGACATCGACGGCGGGCGAGATCGGGCGGACCCCGGCCAGCAGCAGCCGGCGCTGCAACCACCACGGACTCACCGCGTTCGGGTCGACCCCGGTGACCCTGCGCACCGCGAACCGGGTGCAGCCGGATTCCGGTTCGACCGTCACCGGATACGCGTCGGCCTCGTCGTCGGGCAGCGTGCGCACCGCGGGATCGGCGTAGTCGAGGTCGAAACCGCAGGCGAGTTCGCGGGCCAGGCCGCGCACCGAGAAACAATAACCCCGGTCCGGGGTGATGTTGAGCTCGATCACCGTGTCGTCGAGGCCCAGCAGTTCGTTGGCGTCGGCGCCCGGTTCGGCGGTGCCCGGCTCCAGCACCAGAATGCCCGAATGATCCTTGCCGATACCGAGTTCGGCGACCGAGCAGATCATGCCGTTGGAGACGTGGCCGTAGGTCTTGCGCGAGCTGATGGCGAATCCACCCGGCAGCACACCGCCCGGCAGCACCACGACCACGAGGTCATCGACCGCGAAATTGCGCGCGCCGCAGACGATCTCCTGCAGTTCCGGCTTGCCGATATCGACCTTGCAGAACCGGATCGGCTTCTTGAACTCGGTCAGCTCGGTGATCTCGGCGACCCGGCCGACCACCAGCGGATGCTCGATATCGCCGGTGACCGGCCGCAGGGTGTCGAGTTCCTCGACCTCGAGGCCCACGCGGACGAAGCCGGCGTCGAGCTCCTCGGGGGTCAGCGACCAGCCGGGGTTGGTCCGCTGCAGGGTTTCCGTCAGCCAGGACTGCGCTACTCGCACGTGACGTTTCGCTTCCTCGTATGAAGGTTCTCGGGTGGTGGGTGTGGGCCGGACTCAGGCGCGGATGCCGAACGGCAGCGTGAAGCGCACATCGCCCTCGACGATGTCACGCATATCCGGAATGCCGTTGCGGAACTGCAGGGTGCGTTCGAGTCCCATACCGAAGGCGAATCCGCTGTAGACCTCGGGATCGATCCCGCTGGCGATCAGCACCTTCGGATTGACCATGCCGCAGCCGCCCCATTCGACCCAGCCGGCGCCGCCCTTCTTGTCCGGGAACCACACGTCGACCTCGGCGGAGGGCTCGGTGAACGGGAAGTAGTTGGGGCGCATGCGGGTTCGCGTATCAGGTCCGAACAGCGCCCGCGCGAAGGCGTCCAGCGTGCCACGCAGATGGGCCATGGTCAGGCCCTTGTCCACGGCCAGACCCTCGACCTGGGAGAAGACCGGGGTATGGGTGGCGTCGAGTTCGTCGGTGCGGAAGGTCCGGCCCGGGCAGACCACGTAGATCGGCAGCTCGCGCGACAGCATCGAGCGCACCTGCACCGGAGAGGTGTGGGTCCGCAGAACCTGGCGGGAGCCTTCCGGCGCGACGTGGAAGGTGTCCTGCATGGTGCGGGCCGGGTGGTCGGGCAGGAAGTTCAGCGCGTCGAAGTTGAAGTGCTCGGTCTCCACCTCGGGGCCCTCGGCGACCTCCCAGCCCATGCCGACGAAGACGTCCTCGATCTGCTCGGAGATCACCGTGATCGGATGACGCGCGCCGATCGGACCCCGCCGGGCCGGCAGTGTCACGTCGATCGCCTCGGCGACCAGGACGGCGGCGTCGCGTTCGGCGAGCAGCTGGGCGCGGCGGGCCTCGAAGGCGTCCGACACGCGGCCACGGGCCACGTTCACGCGCTTACCTGCATCGGCCTTGTCCTGTTTGGGCAGTCCGCCCATCGCCCGCTGAGCCAGCGCGATCGGCGACTTGCCGCCCATATGCTCGGTCTTGGCGGTGGCGAGCGCATCCAGGTCGGCCGCGGCCGCGAACGCCTTCTCCGCGGCGGCGGCCGCAGCGGAGAGAGCCTCTTCGCTGAGCGCCTCCGCCGGCGTCGCTGACTGCTCGGCTGCATCCTTCTCGTCGGCCACGATGGTTCGTCTCTCCCCTGGGCTGGTCGGGTCCGTGCGGTTACCTGCTCGCGCGCATCGGTATCGGCACATGCGATACACGACTCCGCGATGCCAACTATTGTCGCTGGTCGAATCGTAGGCGATGTCGGCAGGCCGCCTCACACGGATATTTCCGGCGTTCGGGCGTTCCGCGGCATCGGCCCGAACACCGGCAATCGGTGCCCGGGCCTCCCGGCCCGGGCACCGACCGCGCGCCGGACCCGATGTCACGCGTGGGCCGATGCGGTCACAGCGTCGTCGTGGCCCGGGTCCGGCGCACCGGCCGGCGCCTCGATCGCGACGATGTGGCGCGGCAGCCGCAGCGCGACGATCACGGCCCCGACCGCCACGATCACCGCGCCGGTCCACACGGCCGGAACCAGCCCGTCGACGAATCCCTGCGGACTCACATACGACCCGTGGGAGGCGAAGATCGAGGCCAGAATCGCGACACCGATCGCGACGCCCACTTCGCGGATGGTGTTGTTCGTGCCCGAGGCCATGGCGCGATCCTCGGCGGCGGCACTCGCCATGACGACGGTCGCGCTGGGCGCGAAGGTCAGGCCCATGCCGACGCCGCCGAGCACCATGGCGCCGATGAACGAGTCGTAGCCGGCGTCGACCGTACTCACCGTCGCCATCCAGGCCAGCGCCGCGGCGAGCATCACCTGCCCGGCCACCAGCATGGTGCGTGCGCCGATCCGTCCGACGAGCAGGCCCGCCAGCGGGGCCACGACCATGGGCGCGGCGGTCCAGGGAAGGGTGCGCAGACCGGATTCGAAGGGGCTGTAGCCGCGCACGACCTGGAAGTACTGCGAGATCAGGAAGATCGCACCGAAAACACCGACCGCGAAGGTGAAGCTGGTGATGTTGCTGACGCGGAAGGCACGCGACCGGAACAGTCGCAGCGGCAGCATCGGGGCGGGGGTTCGCCGCTCCCAGGCGATGAAGACGGCCAGCAGCGCGGCCCCGCCGAGCAGTCCGCTCAGCACCGGCGCGGAGGTCCAGCCGTCGTCGGCCCCGTGCACGACCGCCCACACGATCGCCAGCACTCCGCCCGCCGACAACACCAGTCCGAGCGGATCGAAACGCCGTGCGCCGCCGAAGGATTCACCGAGCACCCGGGCCGCGAAGGGCAGCACCGCGATGCCGATCGGCACGTTCAGCCAGAAGATCCACTGCCAGCTCAGGCCACCGACGACAGCACCGCCGACCACCGGCCCTACCGCGATGCCCAGTCCGGAGATGCCGCCCCAGATGCCGATCGCGGCACTGCGCATCTTCTCCGGCACCGCGTCGGACAGCAGCGTCAACGACAGCGGCATGACCGCCGCGCCGCCGAATCCCTGGATCGCGCGCGCGGCCACCAGCATCCACGGCTCGGTCGCCAGGGCGCAGGCCGCCGACGCGGCGGTGAACAGTGCGATGCCCGCGAGGAATATCCGGCGGCGACCGAAGCGGTCGCCGAGCGCGGAGGCGGTGAGCAGCAACGACGCGAAGGACAGGGTGTACGCGTTGACGAACCATTGCAGGTCGCTCAGCGAGGCGTTCAGTTCGGTGCGGATCACCGGCAGCGCGTTCGTGACGACCAGGTTGTCCAGCGCGACCATGAACATCGGGATGCCGACGGCGGCCAGGACAGCGCCCAACGGTCGGCGGAGGGGGCCGGAGGTGCCGGCCCGGGGGGTGGTTTCGAGGGTGGAGGTCATCGCAGATCCTTTGTTGTTATCGACTGATAACTTGATGTCGAAAGAGTATGCATCCGCTGATAACATGTCAACAGGTAACGGTGCGGGCTCCCTCCCCACCCGCACCACGACTACCGTGACCGTCGGACGACGTAAGGAGGACCATGGCGGAATCGACCCGCACGCGCCTGACCGCAGCCGAGCGCAGCGAGCAGGTGCTGGCCGCCGCGGTCACCGCGTTCGCCGAAACCGGTTACGCCGCAACGAAAACCGATGAGATCGCCCGGCTCGCCGGAGTATCGCAGCCCTACGTGATCCGGCTGTTCGGCACCAAGGAGCGACTGTTCGTCGCCGCGGTCAACCAGGCCTGCGGGCGGATCGAAGAGGTCTTCCGCGCGGCGCGCTCCGACGCCCCGGCGAACGCGACCGCCCAGGAAGCCTTGCAGGCGCTCGGCAAGGGATACGAGACCTTTCTCGCCGAACGGGAATTGCCGCTCCTCTTGTTGCACGGCTTCTCCGCCAGCGCCGATCCGGCGATCGGCGACAACGTCCGCGAGCGTTTCGGCCGCATCTACGATCTGGTTCGCGAACTCGCCGGTGCCGACGCCGACGATGCCCGCCGATTCATGGCCACCGGCATGCTCATCACGGTGATGACGGCCATGCAGGTGATCGGGCCCGACGCGGTGCCGACCCGCTGGGCCGAGGAAATCAACGCCTGCCTCCAGGACGACTGACCAGGCATTTCGCCCCTTCCGCGCCGATGTGATCGAGCACACCGCCCTTTCGGCCTTTGCGCAGCGTTCTCACAGGATTATAGTTACTTTCGTTAATCAACTTGTTTGATATCCCCCGAACACCTCTTGCTGCGGCGACATCGGCCCAACCGGCCGACCGCCGCATCGACCGCTTCCGGAAAGAGAACGATGGCAACCACCTCTGCGAACGACGCCGCGCGCAGATCCCCCGACACGGGTGAAGCGGCGGCGATGACGCACCGGCAGATCATGGAGGCCCTGTCCGGTCTGCTGCTGGGCATGTTCGTCGCGATCATCTCCTCCACGATCGTGACCAACGCGCTGCCGAAGATCATCGGCACGCTGGGCGGTGGACAGTCCGCCTACACCTGGGTCGTCACCGCCTCCCTGCTCGCGATGACGGCCACCACCCCGCTGTGGGGCAAACTCGCCGACCTGTTCAGCAAGAAGGCGCTCGTCCAG
Organism: Nocardia cerradoensis NBRC 101014; assembly: GCF_000308535.1. GTDB lineage: Bacteria > Actinomycetota > Actinomycetes > Mycobacteriales > Mycobacteriaceae > Nocardia > Nocardia cerradoensis. The sequence goes on along the minus strand of NZ_BAFW01000082.1, from coordinate 10,764 downwards.
ATCGCCCTGCTGATCTACGTGGCCGGTTCGGTGGTCGCGGGCCTGTCGCAGAATCCGGGCATGCTGATCGCCTGCCGCGCGGTGCAGGGCATCGGCGCGGGCGGTCTGTCCGCCCTGGCCCAGATCGTGATGGCCGCGATGATCTCGCCGCGCGAACGCGGCCGCTACAGCGGCTATCTGGGCGCGGTGTTCGCGGTGGCGACCGTCGGCGGCCCGCTGCTCGGCGGTGTCATCACCGACACCAGCTGGCTGGGCTGGCGCTGGTGCTTCTACGTCGGTGTGCCGTTCGCGGTGGTCGCGCTGATCGTGCTGCAGCGCACGCTGCGTCTGCCCGTCACCCGGCGCGAGGTGAAGGTCGACTGGCTGGGCGCGTTCCTGGTGACCGCGGCGGTGTGCCTGCTGCTGGTGTGGGTCACCTTCGCCGGCGACAAGTACGCATGGGCCTCCTGGCAGACCCTGGTGATGGTGCTCGGCGCCGTCGCACTGGCCGTGCTGTTCGTCTTCGCCGAACTGCGGGCCGCCGAGCCGATCGTGCCGATGCACCTGTTCGCCAACCGCACCATCAGCCTCGCCTCGGCCGCCTCGCTGTTCATCGGCGTCGCGATGTTCGCGGGCACGGTGTTCTTCAGCCAGTACTTCCAGCTGGCGCGCGGCGAATCGCCCACGATGTCGGGCATCATGACCATCCCGATGATCGGCGGCCTGTTCATCTCCTCCACCGTGTCGGGCCAGATCATCACCCGCACCGGCCGGTGGAAGGCGTGGCTGGTCACCGGCGGCTTCCTGGTGACCGCGGGCCTGGGCCTGCTCGGCACCATACGCTACGACACCAACTACTGGCTGGTGGCGATCTACATGGCGATGATGGGCCTGGGCATCGGTATGACGATGCAGAACCTGGTGCTGTGCACCCAGAACCAGGTGGCGCCGCACGAACTGGGCGCGGCCAGCTCACTGGTCACGTTCTTCCGCAGCCTCGGCGGTGCGATCGGCGTCTCGGCGCTCGGCGCGGTGATGGCCGAGCGGGTGAAGGACTACATCAGCGACGGGCTGAGCCACCTGAACCCGGCCGCGGCCGGAGCCATGGGCGGCGGCAGCCGGATCCCGGATCTCGCCGCACTGCCCAGCCCGGTTCGCACGGTCGTCGAGGACGGCTACGGTCACGGCATCGCCGATGTGTTCCTCATCGCGGCACCCATCGCGCTCGTCGCCTTCCTGCTGACCCTGTTCATCAAGGAGGTCGCGCTGCGGACCAGTGGCGCGCTGGCTCAGGCCGCCGAGTCGGGGCCGGAGCCGGTGCTCTCGGCCCAGGTCATGGCCGAGGACGCCTCGGGCCTGGTGCCGGAGGAGTTCGTGAGCACCGGAATCACGATCCACGGCCGCGTCCAGGCCGGTGACGGCTCGCCGGTGACGCGCACCGCGCTCACCCTGATCTCTCCCACCGGCCGCCAGATCGGCCGCGCCATCGCCCGCGGCGACGGGCACTACGCGCTCGACGCACCGGAGCCCGGTTCCTATGTGCTGATCGCCTCCGCCGACGGCTTCCAGCCGCAGGCCACGCCGATCACCGTGGGCGCCCGACCGCTGGAACACGATGTGCGCCTGAGCGGTATGAGCGGATTGGCCGGCACCGTGCGAGCGGCCGACGACGGCACCCCGGTGCCCGATGCGCTGGTGATCGTCACCGACAGCCGCGGCGATGTGCTGGCGGCGGGCGCGTCCGGTCCCGAGGGCGACTACGCGCTGACCGAACTGGTTCCCGGATCGGTGACCGTCGCCGTCAACGCCGCCACGTTCCAGCCGGTCGCGCTGCCGGCGGAGGTCGCGGGCCAGGGCATCACCCAGCTCGACGTGGTGCTCTCGCGCGGCGCCCAGCTGCGGGGTGTCGTACACGGCGCCCACGGTCCGGTGCGCGATGCCCGGGTGACCCTCGTCGATGCGGGAGGTGCGGTGATCGACAGCACCACCACCGACGCGGACGGCAGTTACCTGTTCGCCAATCTGGCGGTCGGCGACTACACGGTGGTGGCGGCCGGTTACCCGGCGACCACCTCCACGCTGACACTGGCCGCGGGCACCGGTGACGACCACGTGATCGAGTTGGCGCACCCGCGCGACTGATCGAGAAAAGTGTGGGCGCCGGATACGAATATCCGGCGCCCACAGTCGTATTCGGCACCCGCCGACACGTCGTAGCTGTCCGGCACGGTCTGCGTGACGGACCGGGCACCGTGGCTGTCGCGCTGGAGCTGAGCGGGTGCTATGGGCGGTGGCGTACCCGAGCGTCGGCGTAGAGGCAGATCGCGGCGGCGGCGGCCAGGTTCAGGCTTTCCGCGCGGCCGTGGATGGGGATGCGGATGCGATGGTCCGCGCGGGCGGCGACGGCCGGGTCCAGCCCGTGCGCCTCGTTGCCGAAAAGCCATGCGGTGCCGCCGGATTCGCCCGCGGTGCGAAGCAGCTCCTCGGCATCGTCGAGGTCGACCTCGCCGCGCGCGGTGGTGGCCAGGACGGTGATGCCGTTGTCGCGCAGGGTCGTCAGCACCGCGTCGATATCGCGGTCGCGCGCGATCGGGACGTGGAACAGGCTGCCCGCGCAGGCGCGCACACATTTGCCGTTGTGCGGATCCACCGAATCCCCAGCCAGCACGACACCGTTCGCACCGACGGCATCGGCCACGCGAATCAGAGTTCCCGCATTGCCCGGATCGGACATCTCGACCGGCACCGCCAGCATGCGAGCCGAGGCCGCTGCACCTTCCACCGCGTCACGTGCCGACGCGGTGCCCGAAAGCACCTGCCCCAGCGGCACATCCACGAGCCGGCACACCGCGACCAAACCCGGCGGCGTGACGGTCTCGCCCAGATGTTCGGCGGCCCGCTCACTCACCAGGCTGGTGCGGACTCCGAGCGCGGCGGCCGTGGCCACCAGTTCGTGTTCGCGTTCGGCGGCGCGACTCGAGTAGAACAGCTCCTCGACCCGCTCGGTATCGAGGGCCGCGGCCACGGAATTGGCGCCCTCGGCCAGAAACAGGCCGGTTTTGCGACGCGAGGCGGAGCGGTGCAGTTTGACAGCGGAAACGACCCGCGGATTGCGTTCCGACAGTTCCGGATTCGTCCGGTCGTCGGAGCCGCGCTCCGCGGGTCGTTTCGACGTGTTGGTCAACTGGTCCCAGCTCAGGCGGCCGGGGCGTTGACATCCTCCGGCAGGGCGGCCTTGGCCACCGCCACCAGGCCGGCGAACGCCTCGGCGTCGGAGACGGCGAGCTCGGCGAGGATCTTGCGGTCGACCTCGACACCCGCGGCCTTCAGGCCCTGGATGAAGCGGTTGTAGGTGATGTCGTTGAGCCGAGCCGCGGCGTTGATGCGCGCGATCCACAGCTTGCGGAAGTCACCCTTGCGCGCCCGGCGGTCCCGGTAGGCGTAGGTGAGCGAGTGCAGCTGCTGTTCCTTGGCCTTGCGGTACAGCCGCGAGCGCTGCCCGCGGTAGCCCTTGGAGGCCTCGAGCACGGAACGGCGCTTCTTCTGAGCGTTGACGGCCCTTTTGACGCGTGCCACTGGTCAGTCCTTGTTCGATCGAGGGGCGCGGCGGCGCCCACAGGTTGGGAGAGGGAACGGTGCGCGAGCGCGCTCAGATACCGAGCAGCTTCTTCACGCGACGGACGTCAGCGGGCGCGACGACCTCCGTGCCGTCCAGACGACGAGTCCGGCGGCTGGACTTGTGCTCGAGCAGGTGGCGACGGTTCGCCTGCTGGCGCAGCAGCTTGCCGCGACCGGACACCTTGAATCGCTTCGAGGTGCCGCTGTGGCTCTTCATCTTCGGCATGGATTCCTCAATCTTGTCTCGTTCCGGCGGCATCGCGTCGTGCGATACCGCCGGTGCTGTATCGGTTTACTGCGGGCTGGCCGCTTCGGCTTCCGGCGCGGGCGCCGAACCGGCCGCAGCGTCGCCCCCAGCGGGCGCGGAACTGCCCGGCGCCGAACCACGCTGCGCGGTCTGCTGCGCGGCGGTCTGCGCCTTCACCCGGGTCTTCGCGCCCTTGTGAGGTGCGAGGACCATCGTCATGTTCCGGCCGTCCTGCTTGGCGGAGGTCTCCACGAAGCCGAGGTCGGCGACATCGGAGGCCAGCCGCTGCAGCAGCCGGAAACCGAGTTCGGGACGCGACTGCTCGCGACCACGGAACATGATGGTGACCTTGACCTTGGACCCGGCCTCGAGGAACCGCATCACGTGTCCCCGCTTGGTCGCGTAGTCGTGGTCATCGATCTTCGGACGGAGCTTCTGCTCCTTGATCACGGTCTGCTGCTGGTTCTTGCGGGACTCGCGCGCCTTCTGCGCGGTCTCGTACTTGAACTTGCCGTAGTCCATGATCTTGCAGACCGGTGGACGCGCGTCCGGTGCGACCTCGACGAGGTCGAGGTCAGCCTCTTGGGCGACGCGTAGTGCATCTTCAACACGCACGATCCCCACCTGCTCACCCCCCGGTCCGATGAGTCGGACCTCGGGCACGCGGATGCGATCGTTGATGCGGGTCTCAGTGCTGATGGGGCCTCCTAGGTCAAGCGGTGTCATCCAACGACCGCGAGCAACAACTGCAACCCCATACCCAACACGAAAGCCCCGTTGCGGTATTTCACCGCCACGGGGCCCGAATGTCGACCGGTCGCCGCGGGCGTCCACCAACAGGACTGCCACCTCGACCTCGCCACGGACGGATCCGAGCGAGAACCCGCCGCATACGGCGGGTGACCGGACCATCGAACCTGGCACGCAGGCCGGCCGATGGTGGGAGTCGGGCTCCACTTACAGCCCCGAACCGGTGCACTGGATCGGTTCCAGCACAGGACCGGGGCGGTCGTCGCCGACCACTTTAACACCGTGGGCGCCCCTACTCCCAATCGGCCGCCCCCGCAACCCGTCGACGCGAACTCGATGACATGCTACGGATATGAGCGAGCATGCCGGCGACCCGTCGGCCCTGAGTGAGTCCGCCGATCAGGAAACGGTGCGGGAGCTGGCCGACATCCCCGCCGTCGAGGTGATCAGCCGGGCCGCGGTGATGCTGATGAGCTCGGCCGCCGAGAAGCTCGGCCTCGCCGACGAGGATCCCGACTCCAGCCCTCGCCGCGATCTGGACGAGGCCCGCCGCGTGATCACGGCACTCGCCGGTCTGGTGACGGCCTCGGTCGAATATCTGGGCCCGCACGCCGGACCCATCCGCGAGGGTCTGCAGTCGCTGCAGCGCGCGTTCCGGGAGTCGTCGGCGCATCCGGATGCGCCGGGCGCGGGACCGGGCGAGAAGTACACCGGGCCGGTCTACTGAGCTGAGGCCCTGTCCGGCGCGGCAAGCTCCGCTGGCGGCCTGGCCGCGCTGATCGCAGCCGCACTCCGCGCAGTCCCTCGACGCCATGGGTCGCCGAAGTCGTATGCGGCGGGCACGGAGATCCGCTGCGCTATGGCCGGGCGCGAGAATGGCCCGGCCGGCGCGACGACGGACGGCCGCCGGACGCGCTCAGCGGTGCTTCCTTCGGCCTGCCGGCGGCACATGTGCGTCGCGCATTCACCGCGCGGCGATTCCCGACAACAGGGTGGCGACGACGGCCTCGACCGGGGGTGGCACGAACGGGCGCGGCGTTCCCGACAGCAACGACGACAGCACCGCGTCGTGGCAGATGCCGATCAGGACGGCGGCGGCCGCGTCGACGTCCGCATCGGCCGCGACTCGGCCCAGTTCACGTTCGGCGCGCAGATACTCGACCAGCTGTTCGCGCCACATCCGTTGCCGGCCTTCCGTTTCGGCGAATCTGGCCAGGACCGCGGGCTGGGTGACGAGGCCCGCGAACACCGGTAATACCGCCTGATGCAGGGCCAGCCCCTGGCGCAGGCACACCGCCAGATTCTCCGCGAGTTCGCCGCTGCCCGCGACGGGTAGCGGCGGGAAGCTCCGATCCACCGATTCGACATGGGCCCGCAGCGCCGCGGCGAGCAGTTCTTCCTTGTCGTCGAAATGGTTGTAGAGCACCCCGTCGGACACCCCGGCGGCCCGGGCGATGGCGCGCACGGTGAGCCCGGCGGCGCCCCGCTCGGCGAACAACTTCTCGGCCGTGGCGATCAGATGCGCACGCAGGTCGTGGTCGTCGCGGTCGTGTAGTGCCGCCGCCCGTCGGGGTGACATGGGACCTACGGTAGTGCGACGGTGGCGGTGACGAGCCGGGAGGCCGCGCGCAACCGGACCGGGCCGTCACCGGCGAACGGCGCGAGCGCGGCGGCGACGGCTGCGCGGACCTCGGCGTCGGTGCCGAAATCGTTGCGCAGCCGGTGATATCGCACGGGCCCCCAGCCGACGACGAATTCGGTGGCATCGTCGACATCCGCGCCCCAGACGCTGTCGGTGACGACGAGTTCGTTTCCGACATCGGCGAATCCGGCCGCGCCGAGCAGGTCGGCGGTGGCCGCGGCATCGGCGAAGGCACTGAAGCCGTGTCCCACCTCGAAACCGGGCAGATGCGCCGCGGCGGCGGCGAAGACGCCGGCGATCTCGGAGTCCGCCATGGCCGGAACCGCCACCGCGAGCCGCCCGCCGGGCCCCAGCGCACGGGAGATGTTGGTGAACGCCGCCACCGGATCGGCGAAGAACATGATGCCGAACCGGCTCGTCGCCACATCGTAGGAGCCCGGTGCGAAGCCGAACACCTGCGCGTCGCCCTGCTCGAACGAGACATTGTGCACGCCTTCGGCTTCGGCGAGCAGGCGTGCCCGCGCGAGCATCGGCCCGGAGAGGTCGACCCCGGTCGCCGAGGCCGCCCTGCGCGCCGCCGCCCGCGTCAATTGGCCGTTGCCGCAACCGATGTCGAGGACGCGATCCCCCGGCGCGATTTTCGCCGCGGCCAGCAACGGCTCGTTGATGCCCGAGTTCACCGCGTCGTAGCGGTCGGCATGGTCGGCCCAGTGTTCACCCTCGTATCCGTTCCACGCCTCGGACTGCGCGGTGTTGACGATGTGGGTCATCACGATCTCCTCGTCATTGTTATGAACAAGCGTTCATGAACGTCTGTTCATAATGGTCGATGCGTTGTCGGGCGTCAAGGGTGTCCGGGCCGGGCGAGCCTCGCCGGCGGCACACCGTTCGACGGGGACCCGCGTTGGCTCGGATCAGTTGTCGCGCACTGCGATTCGACGCAGAGCCGCTTCTGTCTCTTCTGCGAGAACGCCCACCAGTTCGGTGGCCGAAGCGATCGAGGTGATCCGGTCGACGGCTTGGCCCGCCCACACCGGCACGGCGGTGAGGTCGTTGCGGGCGGCGGCGTCACGGTATTCGCGCAGGGCTGCCTCGTCGGTGCGCAGTTCGTCGTCGCGGCCTCGCCACCGGTCGATGAAGGTGTTGCGCAACGTGCGGGCGGGATACTTCTCCGGCCACGGCGCGCCGCGGGCGATGTCGAGAGTCCAGTTGACCTCGGTATCGCCGCCGGTGGCATCCACCAGGGCCTTGCCCAAATCGGCGGGCACCAGGGCCTCGTGGGTCGCCTGGAAGCGGGTACCCACCATCGCCCCGGCCGCGCCGAGCGCCAAGGCGGCCGCGATCGCGCGACCGTCGGCGATGCCGCCGGCGGCGAGCACCGGCACCGCACCCGCCAGATCGACGACCGTCGGCACGAACGAGAGGGTTCCGATGCCCTGGGCGGCGCAGTGCCCGCCGGCGTCGCTGCCCTGCGCCACCAGCACATCCGCGCCCGCGTCCAGCGCCCGGCGCGCCTCGTCGGCATCGGTGACCTGGACGATCAACACCGCACCCGCGTCCCGGACGGTCGCGGCCAGCGGCAGCGGATCGCCGAAGGACAACAGGACCGCCGCAGGATCGAACGACAGCGCGTGGTCCAGGACGGTCCGGTCGATCGCCCAGCTCAGGAAGCCGACTCCCCATGGCGCGGTGGTGTTCTCGCGCACCAGCCGCAGTTCGCGCTCGACCCACTCCCGATCCCCGCGACCGCCACCGACGAGCCCCAGGCCGCCACCCTCGGACACCGCGGCGGCCAGCGCCCCGCCCGCTTCCCCACCCATCGGCGCGGACACGATCGGGTGGCGGACGGAGAGAATATCGGTGAATGCAGTCGGGATCGCCATAGACCGATCGTCGCAGGCGTGTGCGGCGGACGGGCGGCGGCGTGCGGACCGGTTGGTCGTTATCGCGCTCGAGTACCACCGCCTTCTCGCGGTGACTTGCCCCAACGCGGGCATTTTCGCCTTCGGCGCTCGGTAGCCGCCTTCTATGATTCGCCGAATGTCTTCATGGGTACGTTCCAGCGGAAGACGTGACGATACCGGGGTGCAGCATGACCGCCAGAAGAGATCTGGACCACGAACTCGGCGGCCCGACCGCCGCCACGGATCTACTGACCGATCACGAGTGCGCCGACCTGTTGCTGCTGTTCACGCAGGCGCGTCAGGAGGAGGCGCGGGCGCTGTCGCAGTCGGTGGACGCGATGATCAGCGCCCTGCCGCGGCCGCTGCGCACCCCGGCGAAGAAGATCATGTTCGGGAACCTGCTGGACTGATGACGGATCCGGTTACCCGCGCTCAGCTCATCCTGCTCGCCCGCACCCTGCACGTACCGCCGGAGCGACTCGCGTATCTGGAACGGCTCGGCGCCCGGAATCTGCACGAATTACAGCAGCGGATGGCCGCGATCGTCTTCGATCAGCATGCCGAAACCTTCAGGCGGATCAGCAGATTGGTGCCGATCATCCCGCTCGGCATCTCGATGCCGCTGGTGCAGAAACTGGTGCCGCCGGCGCTGACCGGGCGCGCGGCCGGCGCGGTGGGCGTCGACCATCCGAAGAAGGCCGCCGAAACCGTCGCGCTGCTGGGCATCGGCTACGCGGCCGACTGCGCGCCGTATCTGGATCCGCGCACGGTCGGCGAGCTGGCCGATATCGCGCCGCCGGAACCGATCGTGCAGATCGTCAACGAGGTGCTGCGCCGGCGCGACTACATCACCGCGGGGCCGTTTCTCGGCTATGCCTCGCCACGGTTGATCGAGGCCGTGGAGCGCGGCGTGCCCGACGACGAAGGCCTGATCTTCTCGGCGTCGTTCGCGTTCTCGACCAGCGCCCTGACCTCGGTACTGCGCCAGTTGCTGAACGGCCCGGCGCGCCGGATGCCGCGCATGATCCAGACCGTCCTGCACGGGTCGCCGGAATTGCGGCTGGCGGCGTTGTCGATCTTCGCGCGCTGCGACGCCGACGTCGTCGCGGACGTCGGCGATATCGTGCTGGGCGTCGGGACGCCCGCCGTGCTGTGCAATCTGGTGACGACCGCGATCCACGGCCGGGCGGTGCGCGATATGGCCGTCTTCTTCGACACCCTGCGTCCGGCCGCCCTGGCTGCGATGGCGGCACTGCCGATCTTCACCGATCCCGCGGTGGCCGCCGCCCTGCTGCAGGGCCTGGAGGGCTGCTCCGATCCGCCGCCGTGGCGCGGATTGTTCGCCCTGCTGGCACAGCTCGATCCCACGATGCGGCCGGCGCTGGCCGCTATGCTCGCGCAGCAGTCCGACGCCACGATCGCGGCGCTGCCCTCGCACGCCACCGAGGCCGATCTCTGGCCCGTCCTGCTGGATATCGTTGCCGCCGGCGATCATTCGGTCCAGGAGCGGATCGGCAGCCGCTGGGCGATGCTGCCGCCGGAGCGCCGCGCGGGTGTGCAATGGCATCTGGACGAACGCGGCGACGACCCGCGGCTGACCACGGTGGCCCGAGCCGTGGCCGCCAGTTCGGTCTCGGTGGAAGAGGTCTTCTTCCGGCGCCGGCAGCTCGGCCGGCGCCGCGGCGCCGACAGCTGGGACGCCGTCTGAACCTCGAGCCGCGGCGGACCCACCGGAAGTCCGGCGAGTCCGTCGCGCGATGCTCGCGGCTCAGCCTACGGCAGCGGCCTTCCGGCGCCCGGCCGGTTTCGCCGCCGCCTTGGCAGCCGTCGCCTTCTTGGGCTTGGTCGTCTTCTTCGGTGCGGCCGGCTTCTCGAGGACCTCGCGCAGGAACTGGCCGGTGTAGCTGTCGGCAACGGCCGCAACATCTTCCGGGGTGCCCTGCGCGATCACGGTGCCACCGCCGGAGCCGCCCTCGGGACCCATATCGATCACCCAGTCGGAGGTCTTGATGACGTCCAGGTTGTGTTCGATGACGATCACCGTATTGCCCTTGTCGACCAGTCCGTTGATCACCGCGAGCAGTTTGCGGATGTCCTCGAAGTGCAGGCCGGTGGTCGGCTCGTCGAGGATGTAGACGGTGCGCCCGGTCGACCGCTTCTGCAGTTCGGCGGCCAGTTTCACGCGCTGTGCCTCACCACCGGACAGGGTCGGGGCGCTCTGGCCGAGCCGCACATATCCCAGGCCGACATCGACCAGTGTCTTGAGGTAGCGGTGGATCGAGGTCACCGGCTCGAAGAATTCGGCCGCCTCCTCGATCGACATGTCGAGTACCTCGGCGATGGTCTTGCCCTTGTAGTGCACCTCGAGGGTTTCCCGGTTGTAGCGGGCGCCGTGGCACACCTCGCAGGGCACGTACACATCCGGCAGGAAGTTCATCTCGATCTTCAACGTGCCGTCACCGGAACAGGCCTCGCACCGCCCGCCCTTGACGTTGAAGGAGAACCGGCCCGGCTGATAACCGCGCACCTTCGCCTCGGTGGTCGCCGCGAACAGGGTGCGGATCTTGTCGAAGACGCCGGTGTAGGTGGCCGGGTTCGAACGCGGGGTGCGCCCGATCGGGGAC